>NZ_KV813957.1:68643-109789 GCF_001813805.1 Streptococcus sp. HMSC066F10
ATCTGTATCGTGCATATTGTTCTTTTGCATAACCATATTTATCAGCTCAATACATAAAACTGCTGTAATGATTAAACCCGCAATTGGAATAATGACACTATCATTGATACTCTTAATAAAGTTAAATACCTCTGAGTTCCATCCCATTGGTGTCTTTCCTATATCGGTTGCAACTGCTCCGACTTTATCATTAATGTCGATAAACATTGACTCAAGATTTGCTTGGATACCTCCGAGAAGAAGCTCTTTAAAAAATTCCTCTATCTTATCGAAAATACCAAACATAGGCTACTCTCCTTACTTCAATACATTTGAAAGTAATGGAATTAGTTTTAAGCCGATTAGAACGATACCTCCCCCAGCCATTAGCTGTTTAATACCCTGAGATTTTGCTCCAGGATTATCATTACCATATCCCTCCATAAGGTTGATAACACCCCATGCTCCAAGACCAGCACCTACTGCCATTACCAAAATCTTTAATACATTAACTGCTTGTACGAAAAAATCCATTATTTATTCCTCCTCGTTTTCTTCTTTCTTTTCAATTTTGTTCATAGACATAACCACAAAATTCTTATATGTCTTTCCATTTTTAGTTCGTTTATTGAAGTAGCCATATACATGAATGAAATCACCTTCTGAAAATTCCTTAGCCACGTCAGATTTATTGCCATAGGCTGCACAGTTGATATACTCTCTACCTTTTCCATATCCTTTCGAAAGAGCAAAATTTACAACTTGAACCTCTTCATCACCTCTTGTAAAAGTTCCAAAAGTAGGTTCTTTTAACAGATTGGCATTGATATTAATCATCTCTTTATCCATTTTTCCTCCAATTAAAAAAGCGACTGAAAAGTTAATTCCAATCGCCAAGTATTTGTATATTTAGTTATCTATTAGGTAGGGCTTCTTATCCTTATCATCTTTTCTCCTTTACTTTCTGTAACATATTTAAGGGAACTAGCATTTTGTCGTGTATATATTAGTGAGAGGCATTTGAAATACTAGTTAGCTTCTCTGCGAGTTTTTCCTATTTATTGATCGCAATATAAATTGAAAATAGGCATGAAAAAAGACGATAGATGTTGCTTTTCTATCGTCTTTGATGTTTTATATTCCATTCGACAAACTTGAATTTGTAATTCTACAAAAATTCCAAAACCCCTAAAAGAATACTTGAAGCCGCTAATAATATAACTCCAATAACCTCAAGGATATTTTCAATGTTTTTATCTTTTTTATATTGTTTGATAAATTTAGGAGACATAAAACATAAACCTACTCCAAATAATAAATATCCTATTCCTTTTAGCATATCATTTCCTCCACAAATTCAAATTTGTTCTATTATACCAAATATACCCATGCCACATAAAGCTATAACAGAAGAATATTACAATCTTGTAATTACTGTATTTCTATTCATCTTAACTTTGCCTTTTCTCTTGATATAGTCTTCAATATCAAACAAATTCTTTTTATCATAGTCCTCAAGTAGCTTGTAATTCTTGTGCTTTGTAATATCAAATTTATCTGATAAAAACGGTCTTACACCTCGAAGCTGAAAAATACATTTACTGCCATCCATAACCGTTATCTCATCTTGACTCATCAGCTCTTTTCCTGTCTTTTGGTAATTCAGTCCATAGCTATTGGCATTGGATCGTGTTTCCGATGTGTTATACAGATCTATGGTTTCTTTACCAAGTGTTTCAGATAGCTCCTTTAGTGTGGTCTTTTCCTTTCCACCAAGAAACAAAGTGCTATCACAGTTACCTACAATGGTATCTGCATTATCCTTGTAGATTGCCTTTAGCTGAGACTGTGCCTGCAAGATAATACTTGCTGAAATTTCTCTTGAACGGATTGTCGCAATCAATTTCTCAAATTTGGGAATTAAGCCTATATTTGCAAACTCATCAAGAAGGCATCTTACATGAACAGGTAATCGTCCTCCATATTCATCATCCGCCTTATCACAAAGTAAGTTAAATAACTGCGAGTACATAATAGACACCACAAAGTTAAAAGTATCATCTGTATCAGAGATAATAACAAAAAGTGCTGTTTTTCTATCTCCCAGTGTATCAAGCTCAAGTTCATCTTCTTTCATCAAGTCCCTAAGCTCTTTTATATCAAAAGGAGCAAGCCTTGCACCACATGATATAAGAATAGACTTTGCTGTTTTTCCAGCAGCAAGTTTGTACTTTTTATATTGCTTTACTGCAAAGTGTGTAGGCTCTTTCTTTTCTAATGCTTCAAAGAGTCTGTCAATAGGATTCATATATGTTTCATCATCTTCCCTGACTTCTGAAGCATCTATCATATCCAGTAGTGTTGCAAAGTTCTTTTCTTCTCTTGGAGCTTCATAGAAGATATAGCCGATAAGAGCTGTATAATAGAGTTTTTCAGCTTTCACCCAAAAATCTTCACCTGCTTTTTCTCCCTCACCCTTAGTGTTTGCAATAATTGTCTGTACCAATTTGAGGATATCTTTTTCACTTCTGAGATAGGCGAATGGATTGTACTTCATGCTCTTTTTAAAGTTGATGGTATTTAAGATTTTTATCTCATAACCATTATCTTCAAGCATCTTCCCACACTCAATGACTATTGTTCCTTTAGGATCTGTTACACAATATGACGAGTGCATTTGCATTAGGTTCGGTTTTACATAAAATCTTGTCTTTCCGGAGCCTGAACCACCTATAACCAAAACATTTTTATTTCGAGCATACTTCGGATTAGCAGGTCTGCCATTCATAGTTAATCGCTCGGTTTGAGTAAGCAAGATATTATTTTGAAACTTCTCATCTACATAAGGCTGAATATCTTTTGCAGTTCCCCATCGTGCTGATCCATACTCTTTCCCCTGTCTGAACTTTTTAGCATTTTTCCCTTTGGTATAGACGATAAATTTAATTAAAGCTGCCACGCCCACACCCATTAAAACATCTATTGGATGAACGCTTGGAATAAAACTCATGGTATTAAGTTCTAATATCCCCTGAAAGATTTTATCTATTACATCGCCACCTGTATAAGCTCTTACATGGTGAGAAAAGATATTGCCAACATAGAAAAATGCAAGATAGGGAATGTTCTGTTTTAGAAACTTTGCCTTATCCTGCACCTTAAATAAGCCTTTGATGTCTTTTAGTATCTTATCTATCATAGGCTCTGCTCCTTTTGTTTATTCTTGACTTTATCTTTAGAAACAGTGTTCTTTGCCATCTCCTTGAATTTTTCTATGCTTTTATGAATGGACTCCTTATTTTTCTCTTTTTTCTCAATTTTAGAAAGAACATTTTGAAAAGCTTTGTTTAAAACCTTAGTATCTTTGGCTTGAAAAAATACTGAATGTATTCCTGTCTCCTTATCTTTCATCACTGAGAATTTAACACCATGTTTATTTAGTTCTTTTTTGAGTTCTTTTAGCTCACCATCTTTAACATTGATTTCTTCAAGCTGTCCTTTCTTTACCATATCTTTTAGTTTGATTTCATTTCCCTCAGCCTTGATAAGTTTATCTAAGCCACCATGTTGTTTAGATCTCTGTTGTAACTTCTTTACCTGACTTAAGATTTCTTGATATGTTGACTTTAAGACATTCACTTCAATATTAACTACTCTATTAGAAATTTCTTCATTTATCATTAGTAACCTCCTTCCCTCATATCATAACTAACAAGTGCTGTATAATAGGCATCCATATTGCTTGGGGCATTATATGCTGCCGTTAAAATAAATGCTCTTACATTCCTTATTTTTGATTCATTCTCTGATAAAGCATTTACAAGATACTCCATATGTGAAGAATCTAATTCTTTAAATCTCTCTTGAACAACATATGCTGGTAATTTTGTTTGATTTATTGTGACTGTATCTTCCGCATTTAATACCATAACATCAGCTAAAACTTTAATTATTTCATCAAAGGTTTTAGCAGTAATCTTATTACCCAGCTTCATGTGTTCGTTATATCCCGTACTTTCTCTTAATTCTTCTAAACAAGATTTATATGATTTTATTTTTTTGCATCTATCCTCCATTCCGTCCCCTGAATAAAACAAATCTCTTTCATAGATGGGTAGGTGGGAGGAATTCTCTGTAGAAATATATGAAGTAATCTTTGATGAATTATTTGTAGTAATCTCTGGTAATGGTTCATGCAAGTTGCCATAATGCACTGGTAGATTTTCATCAAATGCATCGGTGCTAAATACCTCATTGCATTGGTTGATTTTGCCCTCTTCCATTGGTGCATTTTGCCCTAATGCATTAGGCATATCTCTTTTACTTACTTGTTCTAATATTTCTCTTTCTTTCTCTTGTTTTCTTTGATTTAATTCGAGATAAAGTTCTTCTAATTTCTTGTCATTTATTGTGTACCACTTTGTTTTGTCTCTAGGATCTTTATTATAGTTTCCAACTAAAAGATATCCCGCTTTTTCAAGCTTAGAAAAAGTTCGTTTCACTGTATCGACACTTAAATAGTCGAAATCTTTTTCTTGCCATGCTCTTATTGAGTTATATGTCCAATATTTACCATCATGGTAATTATTGCCAGACTTCTTATTTATCTCAATCCAGTAATTTATTTGTTGAAGCACAAGGGCTTCATTTAAGCCTAATTCTCTGGCTAATGCTTTGTTTGCCAGTATAGGTTGTTCATCAAATAAATACATACTCATTTCATCGTCTCCTTTCTCTTAAATTTAGGCATAGAAAAAGACGATAGATTTATGTTCCATCGTCTTAGATCCCTTATATTTCCTTTAATGTATCCTTCGCTACTTCAAGGTATGCTGTAATCCACAGTGCAATTTTAGGTAGTCCATAAGGACTGATTAAGAAAGATAGTAGTAATGCTACCATTCCTGTTGCCATATCTTTTTGTATGAAGCAAGCTACTGCTCCAATAAATACTAGGAAAGATATTATACCTAAAATCATTCCACTAACTTTTATAATAAATTTTAGAAAAGCAATTAGTATCGACAAGAGCAATATTATTGGAAATAAGATAATTTTCAATGCCCATCTCATAACAGACCTCTCTATTTCTTTGACTTATCTTCTAAGCTCTTAATTCCTGTATTGTTCAACTTTTCAATTGACATCAGCTGAGTTCTCGCAAGCTTTCTCAGTTCTATCATTCTTTCTTTTTGTTCCATACCTTTGCCGATAAGAACCGCATTATAGCTTTCCATATTTGCAAGCACCAACAACTCATTTAGACTTGCATAGTCTCTCATGTTACCCTTTAAGTCAGGATTTTCTTCACGCCACTGTTTAGCTCTTTTATTAAATAAAGCAACATTTAGCATATCTGCTTCACTTGCGTACTTATAGGATAGCTGTTCGTTGGTAAGATCCTTTAAGAGATACTCTTTGATTGCATCCGTATGAATTTTATAGTTAATCTTGGAAATTTCTCTATTCAGATTCCATCCCAGTGACAATCTTGAGTTTTCATCTGATTTAAGTCTCTTATAATCTTGAATAATGTAAAGCTTAAATTCTGGTGAAATCCATGAAGCAAATTCCATTGCTATATCACTATGAGCAAATGTGCCTCCATATCGTCCTGACTTAGAAACAATGCCTATCGCATTTGTCTTTTCAATCCATTTTTGTGGTGATAGTGTGAATACATTACTACCTGCTTCATTTCTAAACCTATCGAATTCGATAGGTTTAAAATCAGGATTATGCATTGATTCCCATAAACCTAAAAATTGAATATTATCTTTGCTTCTCAACCAGTTATTAATAACTATAAATGGTTCATCACTTTTATATCTAGCAATATCCGTTAGACTTATATAGTCGTTTTTAAAGTCTTCAGTATAAATTTGAATAGCAAAACCTTTTGCTTCAATCGTGTCTTTTTTTGCCTTAGACATGTGAGTTCCTCCTTTATGCTGATGTACTGGTTACAACATTTATTTTCGTAATAACTGCTCTAAACAGCACATCAACGATTCATTTTTTTGATTTTAAACTTTGGTAGAAGCTCTAAAACCCTTGTACTTACTTGACTATTTGCCTGTGTCATTATTATGACACGAAACCCCATGGAAGGGTCTAGAATTTTTCCGCCTTTAAAGCCATCTCGTTCCAACTTATCCCATATCTGGCGAATAAGGGCAGGATTAGTGTAATAAGCTGTTAGAGAGGACTGTTTCATATCCGAATATTCCTTATCGGATACTAAATTTTTTAGTTCTTCACGTTCTTTAGAGAACTTAGGATTATAGTCATCAAAGAAATCGTTAGCAAGTCCACCCCAACCCACATATTTGGCCAAAAGTTCTTGTTCACTCGGAGTCGCTTGTCGTTGTTCTGCTTCAAGTGTTTTCACAAGACGAATGGCAGCAATATTCGTCTCCACCTTATCTCTAGCTGTCTTAGGGTAAAAGTCTGTCAGATCTTCTGGAAAGTGAAAATCAACGGTAGGAATGGTTTCAACGACATCAGCTACCTCTGAATCAGTCTCCATCTCAATACTTTCTGGTACTTTCTCTTCTATTGCGTTGACTGGTTTTGCTGTCATCATCACTTGAGAAACTGGCTCTTTTTGTTCTTCCATATCCATAAAGGAAAAGAGGTCTAATTCCTGACTGGTTTGCTCCATCTCTTCTTTTTCTTCGACAGAAGGAACATGGAGAGCCTGAGTGATTTCGTCTAGTGTCCGTAAGAAAAGGACTGGATTTTGTTCAATCAAATCCGTGAAATCATTTTGTAATTCAATCCGAATGAGGTCATTAACCCCTGACTCTTCTATGGCTATCACCTTAAAGTCTTGTCCCTTATAAGTTACCATAGAGTCAAGGGGAAAACGTTCAAGAGCTTCTTGTATGATAGGATTGTTGGGGGGCGGCTGAGGAATGGACATTTCAGCCTCAGTTTGAATAAAGGTGTCCCTCCAGTATTTAAAGACAAGGTCTGGAGTTTCCTGTTTTTCTGCTTCAAAAGTTCTAGCTTCTTCCAAAGATAAGTCTTCGTGTAAAAAGCCATAAGCAACTGGTCTTAAATCTTCCAAATCCAGCTGACTGGTCAAGAAAAATTCAACTTTGTCATGACTCAGTCCCATCTGAAGCAATTCTGTCGCAAGAGCTAGTTGAGTTACTGTGGCTTTGGGATAGCCGCCTAATAATGCAAGGTCCGCATTTTCCAAACGGAAGCGACCTGCTGCATCTAGCAAAATCCCACGTTGATTCTCATCAAAGCTCGTCAAGTCTATCCCTAAACTGGTGAGCTTTTCCGTATTCTCTGTTAAAATTGTTTGCCCAATCTCACCTAAAAGAGCTTCTTCTTGTATCGTTAAAGGACGCTGAAGTTTATAAACTGTCCCATCTGCTTCCAAATACGTCAGAAGCGTGTCACCTTCATAGATTGGGGTCATTTCCATCTCATGATCAAAATCCCCACGTCTAAGGTTCGGAAGTTTAGGGAGGTCGTTTCGTACCTGGTCAAAATGGCTCAGTATCTCAAATTTCTGAGTCAAATTCAATTTCTCATAAGCTGGTAAGTGTTCTGTTTGACCCGTTCGAAAATCCAGTTGCGACAGGTCTTCATCAAGGCTTGCAATCATGATAAAGCCTTCTTCTCGAAAAGTAATCTCTTGAAGTGGTTCTGGTCCTATGACTTCTTTCTCTTCTTCAATAACTTTTGGTTTCACTGCCTCTGCTTCTGGTTCATAGCTCAAAAGAAACTGTTCAATATCACGACTGATACGGTCAGACAGGTTATTAGCCACACGGTACACATTGACTAAGTTTGCGGCTCTGCCTTTTTCCAACAGAGAGGATACTGAAATGGACTGATAAGCTCCTTCTTGGTCTAAGAGTTGAAAGCGAGTCGCCAGGTTAAAGAGGGCAACCTCAATCACTAAGGCTTTCTCATTGGTTGATAATTGGGGTAACTTATTTAGTCCAGCCTGACCAAATGTTTGCGTATAGGTGAGTAAGTCATGAGCTGCTTCAAATGGACTAGCTGCCACAAAGGCAGAGACATCCGTCTCAAACTGAACCACTTGAACAAGTGGTTTGACCTCTCCCCTATGGGTCGTAAAGTGTTGGATCAGACTGTCCCAGTCCTCATCAAAATGGGCTGCCTGATAACGTAAAAAAGATTCTAAAAGGATGGGGTCACGTGGCAATCTTGCCCGCAACATCTCTAGTAAGTGTTCTTGATTCATGCTTCCCTCCAATCAAAAATGAGCTGAGAGGTATTCTCAGCCCACTGCTTTAATCTAGGACCAAGGCTCTTTGGTCTTTTTCTTGTGGCAACTTATCCATTAAAGTCGTCACATAGTGTTGTAAGAAATCACTTTTCTGGTCCAATAAGTCTTTCTGTAAAGCCATGTAGGTCACATCTCCAAAATAATCTTGGCTAGTTAGAGACAAGTCCTTTTGGATAATGTCTTGCAAGGTTTCTAAGGTGAGAGACGAATAATCGTCCTCATCCAAAACCTCATACCGAGGAAGGGTGTCCGAAATGTTGTTGGACGCTATCACTTCCATGATGAAACTAGCTCCCTCCCCTGTTCGATAGAGTTTCTCCAACAAATCGGTCAGCTCTTCTTGAAGCTGTTCCTGATAGCCTTCTGCCTTTAGGCGTAAATCATCACTAACCAAAGGCAAGTCATCTATTGCCATAAAGTCACGATAGAGGGTATCAAGTAGTGACATATTATCAACACTTAACTCCATGGCTAGAAAGGCTTTAACCATATTCTTCATAGTTTTCTCGTGCCATCTCTGAAAATGTCTTAGAAATGGTTTCATAGTTCCAAGTCATAGCTTCTCTCCTTACGCTGATGTTGAGTTGGCCATAAACCTTGTTGTACTTCTTCAAGATCCGTTAGCCCATCACTATCCGTGTCACTGCTCAAGGGATTGGTTCCTAGATCTAGTTCCACAGCGTCCGTTAAGCCATCCTGGTCAGAATCCGTATTGTAAATCGTTTTAGGTTCCATCTAGTTGTCCTCCATTTTCCGCTTTGAAAAGCCATAAGCTAAGCCTAAAAGAAGCCCTCCACCAACAAGCGCCAAGAGAGACTGACTATCCCCTGTATTTGGGAGAACACTAGCAAGAACTGGTGGCTCAGGAGTCTCAACTGGTGGTTGTGATGGTGCTGGCTGATTTGGAGTTGATGGTTCTGGTTCAGGGGTGTGCATCTTAACGGTGTTTGAACTGATGGTATAACCATTAACAGTATGAAGCACTGTATTTTCCACCTCACCTGAAGTGATTCGTGTCATCTGCAAGTAAACATCCGCCTGAAATTCAGATTTTTCTGCGAGACTTTCTAAAAAATCTTTATCAAAGCGAATGGTGACTGTGCCTTTTGAAGTATCCACCTCTTGTAGCGTGTACTTGGTCACTTCTGTACCTTTTGGTAGAACACTTCCATCTTTTAGGGTGACATCCACCAAAGTATAAGCCTTGTAGACACCGTTATAGGCATCGTGGCTTTCATCGTAATCATCGTTAAAACGATAGTCAATGAGCGGTGTCGCTCGATTAGCTGGAATATGTGCTCCTACCAAACGATAGTTGAAGACCTGATTCATAGCGATTTTCTTACCGTCTAAGCTCTTATCCTTTTGAGACAAATCAACCACCACATCTTTTTGTGGGTCTAGTTTTGGAACATTATTGACCACGGTTTCCGTCACGTAAGCCAAGCCAAAATCAATCTGATAAGCCGTATTTTCATACTTGCCACCAGTCTTTGTCAACTCATTATTAATGGTCATCGGCAGTGTCACGACTAAGGTTTGACCAGTTTTAACATAGGTCTCATAAAAGGCTTTAGGATTATCGGCACTTAAGACGTGAATGGCTCCTTTTGGTGTAAACTGGCGTTTGGCCATAGCTTCTTGAATGACTTTGGGGGCTTCTGATAGGTTAGCGTAGGTTTTAACAGAGACACCTTTGACAAGATTGCCAGACTTATCCATGATGTGAACACCATCTGGATTTAAAGTCAGAGCTTCTTCGGGATAGTCATCTACCATGTAGAAACCTTTAGCAAGGGTATCATCTGTCACTACCAAGTCCTTGTACTGACTGTAATCCAGAACCATTTTATAGTAATTGATGGTATTAGGAAGAATGGTCTTGCCATCAATTGTGCTGCCTGCTTTATTAGTATTAAACTTGTGTGGAGTAACTTTGGGTACATGATTAGTCACCGTGTTGGTCTTATAGGCTTGCCCAAAGTCCACTTGATAAGCCACATTATCATAAGACTTCCCTGAATGAAGCATGGACTCCCGAACGGTCATAGGCAGTGTAATAGTAATGTTTTGTCCCTTAGTCACATAAGTATCATAAAAGGCTTGAGGGTCTTCTGCCATAAAGACTTGGAAGGCTCCTTTAGGCTCAATCTTTCGTTTAGAAAGGGCTACTTGTAGGTTTTTAGGCGCTTCTGATAAGCTAGAATAAGTTTTCACCGTAACACCTGATACTGCTTTACCATCAGATGTGGTTAGCTGAATCGCTGTTTCATCTGGTAATAGGGCTTCTTCGGGATAATCATCTACAAAGTAAAATCCTTGTGCAATTTGAGTCTTATCTGCTTTAATGCCTCGGTATTGGTCCAAGTCCCATGACAGCGTATAATGGTTTTGAGTTCCCACAAGCATGGGCTTCCCATTGATGTCCACCTTATCCTTATTCAGGTTTTGTTTCTTAGGCTCTGGAGAAACAAGGGTATTGGTCACTTCCTTGGTTTCGTAGCCATTGCCAAAATCGACTTGATAAGCCTTATTCTTGTAGTTAACAGTTTGACCATAAAGACTCTCTTTAACGGTCATTTTGGTTAGCAGTTCCAATGAAGTTCCTGTTTTAACGTAC
Organism: Streptococcus sp. HMSC066F10; assembly: GCF_001813805.1. NCBI lineage: Bacteria > Bacillati > Bacillota > Bacilli > Lactobacillales > Streptococcaceae > Streptococcus > Streptococcus sp. HMSC066F10. The sequence continues at coordinate 79,518 of NZ_KV813957.1, forward strand.
TGGTCATAGAAGGCTTGGTTATCGTGAGGCATGAAAACTTGAAAGGCCCCTTTTGGTGTGATCTTGGCACGAGCCAGTTTGTCTTGAAGGTCTTTAGGAGCATCCTTTATAGAAGCGTAAGCTTTGACAGAAATTCCTGACACAGACTTGCCATCACGAGTGGTGATGACTGTTCCCTGATCCACTAAATCCAGCACATCTTCAGGGTAGTCGTCCACAAAGAAGAAGCCACGTGCAATGGTCTCTTTAGAAGAGCTATCTCCCTTGTATTGGTCTAAATCCCAAGTCAAACGGTAGTGATTGGTGGTTCCTAAAGCAACCACGGTATCGTTAATGACGACACCGTCCTCATTTTCATTGCGTTTCTGAGGTACAATGTGGCTGGTCGTATCTCCATCACCTGGTGTCCGAATGGTTACAACATTTGAAGTGACGGTATAAGCATTTGGTGTTCCCTTGTTCATCAAGAGCTTATAGCTGTTGGAATAAGTGGCCCCATCATTTTGAACAGTTCCATAAAGTTTTGGGGCGGTCAGTTGATAAACCTTGGTTAAGTCTTTATTAACCTCCTGCAACAAGTTTTCCTTGGCAGTTAAGGTCACAAAGTTCTTTTCCTGATTAAAGGTCACCTCATAGTTTCCGTTCTCCACTTGTGTTTTTTCCTTATCAAATACATAGCCTGCTGGAAGGTAGTCTTCGAAAGTAAGGCTTGTTGTTTTGGCACGATTGGAAGAAAAAGCGTCTACTGTCAGTGGGTAAATAACAGTTGAAGCCTTTGCGACTGTTTTGCCATGAAGATTTGTTTGGTCTGTATTCACCACTTTTTTCATAATTTCGGGCGTTGTTGTCAGACGGTAGTCATGGTAGTGAACCATTGGCACTTGTGGTGCTTTGGGCAAGGGTTTTGAAGTAGGAATTTTCGGCAAAGTGACCTTTGTTAAGGTCAAGCTAGGTTGTGTCACTTTCTCTAGTGGTTTCTCTTTAAAAGTCACATGTGGTTCAGGCGTAAACGTCTTTGGTGTGAAAGTTTTTGGCACCACCTTAATCGGATCAGGTACGGGATCCAGTTTTGGGGTCACATATGGTTTGGGACGATACGGTTTAACAGTCCGTGCGACGGGCAAAGTATTTAAAGCAAACCAATAGGTCTTTCCACCCACCTGCATCGGCATGTCTCCCTGCCCAAAAATCACTGTATAGGTATTCCCTGATGTGACGGTTGAGACAATCGCACCTTTATAGGCATAGCGACTAGACGTCGTATCCCATTCCTCTGACAACTTCAAATCACTGGCACGGTTGGAACCTAGTGAACGAGCCAAGCCTTCATTTGTCACTTGAATCGTCGAGCCATTGATAGAAACAAATTTACCAGATGAATTCTTCACATATTCCAGACCGATATCATTATGATTCAGTGAGGAGTGGGTAAAGACACCTGGTTTTTCCTTAGTGAAAGCTACTTGCGTTCCGTCTTCCAAAAAATACTTGGCTTTGACACGGAACTCCATCTTATCGGTTCGCCAATTCCCTGTTCCATCATTTCGGTAAGCAATAAAACCTTCTGTTGGATCGTTTGGTACGACTAACTGCACTGCATTGGTGCCCGTTGGCGAAACAAGATTAGTAATATCATATGTGATACGACTAATCCTCTTCCCATCAAATCGGGCATTTTGTAAGTTTTGATAAGTGAAGCTTAAAGTTTCACCTGTCTTAAAAGAGTCATATACAAAGAAGCCTGTGGAATCTAAGATATTAGAATAGCCTCCAAGCATAGCATTGCCTTTCGCAATAATACGGTCTGGATTGCGAGTAGTTGCGCCATGTCTTGCTTGTGGTTCCCCATTATTCAAGTTTAGAGCTTGAGCAAGGGCTTCTGAAATATACCCCTCTTCTCCTTTGGAAATCTCTGCTAAGTCACGCTTGTAGCGGTTCATTTCTTTTGCATTATAAGCATCAATGGCTTCATTTTCTTTCTTTGCGGCTTCTTCTTTTTCCTTGTTGCGTTTGGTGATAGCTGCAATTTCATCCGCACGATCTGTGGCCAATTTCTGTTGGTTGTTATTGTACTCATCAACAGCAGCTTTACCCGCTTTGTTTTCATCATCAATCGCTTTTTGTCCAGCTTGATTGCGTTTGTCAATCGCTTCATTATCAGCCTTTTCCTTAGCTAGACCTGTTTCATTTTCCTTTTGAGTAGCCAGATTCTTTGCGACAATGGCATCTGCGGCTTTTTTCTTGGTCACATATTCTGAAAGATTATCCTTATTTCTCTGATCAATAGTAGCTACTGAAGACATGTAATCCCGATAGCCTGGAACAGTTGAGCCATCTCCTGACGATACAGTTTGAGTCGTTACAGTCACATCAGCAAATTTATCTTGAGTCTTCACTTCTGAAACCTTGGTATCAACAGAACTGTTTAAGCCATTTCCTGCTTGAGTCGCTTCTTTGTGACTGGCCTCTAACGCAGCATTCCCTTTTTCAGCACGTGTTTTATCCTGTTCATGGGTTGCTTTATCAGCTTTATAGGTATCTGTTATCTGAGTGATTTCCTCAGCTTGTTTAGCAACATCGGCTTCAGCTTTAGCTAATTGTTGGTTAGTCTCACTAGCTGATGTCGTGTTGCCCAAATCCATCGATTGGTCCTGAACAGTCTTGATACCTTCTGCTTTCGCTTGATTGACAGCTTGGGTTACTGTATCATGAGGAACCGTAACCGTGATAGCACCGTCTGTTTGACCAGTTGAAGCAAGACTCTTCGTCTGTTCCACAACTGGTGCTGTCTGTGCTTGAGGCAAATTGGTGGCAGGATTTCCCGTTCGTTGAATGATGTTATCCTGTGGTGTCGTTACTTCGTCAGCCTGCGCCACTGCACCACCCCATGCGACAATAGCTGTGACCATTGTTCCAATAGCTACCGAACAAAGCGTACGATACTTCTTACTTTTACGAAAGACATGCTTCTCTGCTTTTTCCTGATTCACTAAAAAGTGATGATGACATTGTTTTGTCATAACTAATCCTTCTTTTCTTTTGATAAGTAGCAACAAACTGTCGCTCTTTCCCCATCATAAAAAAGAAGGCTTGATTTTGGTATCACATCAAGTAAGAGAATAGTAAACTGTATAGATAACATCTAAAAATGTTGCTTTTGTACTGTAAAAATGGTAAAATTGCGGTACAAAAGCAACAAAGAGAGGGAGAAATATGTCTAAAAAAGAATTGTTACTTGAGTACTTAGACAATCATAACGGCATGATTACTTATAGAGATTGTAAAAAATTAGGTATTCCAACCATTTATCTAACTAGACTAGAAAACGAAGGGGTTATCTTTAGGGTCGAAAAAGGTATCTATCTATCCTCTAGTGGAGGTTATGATGAATACTATTTCTTTCAGTATCGTTACCCCAGAACTGTTTTTTCTCATATCTCTGCTCTTTATCTACAAGGACTTACAGATGAAATTCCTCAATATTTTGAAGTAACAGTCCCAAGGGACTACCGTTTTAGGAATACACCATTAAATTTAAATATCCACACTGTTTCTAAAGACATTGTCAACTTCGGGGTCACCAGTGTAAAAACTCCAATGGGAAACACCGTTAACGTTTATAATTTTGAACGTGTTCTGTGTGATTTTATCCTTAATCGAAATAACATTGATGCTGAGCTCTTTGTCAAAACACTTCAAACTTATAGTAACTTCCCTAAAAGAAATCTCGCAAAGCTCTATAAATATGCTCAAAAACTAAATATCTTAGATGAAGTTAAACGAACCTTGGAGGTACTACTATGAATAAAGCAAAATTAACAGCACTCTGCCATAAAATATCGAAGAATACTGGATTAACCTTTAATTCCGTCATGACCTATTACTTTCTTGAAGCTATTCTGAAAAAATTAAGTCAGAGTTCTTATTCGAATCACTATATTTTCAAAGGTGGATTCCTACTTTCAAACGTCATTGGGGTCGAATCTCGCAGCACTGTTGATATTGACTTCCTGTTTCATAAACAAACTTTATCAGAAGAAAATATTCAACAACAACTTGAAGAAATTTTAACTGAAGCGAAAGATGGTATTCAATTTTCAATTCAATCCATAACAGCTATTAAGGAAAGCGATGATTATGGTGGTTATCGAGCAACCATTTTATGTCAACTAGAAAATATTAAACAAATTATCCATTTAGATATTGCGACTGGAGACATTGTCACACCTTACCCTGTTACCTATGACTATAAAGCCATTTTTGATGATGGCAATTTTCCAATCATTGCTTATACGATTGAAACAATCTTAGCTGAAAAACTCCAAACCATTTATTCACGAAATTTCTTGAACAGTCGCAGCAAAGATTTTTACGATGTCTATATCCTTTCAAAGCTAAAGAAAGATGACATTGATTTTTCACAATTAAAAATTGCTTGTGAAAGAACCTTTTCCTATCGTGAAACTGAACTCGATTTCAATAAAATCATTGAACTACTGGAGAGATTCAAATCTGACTCTATTCAACAGCAACAATGGCAAAATTATTCAAAAAAATATAGCTATACAAAAGACATTCTATTCACAGATATACTTAATGAGATTATCAGCCTCTTGATAGCTCTCAATGGTTCTGTTGCAAAGTTTTAAATCTACTATCAAATAAGGTAGAATAATAGAAAAAGATAGCAGGAGGAATGACGATGAATCATTTTAAAGGAAAGCAATTTCAGCAGGATGTGATTATTGTAGCCGTGGGCTACTATCTTCGTTATAACCTTAGCTATCGTGAAGTTCAAGAAATCTTATATGATCGTGGCATTAACGTTTCTCATACGACGATTTATCGTTGGGTGCAAGAATATGGCAAACTACTCTATCAAATTTGGAAAAAGAAAAATAAAAAATCCTTTTATTCATGGAAAATGGATGAAACGTACATCAAAATTAAAGGAAAATGGCATTATTTGTATCGAGCCATCGATGCAGATGGTTTAACCTTGGATATTTGGTTACGTAAAAAACGGGACACACAAGCAGCCTATGCTTTTCTTAAGCGGTTAGTGAAGCAGTTTGATGAACCGAAGGTTGTAGTCACAGATAAAGCCCCCTCTATTACAAGTGCCTTTAAGAAACTAAAAGAATACGGCTTTTATCAAGGGACAGAACATCGTACCATTAAATACCTGAATAATTTGATTGAACAAGACCATCGTCCAGTAAAGAGACGCAATAAATTCTATCGAAGTTTACGCACTGCCTCTACCACGATTAAAGGCATGGAAGCCATTCGAGGATTATATAAGAAAACCCGAAAAGAAGGCACTCTCTTCGGGTTTTCGGTCTGTACTGAAATCAAGGTATTATTGGGAATCCCAGCTTAAATCATAGATACCGTAAGGGATTTTATTCTTTATTTAAAACTTTGCAACAGAACCGTTTTCTGTATTCTTAAAATAAGTTGGTTCCACACATACCAATACATGCATGTGCTGATTATAAGAATTATCTTTATTATTTATTGTCACTTCCGTTGCACGCATAAAACCAACAAGATTTTTATTAATTTTTTTATATTGCATCATTCGGCGAAATCCTTGAGCCATATCTGACAAACTCTTATTTAATTCTTCGCCATCATAAACATTTTTAACTGTTAATGTGAGAAACAACCAACGAACTGTTGGCTTTTGTTTAATAACTTCAGCAACAACCTTTTGTGACTGAATGCCATGTTTCATTGCTCTCCTCCAGTTGCACATTGGACAAAGCCTGGATTTACAAAACCACACTCGATACAACTTTCTTTCGCCTGTTTCACGATTTTGTTTATACTCTAATATTTCAGCACAATCTTTTACTCTTTCAGCCTTTTTAAATTCAAGAATATGCAGAAGTTCAAAGTAATCAACATTAGCGATTTTCTTTTCTCTCCATGGTCTCACTTTTCCACTTTTTGTCTTGTCCACTAAAACCCTTGATTTTTCATCTGAATAAATGCTACTATTAGGACACATAATATTAAAAGAAACCCCCATCTATTTAGTTATTTGTTTGGTCACTTATAACTTTAACAGATGGGGTTTTTCTGTGCAACCAATTTTAAGGGTTTTCAATACTTTAAAACACATACATACCAACACTTCAACGCACCTTTCAGCAACTAAAATAAAAATGACGTTATTTCTATATGTATCAAGATAAGAAAGAACAAGTTCAAAACCATCAAAAAAAGACACCTTTTCAGGTGCTTTTTTTATTTTATAAACTCATTCCCTGATCTCGACTTCGTTCTTTTTTTACCTCTCGGTTATGAGTTAGTTCAAATTCGTTCTTTTTAGGTTCTAAATCGTGTTTTTCTTGGAATTGTGCTGTTTTATCCTTTACCTTGTCTACAAACCCCTTAAAAACGTTTTTAAAGGCTTTTAAGCCGTCTGTACGTTCCTTAAGGAATTCCTTAGTGCTTTCATAGATTAAACTCACATCACGCTTTAAATCGCTTATTTTAGACTTTAAAGACTTGTTTTCTTCAAGCAACTCATTATAATCATTTACATTTTCATTAAATCGCTCTACAAGACCACTATATTTTTCTTTAACTTGCCCATGTTCTTTACTTAATTTTTTATATTCTCTCGCCATATCAGTACTCATGAGATTTCTAACATGCTGTTTTAACCTATCGTTATCTCTCGCAGCAGTCACTAAGTTTTTATAATCACGCTCCGATATAACAACATTTTTGGTTGGTTTCTTTTCTGTTTTCATTATTTCTTTTCCCAAACCAAACATGGACTTTTCACCCGTTGGCACTTCAACACTTTTCATGTGTCGTTTCGCTGGTACTTCTAAATCTGATTTAACTTTATCGCTATAAGCAGTCCATTCATCTTTTTTAACTGCTAAATTTTTTTCTAGAAAATCAATCTCTTTTTCCAAAGTTTGTTTTTTAAATTTAGCTGTCTCAATATGTTTACGGTCAGAGCCACGTTCACCACGCTTCAACTCAAAACCCTGTTTTTTCATATGCTCGGGGAATTTATCTTGTAGCCATAACAGTTCTTGACGATTAAACACATTTTTTCCTTGCAGTTTTCCATCACGCATAGGCACAACACCTAAATGCATGTGAGGGGTTTGCTCATCATTATGAACTGTTGCATAAGCAATATTTTGCTTGCCATATCGTTCGGAAAATAATTTATAACTTTCCTCAAAAAATCGTTTTTGTTCTCCTGGATCCAGTTGCTCAAAAAAATCTCGGTCAGATGTTACTAGCAACTCATTTACAAGAACAGCATCTTTCCTCGTTTTTCTTGTACCTGTTTTTTGTGATTCAATAATTTCTTTGACACGTTCGTTGTAATCAATATTTTTATCATTTTTCAAATCATAATTTTCACGTGTTCGCTCATGGTCAATATCATCATTCGTTCTACTTTTTCGCTCTCTTTGATTATGAAATTGCATGCCTTTTAGTCCAGCTGATTTCACTTTTTGCATTCTACAAACTGCATAACTCATATGTAAATCGCTCCTTTTTAGGTGGCACAAATGTGAGGCATTTTCGCTCTTTCCGGCAACCACTTCCAAGTAAAGTATAACACACTATACTTTATATTCATAAAGTGTGTGCTCTGCGAGGCTGTCGGCAGTGCCGACCAAAACCATAAAACCTTTAAGACCTTTCTTTTTTTTACGAGAAAAAAGAAACAAAAAAACCTGCCCTCTGCCACCTCAGCAAAGGGGGGTTTTGCTCTCGTGCTCGTTTAAAAATCAGCAAGGGACAGGTAGTATTTTTTGAGAAGATCACTCAAAAAATCTCCACCTTTAAACCCTTGCCAATTTTTATTTTGTCCGTTTTGTCTAGCTTACCGAAAGCCAGACTCAGCAAGAATAAAATTTTTATTGTCTTTCGGTTTTCTAGTGTAACGGACAAAACCACTCAAAATAAAAAAGATACAAGAGAGGTCTCTCGTATCTTTTATTCAGCAATCGCGCCCTTTAATGGAACAAAAAGATTTGAATTCCTGTTATAAAAAAAGGATCAATTTTGAACTCTCTCCCAAAGTTGATCCCTTAACGATTTAGAAATCCCTTTGAGAATGTTTATATACATTCAAGGTAACCAGCCAACTAATGACAATGATTCCTGAAAAAAGTAATAACAAATTACTATACAGATAAGTTGACTGATCAACTTCCATAGGTAACAACCTTTGATCAAGTAAGGGTATGGATAATAAACCACCTACAATTGCAATACCTGTTCCCTCTGATAAAAAGCTGGTAAAGTTAAGCAAACTCATTCCAGCACCAGCTTCCTGCTGTTTCAAGCTACTTGAAACAATTGTTGATATAACTGTTTTGGTGAACGAAAGCCCACCTAAAACAAATACGATTATAATTGTCATGAACCATGATGTTGTTTCTAAAAGAAAGGAAGCAGTTAAAAAGCTAACAGAAAGAAATGTAACTCCGATGTTTAACACGTATAAAGGACCTCTTCTATCAACAAGTATCCCACCAATGTAGCCGAAAATAATGACACTCATTGTTCCAGGGAAAATAATTACACTTCCGATTTCGGCAGTACTTAGCTGGTGAACATCTTTCATCATATAAGGAACCATAGAGACAAACCCTGCTACTGTTCCAAATATAATTCCCCCACAAAGAACTCCAATCATAAAAGGTATATTTTTCCCTAATCCGGGATCAACAAAAGGATCTGTTACTTTCCTGATATGTTTTACAAATATCAGGAATGACAGCACGCTAACGATAAGAAAAGAAATGCTATATGATGTTGTAAACAACATAAAAAATACAATGCCTACAGACATTAGTATAATTCCTTTGATATCAAAATGACCTTTTATCCTTACTTCTTTCTTTAATAATTTCATAAGAAACGGAACAGTGATAATTGTTATCATAGGAATGAGTAGAAGATAGGACCAATGAATATAATGGGCTATCATTCCACCAATCGCTGGACCGACTCCTTCTCCCATGGCTACTATCGATCCAATAAGACCAAATGCTTTACCCCTATTTTCCTTTGGAATATAGCGCGCAACTACAACCATTACGAGTGCTGGAAATGCAGCTGCACCAGCCCCTTGAATAAAACGAGCCATAATAAGTAAGGAAAAGAAAGAATGGCCAACAAACCCAATTACCGACCCGAAACAATTTATTATAATTCCAAATAGGAGTAACCTTTTGATGCCTAATTGATCAGATAGCTTTCCATATACAGCTGTTCCAATGGAAAAGGTTAACATAAAGGCTGTGTTCACCCAGTTTGTACTCGCAGGTGGTTTATTAAAATCATTTGCAATATCAGGTAATGAGACGTTCAAAACCATTTCATTTAATACGCTAAAAAAAGATAAAACGCAAAGCCAAATTAAAATTTGGTTGTATTTAACCCTGTTACATTCATTACACTTCATAATTAATTCCTCCTTTACACTTTAATTCAAATCTTTATTAAAAAATATTTCATCTTATTTAACAAGAAACCATATTTATATAACAACATAAAATACACTAAGTTATTTTATTGAACATATATCGTACTTTATCTATCCGACTATTTGGACGACGGGGCTGGCAAACAGGTTCACCGGTAGTAACATGGTACCCTTTTAACTCTGTTAAACAAACACTACGTCCATTTGTAAAGAAAGTTAAATCACTACGATATTCTTGAATACACCGAGCAGGGATTTCTCCACTAAGAATGACCTCATTATTTTTCAATTGAGTGTCTACGATGTTCGCACAATATTTAGGAGCATCGTTGTATGCTCGTGAAAGATATTCCTGTGGCGCATAAATTTTAAAACTAAGATATGGCTCTAACAATTCTGTTCCAGCTTTTTTTAAGACTTGTTCCAATACAATAGGAGCAAGCATCCGAAAATCTGCTGGGGTACTAACAGGGCTATAGTATAAGCCATACTTAAAACAGATTTTACAGTCCGTCACATTCCAACCATACAATCCTTGTTCACAGCCATAGCGTATCCCCTCCATAACTGCATTTTGAAACGATTGATTTAAGTATCCAAGAGAAACCGAGCTCTCATACTGTACTCCGCTCCCTAATGGAAGCGGTGCTACAGATAGACCAATGGAAGCCCAGAAAGGATTCGGTGGAACTTCGATGTGAATGGTATACTCTGCTTTTTTTAACGGTCTTTCCATATAAATGACTGTAGGCTCTTTTATTTCTATCTCCACATGATACTTTTCTTGCAGCAGAGCACAAGTCACTTCCATTTGTACTTTCCCTAAGAAAGAAAGTATGATTTCATGTGTCGCAGAATCCACATAATATCGCAGAAGCGGGTCACTGTCGGAGATTTCTAAAAGTGCATCAAGTAACATTTCCCTTTGTTGAGGTTTGCTCGGTTCAACAGTCGTTTGCAGCAGAGGGAGGGGATTTTCAATTCTCTCTCTCTGTGGCAATAGCTTTGTATCTCCAAGAACACTATTTAACTTCAAAAACTCATTCTGCAAAATAACAATTTCCCCGGAATAAGCCTTATCGATTTTACATAATTCACCATTTATTGAAGTATACATTTCTGTAATTTTTATTTTTTCCTTTTCCGATATTCTAACCGAATCTCGCAAATGCAGTACGCCACTATAAAGACGTATATATGCAAGACGCTGTCTTTTTTCCGAATACTCAATTTTGAAAACTTTTCCGCAAAGTTCAGACTGACCTCGATGTGTTGATGAATAAAATTTATTCGTAATCACTTCTATAAGGTTATCAATCCCTATATTACTTTTTGCACTTCCATGATAAAGAGGGAACAGAGAACAATTCTGAAATCTTATGCTTTCCTCTTGTTCGAGTTCCAATGCTTCTAATGATTTACCGGACATATATTTCTCTAAAAGGTCATCGTTTCCCTCTATTACCGTATCCCATTGTTCAGATTCGGTAAAGTTCGTCACACACATATTAGGATACAGTTCTACCTTCTGTTTGATTACAATTTCGGCAGAAAGTTTCTCTTTAATATCCTGATAAACCGTTGATAAATCAATTCCATTTTGGTCAATCTTATTGATAAAAAAGATTGTGGGAATCCCCATTTTCCTAAGTGCATGAAATAATATACGAGTTTGTGCTTGTACGCCATCTTTTGCAGAAATCAGTAGAATTGCCCCATCTAAAACTGATAATGAACGATATACTTCTGCTAAGAAATCCATATGTCCTGGCGTGTCTATGATGTTCACCTTCGTATTTTCCCACTGAAAAGAGGTTATTCCTGTCTGAATTGTAATTCCTCTCTGACGTTCTAAAAGCGTATTATCCGTCCTCGTTGTACCTTTGTCCACGCTTCCTAATTCTGTAATCGCTCCACTGTTATATAATAAGCTTTCTGTTAAGGTAGTTTTTCCTGCATCAACATGAGCTAAAACTCCAATATTAATAATTTTCATGTGATTTTCCTCCATTCAAAAACCCAAAAGGGCATAAAAATCCCAGTGATAAATACTTTTATCACTGGGATTTTTATGCATAACCATAGGTATACAAAGCATACAGATATTCTCTGGATACTTTAGAATCACATGATAAAGGTATTCTTAAACTGGGTACAAAAAACTAAGCCCTCCTAAAAAAGGACATCCAATTATTTGTTCCCACTATCAAATTGACAGTTTATTTAAGAATACCTTGCCGCATATTTATTAACTCCTTTTAAATAGATACTTAAATAATAGCACGTAAGAGCATATTTGTAAAGGAATCTCCAATTTTTTATCAAAGAGAGTACGTGATTACAAAATAGCTGTAATAATGTACCAATATTTGTTATTCTATAATCTTCCAATTACTCCCGTTCTTTTCAAGTACCAAATCAAATTGAGATACCTGCGTTGCTTTGGTCTGCTGGTCGATATACTCCACTGTCAGCGATACCGTGACTTGATTATCCTTACGATTGTGAATAGGATTTACCAGTTCTTGAAAGATGTACTCTTTTCCGATTGGTTTTAATATCCCGTCATTCACATAGTAGGAAAGTTCACTGGCTGTCGCTGTAGGATAGAGCTTGAAGAACGTCGTTAAAAACTCATTGATTTCATTGGTTGTAATGGAATCAACCGTCCCCTCACTTTCAATGGCTTTTGGTTTATAACTTGATTTCTTAGGTATGTTGGTAATGGTCGGATTCTTAACCAGTACCATATTTCCAGAACCATCTACATAGACACTCACTATATAAGCAGAGTGGACGGTCTTTGTATTTTCTCCCTCTGTAATGAGCTGGTCTACACTGTAGGTTACATTAAACTCATTGTCGCCAGTTGGCTCTACCGTCCATATCTGAAATCCTCTTACAGAAGACGATACAGGAATATCTTTGCGTACTGTATCAACATTGAGAGCTTGAAGTTCATCTGTCAGATAGCCTTTTAGACTTTCCATTCGATTATCAATGGACTTATCGGATTGCTCCCATGAATAGTAGACTTTCGCAAAGTTCTCTACAAAATTTTCTACATGATGAGTATCAACGTATTCCTTTTCTATGATAGTTGTTTCGTGAATAGTATGAGTATCTATAGCTCTAAAGTGCTTGAATATCGCAAAGCTGAAACTAAGCCCTAAAAGTACCCACAAGGCAATCACAACCTTTTTATGAGGATTGACCTTATAGTAGACACGAGGTTTCTTTTCCTTTGGTATCTGTTTTTCTTTATTCTGATTTTTTCTAAATTTCATCATTAAATCTTCCTTTCTCATTGTTTGATTCGTCCTGCTCCCACTAAATGCTGTTGCCAGTAGGGGCTTGTTAAGTCGGCATAACCGATTGGGTCGCCTGCATGAAACATACGGTTATTGCCAAGGTATATCCCAACATGAGTAATATAAGAGCCAGCGTTATAGGTAGAATGAAAGAAAACCAAATCGCCAGCTTGTGCTTCCGATAGTGGGATATGCTGGGTCACATCATATTGCTGTTGTGCGGTTCGTGGTAAGTTAATTCCAGCTTTTCCATACGTCCATTGTGTCAGTCCGCTACAATCAAAAGAAGTAGTCGGGGAAGCTCCACCGTAAACGTATCGCCAGCCCTCATATTTCAGTGCTTCGTCCATGATGGCTTGTACCGTATCATCATCAAACTCTGTTGTGACAAGATACTGCGTTACCAGTTGCACATAAAACATATTGCCATAGTTGTATCGCCAGCCCCCATTGATAGGTATGGCTATGGGATTGGGGTAAGACACTTTTTCGCCACCTGAATACTCTTTTGAGAAACTTTGAGCCAGTTCAAAGGTATATTTATTTCCACGATTAGCCACATACCCTAAGAAACCACCACCATAATTGTAGGACTGGATAACCGATTCTAAATCTACACTGAGCCTTTCGCTACTGGCTAATAATTCACTGAAATACTTCACACCTTGCTTAATGGATTCTTCTGTACTCAATGAATTAGGTGGAAGACCGAGGGATTCCGAGGACTGCATAACATCTTCCGCAGTACCGCCCGATTCCACCTGTATAATCGCAAGAAGTATGTTGACATATTCTTCAACGCCATATTCTTTGGCATATTTTTCTACCATAGGCTTATGAGCCAGCACTTCTGCGGAAACATTCACACCTCCATAATGAATATTGGAAATTCCGCTGTCCTGTTCATCTGAAAATAAAATGGCAACAAACAGAAGCAGTGAGAAGACCATCAAGAATAATCCAGAACCACCAATCACTAAAGTTTTCAACTTCATGGTTTCTTACCGACTTTCTTAATGGTGGCGGTTTTGATTGGTGGTCTACTTCTTGTATTTTGTAGTGGTACTCTTTGAACAGTAGACGGACGTTCTTTTGTGATTGGACGTTGTGAAGTTCTATCTGCTGTAGTGGTTGAAGTTGCTGGCTTTTGAACGGTTTTTTCTTGAACGGTATTGCCTTGGCGTTCCACTTTTGGACTTGAAAAATCGGACTTAACTGCTGGACGCTCTTGTTTGGCTTGTTGAGATTCCTTATATGAAGTCTGAATATTAGACTGTTTTGAGGTCTGTTCATCATGATATTGTTCTTGTCTTGTAGTCGGTCTTTCATGAACAGAAGAAGCAGGCTGTTTTTTCTGTTTGACCTGTTCCATTTCAGAGCGACGCTTCGCAATGGTTTTTCGCCTTTGTTCCTGCTGTTCCTTGCGTCCACTGGCTCTGTCCGCTTTGGTTTGAGAAATACTACTGGTTAAATCACGGACATTCTCTTTTACTTTGGATTTTCCTTGATATACTGCATATCTTGCATTGGTCGGCAAATCTTTAACCTGTTCTTTCAAACCACTAGCAGTGTCTACCATTCTGTCTTTGGTATCAGCTACTGTACCGATGGTTTGACCGATACGTTTTCCAAGTGTTGATTTTTCCTTTCCGTCTGGTCGGGAGTGATCTGCTTGTGTCCTTGCAGAACTCCCCGAACCCGACTGTCCTTTTTTACCTGTAACAATGGCAGACCCAGCCCCTAGAGTAGTCATGGAACGTCCAAGTTTCCGCTGTAGACGGTGCATGTGAGCGTGCATAAGCATACGAGGTTTTCTCATCACACGACTTCCCACACTTTGAGAATCGTTACTCTGTAGAGAAAACATACTCATTAAATCGCCCAGCTTGAAGTAGATTCCTGCAAAGGTCACAATCTGTAGAAAAGCAATCAAAAAGAACGGATAACCAGCCGATAAGGTATAGAGCATGGTTGAAATACTAAATGCTGTCGTAATAATCAATGTGATTCCAGCTCGTGTCAAAATGGTATTAAAGAGCTTTGTTATGGCTCGTTTTGACATACCATCAAATGATGGAATCATGCTTAAAATAAAGCTCACAGGCAGAAACATAGCATAGATGATAAAAAGTACCTGCGAGAAAATCATGATTCCTGTTAATAGGAATACAAATATGGAAATCCCAATATTGAAGACAAATAGGAAGAAGACTGTACCTAAACGGTTAATGGTCTTTGTAATGGTTAGATTGGTATTGCTTCTGTCTTCAATTTCTTCCGCAACAATTTTTTCTCTGTCTTCGCCATTGTTGGAATCTGGGCTGGTGGAGAGCAGGCTTTCCACACGGTCAATACCGATACTTTCAATGTCTGAACTGTTGTATTGAAGCAGTAGCCACGGTTGCTGAACCTGTATGGAAAACAGGCTATCTCTGATTAAGTCCACGCTGTCCTTGCCTTGACTATCGGAATGGGGCATGACAATCTTCGTGCCAAGTGATAAACTGGCATTACTGATGTCTGATGAAAAGTCATTGATTTTTTTAATGTAGTCGGGAGCGTAGGCAATAAAGGAAGCCGATAGGATAAACACCAGCACAAAATTCATAATGGCATGAATTGCCTTTGTGGTTTCTCTCTTTATCAGTCCCGTATAGGTAACATAAACCCCAAGAACCAAAATCAAGAGTAAGAGGAATCCAACATAGAAACCCTCTGTTGAAAATCCGTTTGCACTCACACCAGCTAAGGTCTGCATATTCTTACCAATGGAATCTGCTGTAGCGGAAATGAAGTCTAAGGAATAGGCTTCCTGTACTAAGTAACCTGTCGCATTGGAAACATACAAACTGATTGTCCAAATAAAATTGGTAATGGCATATAGTCCATACATGACCTGTTTTCCAATCCCGTCCGACCAGTTCCACGGAAGCCAGCCCCAGCTATTATCCACATAAAAATCCAGTTGATAGTTTTCAAGTGGGTATCGGCTGTATTCATTTGCCACATTGACCGTATCATCTACCAAGCCCGCAGCTTGAACCACCGTTCCCAGCATGGCTAAAAGAAAAATGGCAATCACAAGTGTGAAAGCCACTGTCATTGCCACTTTACCTAGACGTTTCAGCGTCCAGTTTGATTTTATTCTGTTTACTATTGATGGTTTCACATTTACACCTCTTTTCGCACAGGTGGTCTGGTATCAAAGGCATGGAGCAGTTCTTCAAATACAGGGTGGAACTGTATCACACCGACACGACCATATAAATCACTGATAAGGCATTGCCCGTTTTCCAAATCACGCAATCGCTTCTGATTGTTTTCGTCCTCTGGGTCTACACCAAAAAAGGCTAAGGTCTTTTTAATCTCGTTAAGGTCAGTGGAACGAAATGCAAATTTTAAGCCGAGGTTATTTTTCAGTTTTTCATCTAAGAGGTCGTCTGTATTTTGGGTCACGAAATATACCCCAGCGTTCATAGCACGACCAGCCCGAACCAGCTTCATAGATAGTGTTTTTCCTTGTGCTACCTGTAAAAAGCTCCATGCTTCGTCTAAATCTACAATCTTGAAAATGCTTCGGTCTGTATGGATAAAGTCTAAAGCAAAGGTACTAATGACAATCAGCATAGCAACGGATAAAAGCTCCATAGTGGTATATTCCTCAAAGGAAGTTTCCTTGTCGGGAAGTACCAAGTCCGCAACCTGTATAATGTTCAGTTGTTTTTCTAAGCTGATAGACTGCTCCACATAACCATTACTGAATAATAAATGTGCAAAGTCATAGTCTGTAAAACTTTCGATATGGTCGGCTATACTGGTACTTAGTGGCGTATTCTCAACCCGTAATTCCTCAATCACTTTCATCAACCCTCGTACTTCACTATTGGTTACTGCACGAATGGCTTTTCTAAGGATTGGGAAGCGTTCCCCATCACGAGAGGAAATCCCCGTAAGGAATGTCAGAATATCAATAGCCAGTGATTCAGAATCTTTGGGATTTTTCATAATCACATAAGGGTCAAGTAAGCCTTTGTTTTTCTCATCAGAAGTCAGAGTGACGATATTGATTTCATGGGAAATCTCTGGCAAGGTTTCTTTCCATCTGCCACGTTCTGCTTTTGGGTCTACAATCACTGCTTGTGCCCCATAAAGCACCGCATAATAGACGATAAGGTTATTCGCAAAGGATTTACCACCACCCAGCGAACCAACAAAAGCCGACGCTAACGCATTGGTTACTGAACCCTTAACCCCTTGACTGGCAAGAGCAGGTTTCAGATAGACATTGCGTCCAGTATCTAAGCTGTAGCCAACATAAATCCCCTCATTTTCCCCCAGCATTTGAGTAGCACCAAAACCTAAACCAGCGAGGAAATCAGAGGTCACGTATTGAATATAATCATTCATATAACGCTTGCTGGCAGGTAAAAATTCTTCATGTAAGCCGAGCATATCCCCAAATGGTCGTACCAGTTTTACGCTTAAATCGTCATAAAAATCTTTCACTTCATTACAACGACGTTTGAGTTCGTCAAGATCATTTGCTGATACCCTTACCACATAAGACAGCTTGTACATAGATTCCTTGCTTTGGTCTAAATTGGTTTCCAGCTCATTCACACTTTCCAGAGCTTCCGCCACATTGGAGCTGGTTTCATTATCACTTTGCCAAGCGTGGTTATCCAAGTCTTTCAGTTCTTTCTTTTTATTGCGGACAGTAGATAGGGCTTTACGATTCGCTACAATTTCCACATTCATTGACGTATCAATCGGGAATGTAAATTGCTGTTGCTGGTAGTAGAAGATTTCAGAGGACGGGAAGTCCAGTTCTCCGACAATGCTGTTAATGGTAAAGTAAGCTACATAGACGGTTTCATCTTCCTGCTGGATTTTCAAATATCGCTGTTTTTCTTCCACCAAACAGCGAGTAGGCTTAATCAAGTCATAGTATTTAATCAGCGTTTCATTATCCAGCTTTTTCTTTGATAGATGGTACTCATACTCTTCATAGGCAGTGCCTGTCTGTCCGTAAAGGTGTTCAATCAGATAGCCGAAGTCGTCCTTATCTAACCTGCGGATTTTGAAACGACGAGAGATTTTATTTTCTAAGAGCTTTTCCATCTTCTGAAAACGCAGGATTTCATCATTACTCATACTAACAAAATCGCCCATCAGCTTATGGTTCACATCATAGACAAAATCAGACAAAGCATTTTTTGCTTCAACGGTAAGACTTTTCATAGAAAACTCCTGATCGTTGAGAAGCAACTTAAAGCCGATAAAGAAACGGTAGTTCACTTGATTTTCGCCAATCATGGATATTAAAGCGTCTGTCTGTTGGTCGATTTTGTCATAGGCAACCGCTTTGAGCTTGCCAGTGACTTCATTTTTGGAACGCTCTTGTGCAGAACGTATGCTGGATTCTGTACTGATTTGTAAAGCATGAATTTTGCCATCACGATTTTGTGCGATAAGCTGTCTGAAAGAATCATGCACTTGTATTTTCTGTTCTGGACTTAGAAATGAGTAATTGTAAGGAACAAGCTCATAGTAAGCATAACATTCCCCGTCTTTATTCCAGACGAGATTGTTTTCAATGTATTTAATTGGATATGCCATAAAATTCACTCCTAACTGCTGTAATGGCTTCTTGTGGCTGGTTTCTGCCAAGCGTTACTTTTTTTCCTGCATAGGTCAGCTTTGGTCGCAGTGCATAAGCAATGACAGACTTCAAAAATCCATAAGGCTTTTTACCATCAAAAGTTTTTGTAGACATAAACCATGTGAAAGCCACAGGAATCCCAAAGTATTTGAGAAATGCTCCCTCTATCATGGAAAGAGGGGGCAAGTTGCCAAGTATCATCACTGCAAAGAGTGACACGACAAACCATGTCATTTGCGTAAAGGTTATGGGAAACGGAAGTCTAAAATCATTGATAGAATACAGTACCTTTTCCACAGACCAGATACTGGTATAGCTTCGTATTTTCTTCATGTAATCAATCCTTTCATAAAAAATAGGGGTAGCTGATTGAGCCACCCCGTAAAATAGAAAATCTGCCAGTAGTAATGTACCGACAGATTTAATAGACGATTTCAAAAATCCCATGATTGGTTGAGATAAACGTTCCTGAAAGGTCTAAATCCCGACCATAGGCTTGATAATCAATATAGTTTTGAAGACTAGCTGGTACTTCGCCTAAAGCACCCGTTTCTTCAATGTAGTAGCGTGCCACGTCATACATATCATCACAATCGGAATGAATGATAATATCCTCTTGATGTTCGCTTAGTTCTTCAATGCTTGAAAAATGAGTGAGCAGAGCAGATAGCTCCGATTGTAATTCTTCGGGTAATTCCGATACCATTTCCCATAGTCGATTGAGTTCGCCAATGGAAGTGT
The DNA here is from genome assembly GCF_001813805.1 of Streptococcus sp. HMSC066F10. Taxonomy (NCBI): domain Bacteria; kingdom Bacillati; phylum Bacillota; class Bacilli; order Lactobacillales; family Streptococcaceae; genus Streptococcus; species Streptococcus sp. HMSC066F10. The sequence continues at coordinate 98,713 of NZ_KV813957.1, forward strand.
ATTCGTCAACCGTAAAGGGTAACTCGTAGTCATGAATGGCGTATTCCTCATATTCATCATTCAAGCCGATTTTCTCTTTGACTTCCTCAAAGTCAATGGGAAAGGTAAACCACGCACCGACCAATTCGCCCTCATTGTATTTGCCTAAATTCGCAATATAGACTTGCATATCGTCCATATATTCACGTCCTTTCTTTGTAGAGATTCAAAAATCCCTACCGCACTTCGTTTGGTGTACCATTCCTTTGCGGAACATAAGAAAACCACTTATATTCCACAAAAGAACGGTTTTATTTAAGCACCAATAATGCGATTGAATAGCTCTAGTAAAATGTCTTTTACTCCAGCAGCGTTGAAGACTAAGCCAACCGCAATAATCGCAATAATTAAAAAGCCAATCAGTTTGCTAAACTCACGCTTGAAGCCAAGATACAAGCCAATCACAACGATTGCTAAAAGCACCAGTGATTGAGCGTTTGATAGAAACCAGTTATAAAGGTTTTGTCCAAAATTCATAAAAATGTTCTCCTCTCTATATTCAATGAATTTGTATTTGAGTTATTTTTTTGTTGTTATCACGTCCTGTTCTTTTACTGACTGTTGCTTCAAAATCTGCTTGTGTCGGTCTGTCAGTTTCGCATGGTCGAGAATGTCTTTTACAACCTGCGTCTGGTTGATTTCATCAAGTTTAATCGCAACCTTTAAGGTCGGGGCAACTTGATGAGATAGCCAGTTCAGCGTCCTTTGGAAGGAGTAAGGCTCTGGTTTTGTGGTTAGTTTTAATCGTTCACGATTGTTCCCAATAAACCAAGCCCATTCTTCATTCAGTTTCCAATCAGAACGAGGTTTGGAATCGTCTTTATCTACAAAACGGATATACCGATTGATAATTTTAAAGGCGGTATGCTCTGGATTGTCATAGACGAGTAAATCACGGACTGCATAATAGGCACGCTCATTTTTCAATCGAATCTCAAAACGGTTTTTTACTTCTGCGTCTTCAATGGGAATATCATTTTTCTTGTACTGCTCGTAGTCCTTTTCATAGATACAGAAATAAACTTCACTTTGTAATGAACCGATATAGAGGGTGTTTCCCATACATTCCTTTTCCTCTTTGCGTACCAGTTCGCCACTGCGATAGCTTTTAAAACTGCGGAAGACGGAGATACATTCTTCCTGTTGGCACTTTTCAGTGAGTACAGGGATATTCAAAATCCCTGTCTTATCGTTAATGGCAAGGTCAAGGCGTTTCATCACACCGCCAGCCACCAAAACGTCCATAAAGAACTCATACCAGCTTCTTTGTTGTGCCAGAAGATAGCTTTCAAATTGTCTGCACCCACGACCTTTCAATTCCACCAGAACTCCTTTGTCCAGTTCATGGGAGCAAAGGACGAATATGTCGCCTAAAGCATAATGCTCTGAATAAGAATAGAAACCATAGTCCTCATGAAGAAAATAGGACAGTTTCAGTTGTAAGATGTTTTCGACCACCTGCTGTACGTCTGTTGTCGGAAAGCGAATCCTTACATAATCAAACAGCATTTCAAGGGGAGCGTCGGGATTGAAGCGTTCCAGAGCTTCCCAAAGGGACTGCTGTAAATCCTCTGATGGCTTGACTTTTCCTGTTTCAATATCGCTTAGATACTGCCTTGTAATACCAGTCGCAACAGCTAAACGGTTTTGAGATAGTCCATAAGCCAAGCGTTTTTCTTTTAAATGCTGTAACCAAGTTTGTTCATTCAGTAAAAATCCCTCCAATCAAAAAGGCGTATGTCAACTTTTAAAGCCCATTTGACATACGCTGAAATTTTGTAAATCCCTTGTAACCAAAGGATTTTCTAATGTTTTTTTGACTGTTTCCTGTCGATTTGTACCCCCCTGTTAGATACGGGGGGTTAAGTGCTGGCGTGGCTATTGCCACACCAGCCAGCAAGATCAGTCCACACCTGCGACTTCCGCTTCGCACGTCGCCTGCGTGGACTGTCTGCTGTTGGATAACTTTTTAATTTCCTCCAAGAAATCATATCCTTTTGGTACAAGGGGAGTATAAAACTCTGATATGACACTTGTTCCTACATCAACATAGCCACGACCTTTGATTCGCTTTAAGAAGAAATCCTTTTGTACGTCACTGCCAAACATCATGCCATAGCCCATTTCAGACATACGACCTAAAGCCACTCTGAAATTAAACTGATCACGGATTCCGTCGCCTAAATATTTTGCGTCTGGACGTTGACAAGCCAGTATTAGAAAGAAGCCAGCTTGACGACCTAACATGACAATCTGTTTCAGCTTATTCATAACTGCGGTGTTTTCTTTTGTTCCCAGCATTTCCATGAAAGCGACGTATTCATCAAAGATTAAGAAGTGTGCCGGGAGACCTAAGTAAGCATAATTTTTGCCAGTCTTATAGTTCTTCATCTGCTTCATTTCCTCACTACGTTTCATCATTTCTTCATAGAATGTTTCAATGCAAGAAAGCAAGTCTTCTTTTCTATAGTAGACATTTGCCATCACAGAACCTAAGTCCGCAAGGTCAGCATTTTTCGGGTCAAGAATATACAGTTTTGAATCTGTATGAAGCAAGGCTTCAATCAGTGTCAGTATAAAGTAAGTTTTACCGCCACCTGTACCACCAGCAATCAACATATGAGGGAGCTTATCATATTCCCACCATACGTTTTTCATTAAGCGAAGTTTACCATCTTTAGCTTCTACTTCATCAATAGAAATACGACTGGCTATGGTGTCATAGAGCAAAGTATATTCCACATAGGAATCCTTTAACTCTTTATCCGTCAGCTCACAGTACAAGCCACTCTCTAATTTCTTTTCCAAGTGTAAGAGTTGGTCTTGATATTTTCCCAGCGTGATTTCCACCCGTATCTGTATCAAGCCATTTTTAAGTCGATAATACATTTTAGGGAAGTAGGTTATCTTTTCCTTTGTACGACCAGCACTATCTTTAAAGAAACCCTCTGTTTTGACCTGTTCAGATTCATACCACTTGTTTTCAAGTATCATCTTTGCCAGTTTTTGACGGTGGTAAAGTTGTTTAACCGTATCATAGCGAACCCGTTTGAATACAAACGCTACCAGCAAGCAGATAAGAATTGCGACACTGAAACTGATAATTAAATAGGGAATGTCAATCTTATCTGCTTGTGATAGGTTAAAATCCTGCCAGTTGATCTGCTGGATTGTCTTCACATGAAACAGTCCGACAACCAGCAGGAAAACAGGCAGGAGTGACGCTATCGTAAAATGAAAGACTAAATCTTTACCAGATGGGCGAATCCTTTTACCACGCTGTTTCATGCGAAAAAGTCTCCTTTCTACCTAGCGACTATTTGTCTTGTGTCGGTTCTTTCTTTGCTTGTGGTTGAGCTTTGAATGAACTAGAATCCTTTGTCAGCACAATATCGTCTGCCTTGATATACCAGTCAACATCTGCTCCTTGATAGGTGGCAGTAGCAACGGTGTCCGCAATGGGATTGATAAGTTCCACCCGTGCGTTATAATCAAACTCTTTCAAAGGCACGCTGGCAGGAATACTTACTTGAATCATGCGTCCTTGTCCTTTGGATTTTAAGTCATAGGTACGTTCCTTGATTTCATCTGAAACCGACCCGTCTTCATTTTGGATTCTCACTTCACGACGTAGAGCAGAGAATTTCAATTCTCCAAAAGTCGTGTCTTTATCTAATACAATGCCATTTGCTAATCTCATCATTTTTCCTCTCTTTCTTTATTCTTTTATCATGTCGTCAGCATGTAAAAGGTAATTTGTAAAACCACGAGTGCCGATTTTGTAGCCCTCTGCGGTAATACGTGGATTGACTAACTTCACACGTTCCTCAAAGCCGAAATGTTTTTCGCCAGCTTCAGCAGGAAGCACCACCACAATATCATCTGCTCTTTGAACATCAGAATAGAGATTATAGCTTCTTGATAAGACAGTTAGCCGTCCGTTGATTCTTCGCTGAACGACTTTATCCTCGCCAGCAAATTCTAAATTGCCGAATGTTTTTTCCATGTTGGGAATCACAAATTTAAGTTCCATATTTTTACCTATCCTTTCTTTTTTATTGGCTGAATGAATGTTTGATGGTCTTAAAGAGTGGGGAACGACCTTTTGATTCTTGATTTTTTGTTTTCATAAGTTCACTTCCTTTCAAAATCGGGTAAAAAAATAGACACCTCATTTTTTGAAGTGTCTACCTATTAAATATTCAAATTTTATTGGAAGTATCTTTATATCTTCACTTTTCAAGGATAAATCGTCGTATCAAAGCTCATTCATAAGTAGTAAATTAGTAGTAAATTGAGTGGTTTTGACCTTGATAAAGTGTGATAAGTCCAGTTTTTATGCGGATAACTAGATTTTTATGCTATTTTTATACTTAAATAATATGAAACGCTTTATGTCTATTTATATCTTCCTTTTCCACAAGAAGCTCTATATAATTATCATATTTCGTACCATATGATTTATATATTAAAAGATTAAATAAATCTTTTTTGCTAAACATATATAATGCAGATTCAATTGACCCTTCAATGTTAATTTTTGATAAATCTTCTCCACAATTTTTTTCTATATTTTGAAAAGATTCCTCTTCAAACTTGTTATAAAAACCCAAAAGTTCTTTTGCCAATGGATCAACTAAACTGATAAATAAATCTTCTTTGTCATTAAAATGCCTGTAAAAAGCACCCGTTGTAACTCCAGCATCTTTACAAATTTTTCTTAAATTAGCTCGTTCATATCCATCCTTCAAAAAATTCGCTTTACCACTATCCATGATTTTTTTATGTGTAAGCTCATATCCATTCAAATCTGCCATTACTCTGCCTACTTTCTCTTTACTGATCAATTTCCCGCCTCATCTTGATAACTTAGTTATCATTTTAATATTGTCGATCATGTATGTCAAGTATTTTCTGGAACTCTAATAAAAAAAATGGTACAATAAATACAAATAGTTTTATACACGCTTAATGCTTGCTACTCTAATTATTCTTTTGTAGCTTTTGTAGCTTTTGTAGCAAGCACAGTAAGTGTACGGACACTTACGGAAAATTGACGAAGCAGCCCTTGGGGATCTGCTTCTTTTTTTATCAATTTTTAGATTGTTAGGGAGAACCCTAAGACCCCGAAATACATTCAAAGGAGGAACTAACTATGGCAAATAGATTAAGAAACGAAAGACTTGAAATTAAACTAACTGAAGAAGAAAAGGCTCTTTTTGAAGAGAAAAAAAGACTTGCGAAGTGTAGAAACATGAGCCATTTCATCCGCAAATGCGTTTTGGAAAAGGAAATTTATCAAGTGGATTTAGAGCCTTTCAGAGATTTACAAGGCTTACTTTCTAATGCAACAAACAACATCAATCAGATTGCAAAGCGAGTAAATTCGACAGGTGTAATCTACAAAGAGGACATAGGTGATATAAAAAAAGAGATTGAACATTTCTCAAAAGAGCTGTGGCAAATTCATTCACTACTTCTGAAAAGAACATCTGAAACGGAAGGTGAATAATAATGGCTATTACAAAAATACACCCAATAAAATCGACTCTTAATCTTGCTATCGACTACATTGTAAATGGAGATAAAACAGACGAGCAGCTTTTAGTAAGCACTCATAAATGCCACGAATCAACTGCTCACACTCAGTTTTTAAGGACACGAAATGACGCAGGAACAAAAGGAACCGTTCTTGCAAGACATCTCATTCAATCCTTTTTACCGGGAGAAACAAGCCCTGAATTGGCTCACCAGATTGGTATGGAGCTGTGTAAAAAGATACTCAAAGAGGAGTACGAATTTGTCTTATCTACTCACGTAGATAAGGGGCATATCCACAATCACATCATCTTCAATAATGTAAATATGGTAACAGGTAGGTGCTACCAGTCTAACAAGAAAAGTTACCACCAAATCCGTTATCAGAGTGATAAACTCTGCAAAGAAAATAACCTATCCGTTATTGACGAGTTTTACGAAAGCTATAAGAAAAAATACAAGACTAACGGTAAATCTTGGTATGAAAATGAACAGGCAAAACATGGCACTTCTTGGAAAAGCAGGCTTCAATTTGACATTGACAGAATGATAAAACAGTCAAAGGACTGGGACGAATTTTTAAAGAAGATGGCTGATCTTGGCTATGAAATCAAATACGGTAAGCACATTGCTTTTAAGCCAAAAGATAAGGCGAGATTTACAAGGACTAAAACAATCGGAGAAGATTATACCGAAGAAAGATTAAAAGACCGCATTGCAGAAAGAGAGTTTATCAAGACTCCTGCCGTCAAAAAACGCATCAGCAATGTTATTGACATGAACACCAATGCAAAGGTAAAGGAAAGCAAAGGCTACGAATATTGGGCAACCAAACATAACCTTCATACAATGGCTGAGTCTGTTATTTATATCAGAGAACATGGCATTAAATCCGTTAAACAGCTTGACGAGTATATTCAAAAAGCAGCTGATGAAAGGCAAAATATACAAGAGAAAATCAAGTCTATTGATAAGGAAATGCAGAAGCTTTCCACCACTATGGAGCAAGTTCATACCGTTAAAAAATACAGAGCGTGCTACAAGGAATATACTGCTAATCCGTCTGACAAGGCATTTTTTGAAGAGTACAAAGCTCAGATTACCCTATATGAAAATGCTCTCTCAGAGCTTAAAAAATCCTATTCCAAACTCCCAAATTCAAAGGATATTTTAGCTGAACTTGATAAATTACAAGAAAAAAAGAACACCCTTATGCAAGAGTATTCTTCCTCAAAATCCACTATGGACGAGCTTTATAAGATACGAAAAAATTACGGAATCTACATGGGTAAGGAGATGGAGAGATAATCTTTATCTCCTTTTTTCGCAAATAAAAAAAGAGTCGGTGCAGTCCCAAGACCACACCGACCATAAATTTATCTCTCAGCTTCTTTTGATGTTTCTTTCTTTTCTTTAGGCTTTTCCTTATCTTCAGCCTGATATTTTTTGATAGCTCCAAGCACAGACTCTTTCTTTTCATCTCGACCTTTCATCTGTTCTTTTGCCTTTAAAAGCTTTGAAGAAAGTATCCTGATGTTAGTATGTTCCTTGCCGTTATCGTCAACGGAAGTTCTGATCTGTCCAAAGAGTTTTACAAAATCTCCCTGCTTAAAGTCTTTTGGAATATCACCCTTTTCTCCGTATGCGGAGCAATTATGATATACCTTATTGCCCTCATCATCTTTAGATGCCACAGAGAAGTTTACTACTTGAAAGGCTTCGCCGTTCTTATTTTCCCTTTCAACTACATCGATCTTTCCTACAATATTTCCAACGATATTGACAAGATTATCTTTCTCCTCTTGAACATAAGGAAGATTTTTAATCTGCCCCTGTTCTCTTAAATCTTCAATCATGTAATCAAATTCCTCATGCAGTAAATTAACGGTGTCATTGTCCATATAAGCCTCATAGAGCTTATCCAAAGCACTTTCATCGTTGATACCTTTTTCCATGCTGATAACCGCCTTAACAAAGTCCTTGTGATTATCACTTACCATATCTTCTATCTGATTTCTCATTGTTTTGTAATCCATGTTTTATCTCCTTTCATGGTAAAAGGGAGGTTTCCCTCCCTTATCGTACATATTCCTGTTCTTTTGCAGTTTGTTTTTCTTCTGTTTTACTTTCTTCCTGATAGGCTCTTATCTGTCCTAAGATAGATGGTTTATCACCCGTTTTCTGTGTGGCTTCCTCTTTGGTATGCAAATTATCTTCAACATCATAGGTTGACTCAAAATAATCGCTGTCCTTAAAGTCATTGTCGTATCTGTCAGCAATTCCATCATTATCAAGGTCTTTAGAAAGTGGATCATAGAAGTTACCTTCATCATCAATGTCCAGTCCCAGAGCTGCCTTTAAGTCCTCGGAATCCACATAGACTAAATCTTCAAAAGAGGATAGCTCTATTTCATTTTTCATATTCCTTAGAGCTTCATTTTCTCCTTTGTTTTCATAATCAAAACTCTCCGTTTTAATCGGTATATCTTCAATATACTGTGTCCATGTCTTATCCTCTAAGTTAAGCTCATATTGGATGCTGTGTCTTTCGTCAGGTGTATTGGTATAGGCGATGCCGATGTGCTTTAGATCAGGATATAGAGTATCAAACTCATCATAACTATGATTTTCTTCATACTCTCTGTTGCAGAAGTCAATGATGGCTCGTTTTACATCTTCTACAAGGGGATTATCATTTCTCTTTTCTTCCACTTCTCCCATATCAAGGAGCTTATTCAGTTCTGCCAAGCGAAGCACATTATCCTTTAGTTCATCAGCTTTTTCAAAAGGCTTTTGTAATTCCTCTTTGGCATTTTCAAGCTGTTCTTTTGTGCCGAGGAGCTTTTCTTCAAGCCTCTTTAATTTCTCAGGCATTTTCTCAAGAGCATTATCAAACCTTGTAATATTACCGTCCGCACTCGTTCCAAGCTCTCCTGAATGCTTTGCAGCACCGTTTAAGCTGAAGTTATGCTCATTGGTGAAGAAGTTGTAGCTTACCTCTAAGTCCATGTTTCTATACTTACCGATAACCTTGCTTTCATTGATTTTCACTTTAGAAATAGCTTCAAGCAACTTTTCTCCGGCTAACTTTTTATCTAATATCTTCTCACCACCGATAGTAATAGAAGTAAACTTTTCCTCTCCTTCAGCTTTTGCTTCTACATCTTTAATATCTTTCTTTACAGCCTCAATGAGTTTTTCTGTCCTTGCAATTTCTTCCGGATAGTTTTTAGCAACCTTATCCTCTAATCTGTAACGGTTGGACTTATAGTTTGCTTCAAGCATTTTAAGTTTTGTAACCTCATTATCCAAATCCATCTTTTCCTTAATCTTCGGATCACCTGTAGCAAGGGCTTTAATCTCTGCATAGTTTAAGCTGCTTTCGTCCACATCTTCCGCCACTCTGACAGGTGTTTTACTTGTCATAATCTGAGAAATGAACTTCTGTTTATTCTCGATGGTCTGCCAAAGGTACGCATCAAAGGTATTCTCCGTTACATATCTGTATATGCTGACTTCTTTGTTTTCATTTCCCTGTCTTACAATTCTGCCCGCACGCTGCTCAAGGTCTGGTGAGTAGTCCGAAGTGGTCAATTTAATTTACCTATAAACTTGTAGTGAATTTCAACCTTTTGGCTAATTTGACCGTCTATTTCTTCCTTGTCATAGACATATATCTTATCTATTATTTGATTTAAAATATATCTGTTTAGCGATTTTATCTTAGCATACTTGCTAATATTATCCATGAATTTCTTGTAGTTATCTTCAGTTTCAAAAGATACTTCTATATCGCCCTCTAAGACTTTGATTTCCTCGATTAACTTGTCTTGTTTTTTAGATATGCTCACATTCATTAGATTGAAGTTTCTTTCGGTTATATTTCCCTCTAACCTATCTTCATATAACTGTTCATAGCTTCTGTCTAATTCTGCTAGTTGGTTCTTTTTAAGCTCCAGCTTGTTAGATAGTTCTTTTCCCTCGTCAATTTTTTCTACTTCAATCTTTTCTATTATCTTTTCTACAAAGTCTTCTTTAGCAGATAGTGCCATATTTCCATGATATTGTATATCTTCAAGAACAATATTATATAGATCCCTAGCTTCAATTCTGTGTGATGAACAAGCATTTACTCCATATTTTTTATATGTGGAGCAAGAAAAATGAACAAAGTCTATGAGTTCTTTCTTTTTAAGCCTATAATCAGTTTTTGGTGTCAATGCATAACCACATTTAGGACATCTTACAAGTCCTTGAAAAATGTTGTCATAATAGAGTCCCTTTTTATTGTTACACTTCCTCTTATCAACCATTGTTTGAACTTGTTCCCATATTTCCTCACTAACTATTCCCTCGTGGGTATCTTTAGCATAAATATAGTCACTTTTAGGAATATACATTCTTTTTGAGTTCTTAAATGATAAGGTAGGTCTTTTATTTCTTGCCATATTTCCACAATAAACGGGATCTCGCAAAACATTTAACACCATTCTATGTGACCATTGATATTTATTTTCTTCTGTTAGTCCATAAAGCTTTTCAGCATTTTCAACAAAAGCACTTGGTCTTGGAATTTTTCTCTTCATCAACTCCTGGCTAATAAGTTGAGTACCCTTACCCTCTAAACACAATTTATAAATGAGTTCTATAATAGGTTTAGTTTTCTCATCTATGATTAATCTGCGTTTATTATTAGGGTCTTTTAGATAACCAAATGGAGCTTTAGAGCCTATATATGTTCCCTCTCTCATTCTACTTTGAATTGCACTTTTAACTTTTTTGGAAGTATCCTTTGCGTACATTTCATTGAGAATGTTTTTAAATGGCATAATATCATTTTGATTGCTATTTAATGTGTCTATACCATCTGTTATTGCAATATATCTTATGTTCTTTTGTGGAAAGTACATTTCGATATATGCTCCACTTTGAAGATAGTTTCTTCCTAACCTTGATAAGTCTTTTGTGATAACACAATTTATTTTTCCGTTTTCAATATCAGTAATCATCTTCTTAAATGATGGTCTTTCAAAGTTTGTTCCCGAATAACCATCATCTACATAATAATCATAAATAGCGATACTGTTACTTTCTGCAAATTGTTTTAACATTACTTTTTGTGACCATATACTCATACTCTCAACTGAGTTTCCGTCGTCTTTTGATAGTCTACAATAAAGTCCTGCTACATATTTTTTAGTCCTGCTCAATTTCAATCTCCTTTCCCTAAACAGGACTATCTCAATAATTTAATTATACTAAAATACTCCCGTTTAGTCAATCAATACTTACGCTTGCGTTTGTTTATTTTCTCTATCTTTTTCTAAGTTTCTTTCGACTACATGCTCGATAATATCTTCAAATACTTCTTCAATCGGCTTTTTGCCTACATATACTCGCTTTATTTCATAGTTGATTTTTCCACTTCGTTTTTTCTTTTTTAATTCCATATAATTTCTCCCTTTTGTTGCAATAAAAAAAGGCGATTAGATTTTTAATT
>NZ_KV813957.1:109889-133260 GCF_001813805.1 Streptococcus sp. HMSC066F10
TGTCTGCCATTTTTATCACTTCCTTTCTTTCTTTGTTGTTTTAGGTGGAGGCTTAACAGATTTTTATATCCACTTTGTGAATGAGCGTTTTGAAATGATAGAATTAAAAAAGCCGACTACTGAATTAATTTTTGTTGTTTCAGTATGTCGGCTTAATTGTTTTGTTCATTTCAAATTTTAAAAGTCAAGGGCGAGCGTTAGCGAGTTTATTTACCCTTGACTTTTAAAAAGCGAATGGTTGTTGCTCCCTGCAAGGGTTTTGCTCCGCAGGACGCAAGCACCCTTTAGGGTGTATAATTGCGCCCTTAGAAAATCTAAGGGAGATTTAATTATTTACAAACCCCTTTATTTTTCTTAATTTTCTCTTATTATTTTTAGTGTTTCTTTAAATTCTTTTGTCTTTGTTGCTTCTTCTAGTAGAATTTTTATTTCTTCATCTGTTAGTTCTTCTGAATTTTCTATAAGGCTTTCTAAGATTGCTCCTCTTGTTATTAGTCTATGGGTTCTTTCTTTTCTTCTTTTTACTATGTCTTGTTTTAATATCTTCTTTTCTTTATTTTTTAGTTGCCTTAGTCTTTCTTCTGTATCATTAATTTTATCTTTTATTTCTTTTGACTCTTGTCTTATTTGCTCTAATTTTTTCATACTGATCTCCTTTCTTGTATTAAAAAAGAGATAACATTTCTGCTACCTCTTTCAAAGTTTCACTATTGAAATTTTATGTCTTTTGAAACATCATCTACGTTTCTATAATGATTTTCTATTGCTTTTTGTTCTTTTTAATTCTTGTCTTTCATTTACTTTTATGGCCATAGATAAGCGACTAAGATTCACTTTTGATAGCCAAAATATTTCAATTTATATGTTTTATTTTTTTGTTACTGCAAAAGTTATAGGATCAAAATTATAATCATTTAACAGTTCTGTTGCAGTTATAATTTTTATTTCTCCCCTTCGAGTATTTTTATCAAAGTTAAAAACTCTATATATTACTGCACCATCATCTTGGTATTGTTCAAAGAAATTTTTTTCATTTTTACTCATATAAAATATAGTGTCTGCTGAAGCTGATGTTGTTTTTACCTCTATTCTTAAAATATTACCATCCTCATCTATAGAACTAATGTCATACCCTAAACCATCGCCTTGCAACTTACTTAAATGTTGTACCCTATCAACATCACTTTTGCTGAAGCTTGCAACTTTATCCCTTTCATATTGATAAACAAATTCTTCTCCCATATTTCCTATTTCTTGATTATCCTCATATTTCTTTGCCCAGTCAACATCTCTACCTATAAACTTAGTTGTCCTCTTTTTTCTTTTTTTGATTTCTGCATCAGAAATTGGAGATAGGTTTTTATTTGAAATCCCTGTTACAGCTGTAAATACTGCAGGTCTATAGTTTTTATCAACAATAAAACCCTCTTCATACTCCCTAATTTGCTCTGTTTGATGTGCAACAATATTACCTATTCTCTGCATTATTAATATCTCATTTCGTGTTTGTGACATTACCTTATCTTCATCATCAAAAACTAGCACCTCATCTAATCTTTGTTTAACTTCTGATGTAGTTAATTGTCCATATCTATCTAGTAGTGGCTTTATCGCTCTTCTTATTTCAGCTTCTGAATGCATAAATTTATTCCCCCAATTTGTAATTTGTTATAAGCAAATGCTTCGCTTCTTTTTCATTTCTATTTTGGAAACTCACAAGATACTTTTTGTCAAAGCTTTCAATGTTAAAATCCTTGTAAAGTTCATAAATAAAATCAGTATTTTTAATTATTAACATAAAATTTGCTTTAGTACGCTTACAAAATTCTGATAACCTTTTATGGTCTGTATTATCAAAAACATTGTTTGCATATGTTGAGAAAGTAGTGTCATATGGTGGATCTAGAAAGATAAAATCATCTTTCTTTACAGGATTTTCATTAAAGAAATCTTCAAAATCAAGAGAAAAAATTTTAGTATTATTTAGCCTTTCTATCATTTCAGCACTCTCCATATATTCTATTTTTTTCTCTAAATACTTTCGGTTGTAGCTAATTCCTCCATAGGGAACGTTAAATCCTCCATTTTTGTTATATCTAAACATGGATGAATAACAATATTCTCTTATAAAATAAAATATAGCACTTCTAAAATTTTTATCAATCTTTAGTTCTTCTGAATTATTATATAAAAATCTAAAATGTGTATATAGTCCACTTTTAAAAGCAGTTTCTATGTTTTCTTTTACATCATCACTTGGTAGAATCCCCCTTTCCTTTTCAATTACTTTCATTCTTTTTAGTTTTCTAGATACACTCCTATCAAGTTCTTTTAGAATTCTTTTTCCATCAACTATAAATTTTTCATTCAGTATTCCGTTAAATTCTTCAGATTTTGTTAATATAAAATCCTCTATATAACTTGAAAGTTCTTTATCTGATATATTATCTGTTTTATACTTGTTGTATAGAGAAGTTAGTTCATCTATATATTTTCCAGTAATATTTTCAAGTATTTTCCAACACTTATCTATTTCTTTGATTGCATAAAAGAAAGTTTCATTATTTTCTTTTATACATTGATATATCTCCATTAACTCTTCGGATTTATCGTTTATATAATACTTATCACAATATTCTAATCCAAAGTATGCCGCTCCTCCACCTACGAATGGCTCGTAATAATTATTTATTTTTTTTGGTACATTACCTAATATTATTTCAAGCTCATCAGTCTTTCCACCGGGCCATTTTATAAATGGTTTCATTTAAACCTCCTTAGTAATCTCAACTACATCTTCAATTCTGCAATCCAATGCCAAGCAAATCTTTTCTAGTGACTCTAAGTTCACATAAGAGTTTTTACTCATTCTTGAAACTATGTTGCTTGTGATGTTTGCAGCTCTTTTTAAGTCTTCTTTATTCATTTCTCTTTCTACCAATAAGTGCCATAATGGTTTATAAGAAATTGCCATATTATTACCCCTTATCCGTTTTATTGTTAAGATATATTATATCATAAATAGTCTGATAAGTCACTTTAGCCTATTTTATACTTGTGCTTGCGTTAGTATTTATTGAGATAGTCCTTGTTTTTTTCCTTGTCCCACTTGGAACTGCTCCAAATCGGCAGGACGCCATGGGACATCTAAATCATGAAGTGCAATCAGCTTGTTTTGCACATTCGTTCCGGCTCCCATTTTCTGTGTAGAACCCATCAAAATACGAATTTCGCCTTTTCTTACCTTTGCAAAGAGTTCATCCTTTTGCTTATCGGAATTTGCTTCATGGATAAAGGCTATTTCTTCTTTCGGTATTCCCATTGCCACAAGTTTTTCTCTAATATCATCGTAAATATTAAACGCTCCATCTCCTTTTGGAGTTGACATATCGGAGAAAAGAAGCTGTGTGGACTTATTTTCTTTTGTCTTATCCCAAATGGAAAAGACATTTTTCACGCACACATTGACCTTGCTGTCAGGATTATCCGGAAGCAGTGGATTGATTAAACGCTGATCTAAGGCGAGTTTCTTGCCGTCATTAGTAATCTTCAGCATATTATCTTCGTCAGGCTCTACTACCCTGTTTCTCACATCATCAGCTCTTTCCGATAAGCTCTTTAGGATTACCTTTTGCTCCTCACTTGGCAAAGTTTTAATAACTTCATAGTGTGCTTCAGGTGTTGGAAGATTTAGCATATCTGCTGTCTGAATATCCGCAACTTCTTTAAACATAGACATTAGTTCAGGAAGGTTATAGAACTTGGAAAATCTTGTCTTTACTCTATACCCTGTTCCCTCCGGAGACAATTCAAAAGCTGACTGCGTTTCACCAAAAGTAGAAGCCCAGCTATCAAAATGCTCCAAATTATTCTTTTTAAGGCTTTCATACTGAAGATAACGCTGCATAGTATAAAGCTCTGTCATCGAGTTACTGACAGGCGTTCCTGTGGCAAAGACAATTCCTTTTCCACCTGTCATTTCATCCATGTATCTGCACTTCATAAACATATCGGAGGACTTAAAGGCTTCAGACTGTCCAATACCTGCTACATTCCTCATTTTTGTGTAAAGGTATAGATTTTTGTAATTATGTGCCTCGTCAATAAAGAGCTTATCTACACCTAATTCTTCAAAGGTAATGACATCATCCTTCTTAAAATCATCGTTTAACTTTTCAAGCCTTGTTTCAAGTTTCTTCTTTGTCTTTTCAAGCTGTTTTACCGTAAAGTTTTGGTTTCTGTCATGCTTATATTCTTCTACATAGTTTATAATTTCATCAATCTGATCCTGAATATGCTTTTCCTGATATTCCTTACTCATCGGAATTTTTTCAAACTGCGTATGCCCGATTACAACGGCATCATACTCTCCTGTGGCAATTCTTCCGATAAATCTTTTTCTATTTTTCGGCTCAAAATCTTTCTTATCTGCAACCATAATGTTAGCTGACGGATATAGCTGCATAAACTCACGACCGATTTGACCTGTTAAGTGATTGGGGACAACAAACAAGGACTTACTGCACATTCCAAGCCTTTTACTTTCCATCGCAGACGCCACCATTTCAAAGGTCTTACCACTACCTACCACATGGGCAAGCAAGGTATTTCCTCCATAAAGGCTTCTTGCTATGGCATTTCTTTGATGAGATCTTAAATCAATTTCTGTGGTCATTCCCTCAAGGGAGAGCTTGCTGCCGTCATATTCTCTGTTACGGATAGAGTTAAAACGCTCGTTATATATCTTTACAAGACGGTTTCTTCTTTCCTGATCGTTAAATATCCAGTTCTTAAATTCTTCTTTTAGAAGCTCCTGTTTCTGCCCTGCAAGAAGCGTTTCCTTTTTATTTAATACAGAAGTTTTCGAGCCGTCCGGATTTACAATCTGATCAAATACCTTTGTTTCTTTTAAATTTAGAGCATCTTCAATCAGCTTATAGGCATTTACCCTTGAGGTGCCGTAAGTCATCTCTGCAAGGTCATTTCCTCTATCCCTGCTCTTTCCTTCTACATTCCATTCGCTTGTCAGATTTGAAAATTTAACCTTAATATCCCATTTGGCATATCCCGGAGTTTTAAGCGTTTCAAAGATGAATTTTTCAATATCCTTAATCGGTATCCAAGTAGCTCCGAGTCTTACATTGATTTCACTTGCTTCAAGCTCTTTTGGAAGAACTTTTATTAGCTCTGCCTTTTGGTATTCCAAACGGTTCATCTCATAGCTTATCAGCTCTTTTTCTTTGCCATCTTCCGCATAGCCAAGATGAGGCAACTCTCTTTCCGTTTGTCTTAGCTTTGCAAGATAGCTGTCTACAATAGCAATCTTATCTCTGATATTTCCGCTTAGGTACTCATTCTTTGTTACATAGCCGTACTTATATGAATTACTGCCGTTTGCACAGGCAAAAGGTAAATCTCCATCTTCAAGGTTAAAAGACAATGGTCTATAAAAGTTTTGTTCTTCTCTGATGTTTAGATAGATTTCCCCTCTAAGTTCTTCTATCAAAGTCGGTCTGTCTTTTCCTGTAAGGCTTCCCATATACTCAAAATCCACATATCCTTTTTCTGATACCGATAAAACAAGAGCTTCAAGGGAAGTGTCTACATGGTCGATAACCTTCGCCTTTGTGATTGTTCGCTTGGAGAAAATATCTCCCTTTGCTTTGAAGTTTTCTTCTTCATCAAGGATTTCAATGGAAGAAACAAGCGGGAAGTTGCTATCCTCTTTTAAGGCTCTGGTATTAGAAAGGTTGTTGACATATCCATGCTTCTTAGAAAAGCTGTCATAAATTTCATTTAGTTTTTCCTGAGCTTTCTTTACTTCATCATCTGAAAAATCTTCTTTCTGTTTGTAAATAACGTCCTTTAAGGCAGCATTTAACTCAAGATAGTCCTTAATCTTTTCCTTGTTTTTATCCGTTACTTCTTTCTTTACAAACAGGGAGTTTTCTCTGTAATAAACTTCATCATCAATAATGGTGTAGGAGAAATTCTTGACATCGTCCGTTGCGGGTATTGTGCTGATTTCATCATCAAGTAGCTCTATTTCTTCATAATTAGCATTTTTAGCGATTTCTTCGCTTGCTTTTGTCAGTAGCTCCTTTAAGTCTGTGTTTTCTTTTGGCAGGCAAGCTATTGTATTCCCAAATCTTCCGGATATTTCTTCCATAGAACCAAGCACCTGTTCAGGATGATCAACAAAGTATTTGTTATATAAAAGCCCGTTTTCATCTTCAGCAAGGTGAATCCAATCCTCATCCCTTTCTCTGATACTGTCCCTTTTCTTTAGGAAGATAATATCTGAGGTTACTTCTGTTCCTGCTACGCCCTTAAAGGTATCGTTCGGAAGTCTTATCGCTCCTAAAAACTCTGCTCTTGCTGCAAGGTAGCGTCTTACACTTTCGTCCTTTTTATCCATCGTTCCGCTTGATGTAATAAAGGCAATAATACCTCCGTTTCTTACTTTATCAATGGACTTGGCAAAGAAATAATCATGGATAAGGAAGTTATTTTTGTTATACTCCCTGTCATTTACCTTATATTCTCCAAAGGGTACATTGCCGATAATCGCATCAAAGAAGTTATTTGAAAAGGAAGTTTCTTCAAGCCCCTTAATCTGTATATCACTTTCAGGGTATAAGAGTTTTCCAATTCGACCGCTTACTGAGTCAAGCTCTACACCATAAAACTTAGACTTGTTCATTTCATCAGGGATATTGCCTATAAAGTTCCCTATTCCCATACTTGGCTCTAAAATGTTTCCCTGTTTAAATCCCATATCCAAAAGTGTCTTATACACTCCGTCAATCACTGTTTTCGGTGTGTAAAAGCTCGTTAAAGTAGATTCTCTTGCAGCTTCATATTCTGCCTGCGATAAGTTCTCTTTTAGAAAGCTCCTTACTTCTTTCCACTGTCCGCCTTTTTCTTCATCGAATACATCAGCAAGTCCTCCCCAGCCAACATACCTTGCTAAAACTTTCTGAGCGGTAATATCTAAATCTCTCTCACCTCTTTCAATTCGATTTAACATCGAGATTGCTTCAAGGTTATTGTTTAATCTCTCACTTGGAGATAACTTGTCAGGTAGCGTTTCTTCTTTAATTTTGAAGTTATGAGCTTCTGCTTTCTTTATTTCTACTTCTTCAGTAGTCTGCTCTGGATGTTTATATGTTTGATTTTGAAATACCCTCTCAAGGTCGCCTTCCAGACGATAAGGAATCACATCGGAGCCTGTTATCATACCGCCAAGATATTCTGTATTGTCCTTAACCGTTACCGTCTTTAGGTTATTTCCCATATCATCAAAGCGTGTGATGGTATAGTCTTTATCCTTGTATTTGACTTCATCTCCGACAATAAAGTTCGGTCTTTCAAGGCTTATCTGCTTCATAAGATCCTCATTATCTGTAAAGGCTACAATCGGAATTTGATGATTGCCTTGCCTTACAGGATCAAGCCACAAGTCATTTTTTCCTGTGATTTCATTTTTAGAAATTTCTCTGACTTTGTATTCTTCATGATGAAAGTAGACGGTATCACCTGCTTTAACTGCAAAATCCTCTAAAGGGATTTCCTCTTTTTTATTCAGTTCTACTTCTTCTCTTTCTTTGAGGTAATCAAATAAGGTAGCTTGAACTGTGTCAGCCCTTCTAACTTCTTCTGTTTCTTCAGGTGCTTCAAGTTCTTCTTCTACAAAGCTAAGTTCTCCATTAAAGACAGACTGAAGCTCCTGCTCATCCATCTGCTTTTTAAGTTCTGTATCTTTCAGCTCTCTAAAGGTCTTTGGAAAATCTTCTAAAATAAGCCTTTGGGCATTTAATTCCTTTAGTTCTTCAAGATTAAAATATCCCCATTCAGGTTCAATCCCAAGTACCAGTCCAAAGGCATCGCCACTTTCCCTGTCATATTCCGTCATATACCAAGTCCAATTAGAACGGAAAGGAATGATATATGCAGCATGAACCTCTTTATCCGCTAATGCTACATCCTCCTGTGCGTAAAGCTCCGGCACTCTTTCAAGCATTTCATCGGTCATTAAGTTTTCAGGAGCATCTTTGGAATAATATTGTGGTTCTTCAATCTTTGACTTGTTTTCTGTTTCCTTTTCTTCAAGATAAAGATTTTTAGAAAACAGCTCGTCGATATGCTTTGCAACACTTGTCCAAGTAAGAAACACATCATTACAATCATTTTTCTGTAATTTAAGTCCCTTAGCATCGTGCCATTCATCACTTCCCATTGCTCCGGAAACAGCATGGGAATGTCCTCCAATTCCATATTCGTCTTTTAAGAAATTCGCTTTTTCCTGAAGCGTATGATTTTCTTTAAAAAACTTGGTGATTCGTTCTTTTCCTCTATCAACGCCACTTCCTCTTGAAAGACTTTCAAGGACTTCATCTTCTGTAATAAAGGACTTTACCTTCGGAAGTTCTGTCAAATTGGTGCTATATTCCTTTCGTGGCAGCTCAAGTTCCTGTAATTTCTGATAAAGGCTATCTACCTTGTGATAGTGAAACCTTAGTACATTCCTATTTTCTTTATATCCTGCTATAAATCTGTCATATTCTCTGATTGTTTCTTTCAGATACTCAGGATTTTTTAATGCTTCAGATAATCTTTTTGTTTCTTCCGAAAAGCCCCCACCTCTTTCAAAAAGTTCAAAATATCCTTGCTCTTTTCCTTCTTCACTTAAATCATGAGATAGATACCATAGAGATTCTGAAATCCGATCTCTTTCATAATCAAGAGCTTCAAAAAGCTCTACATTTGTAGCAAATTCCCCACTATTAAGAAGTTCATTTATCCTCTTTGCAGCATCATTCCAGTTTAAGACCTGCGTATCATCTTCTCTTGCAGAAGTTCCATAGGCTAAATGAATGCCTTTATCCGAATACCAGGAAGATACTTCTCTTTCATCAATGTAAAACCCGTTTCCGCCTTTAAAGGTATCTTTGAGGTATTCTCCCAATTCTTCTACTGTTTTTTCTTTGGAAAACTCAGCAATAACAGGAAGTCTGCCGCCATCGTGATTTCCTCCGTTAATAAGGACGGTATCTATATCATTCTCAGTTAGCGGAATCGTAAGGCGTGTCTGTCCATAGGAGTTTTCTGGTAAAGAAAAAGAAGCCTTTTCAGCTTCTCTTATCTCTACATCAATATTTTCTCTTAACCTTCTACTATTTCCTTGATCGTCATCTCTTTCAAAGCTGAAATCATTGCTTTGTACTGTGGATTGCTCTCTCCCTCTATCTTCCAAGCTGCCATCAGCTTCGGCTTCTCTCTTCTCATAAACTCTATCGCCTGTTTCTGAATGTCCATCAGGTGTCCTGTCAACTTCTTCTCCTTGTATAGATCTACTAACATCTCGAAGTTGCTCTGCTCCTCGCTCTGTGAAAGAAACTCCAGCCTCATCACTGCGTAGGTCGGATTTGGATACTTCCTTATGAAGTCCGTCTCTTCCTCCAAGCTGTTTAGCGTATTCTCCCTGATTTTCTCTATTATCTCGTCTGTACTCTCCATTTCGGAGAACTCGCCCGTTTTCATTTCTTCCCTGATCATCTCGTCGAAGTACATATTCTTCTACCTCCTCCAATTCTTCTTTAATCTTATTATATCCCGCTTCTTTTCCTCTTAAAACTTCTTTTTGCAGCTCAAGTTCTTTGCTTTTTTGAATGGTCGCATCAATAATCTTTCCGCTAATATCCGATACGCTTTCACCAAGACTCATTAGAGATATGCTGTCAAGTCTTTGAAAATTCTCTCTTAAAAGCTCATAATCTATCGAATAATCTAACTTAAATCTTGATGCTACCGCATAGCTTACCGAGTCCCTTACAAACTTTGTAAAGGATATTCTATCCTCATCCGCTATTCTAAGTTCATTCATTAAGGTATCTATTTTTTCATCACCGTAGAGTCTGCTTAAAGAAAAGATGTTTTCAAGTGTGCTTTTACTTTCCTCATAGCCCTCGCTTTTTATCATTTCCTTTAACACATCTTGATGATTTTCTTTGTCAAACTTCCAAAGATTTACTTCGTTGACATCTCTGTTTCTTGAAACTGTCTGACCTATATCAAAAATATAGTCCACTTTCTTGAATGTGCCATAGTCCTCTAAAATGGGGATACCTTTCTGTCCTCGCATTACTGTTCTATTAAAACGTTCCCTCCAGTAGTCAAACTTGGCACAAGCTATTGCTTCAGGATTTTTATCATAGATACTTAATTGACTTCTAAAGTCATATCTTTGATTGTTTCCGACAACCTTTAAGAGCTTCAGATACTCTGCTTCACTATGAAGCACATCTTGTTTTATAAGCTCCAAAATGTTATGAAAATCATTTATTCGCATTTTTACCTCCTTCGTTTTTCCAAACAAAAAAGGCGGTTAGATTTTACTCTAATCACCTTTTACGCATTATATTATTAAATTTTATTCGTTTGTTTCTTCCGCAATATCTACATATTCTTTTAATTTTCGTTGCAACAAATTCTTATCTATCAGTTTTAATGTATACTCCGATACCATTGTAGGCGAAAGACTTCTACTTAATGCAAATTCTACTACCTCATCATCTTTTGAAGCACAAAGGATTACTCCTACGCTTGGATTTTCAGTTTGTTTCTTTACTTCTCTATCCAGTGCTTCTAAATACAGGTTCATTTTTCCGATATATTCCGGCTTAAACTCTCCAATTTTTAATTCAAATGCAACTAAACAAGATAGTCCCCTATGATAGAACAACAAATCTACATAGTAATCATGATTGCCAACCTGTACCCTATACTCATTACCTATAAAGGAAAAATCTTTCCCAATCTCTAAAATAAAGTTCTTCAGATTCTGGAGAATTGACTTCTGAAATTCTCTTTCATTTCCAATCTTGGGAGCATCAAGAAATTCTAAAACATAACTGTCCATAAACAAATTATGCGTCTCTTGTTTTGCCCTTTGTATAGCAGGCAAATCGTTACTATTTGAAAGCATATAACGTTCATAATAGCCACTGTCCATCTGCCTTACCAACTCTCGGTGAGTTAGATTCTCCTTAATTGCTAAGTTAATGTAGAATTCTCTTTCTTCTTTACTTTTAGATCCTGACATTATTTTCAAATGATTAGACCAGCTCAATTGTGTCAACAACGTTGACACTTTTTCATCATCCTTATATAGCTCATAGAATTGCCTCATTCTATAAAGCCCCCTACGGGTAAATCCTTTTAAATCAGGATAATTTTCAGAGAAAAAATCGGCAACATTTTCCACAAAATTTGACCCATAACCTGCTTCTTTACTTTTCTCACTTATATACTTTCCCACTTCCTGATACATCAAAATCAATTCTTCATTGACTTTTCTATAAGCACGATCCTTTGCACTTTCGACAATCTTAACAATATCATCAAACTGATGATTATCTTTTCCAATATCTGTATTCTGCAATACCATCTTATCCTTATTCATTGTTTCACCTACCTCTAAAAACGTGCTGTTATTTTTTAATGTTTTCTTCAATAAAAGCCTTAGAATTTTGAATTTGCACTTTATCTTTATTAACTACAAAAGTAACATAATCTCCATTTTCTAAATTTAAAAGTTCCCTTATCCTTTTCGGAATAGTAACCTGTCCTTTTGCCATAACTTTTGCAGTATCCATAAATATATCTTCCATATTTACTTCCTTTCGCCCTACTTTTCCTACAAAATTATAGCACTTTTGGAGTATTTTTTCCACTCTGAATTAGTTATCTCTTACTTACTATATGTCAGAACAACCTCTTTTATTTCATTTTCAATTGCTTCTAAAAATTCTTCCTTTGAAGATTTCCCTTTGGCAATATCCGCTAATTCCATTTCCCACTTTGCAGTTGTTTCCGCTGACTTAAAGGTATCGGATACTATTGTTACAAGGCTGATCCCCTTATGCGTGGCAATCAAATTTTTCTTATCTCTTTCGACAAAACCCTTATAGATTAAGTTTTCAATAATTCCTGCCCTTGTTGCAGGTGTTCCAAGTCCCTTTCTTTCCACTTCTACACCTTTTTCTAAGGCTTCATTTCCTGCAATCTCCATAGACTTTAGAAGCGTATCTTCAGTGAAGTGTTTCGGTGGTTGAGTAAATTTTTCTTTAATCTCTTTATTTTCAATACTTAAAACATCACCGATACTTACATCAGGAAGCTCTATGAACTCATTCTTCTTGGACTTGTATTCTTTAAGGTATTTGCTAAAGCCCTCGTCTCTAATTACCCTTCCTGAACTTGTAAATTCAAATCCGTCAAATTCAGCTACAATCTTTGTTGTGTTTTCGACTAATGGATAGCCTACACTTGCGTGAAGCTTATTAGAAATAAGCCTATATACCTTCGCTTCACTATCAGGGATACTCGATAAATCTTCACTTAACGAGCTTACTGTCGGAATAATAGCGTGATGATCCGTAACATTTTTTGAGTTAAATACCGTCTTGATACGCTCTGTATCAAAATCATTTTTTCCTAAAATGTTATTGACCGTACTTACAATCATATCTTCCGTTAAGCATCTGCTGTCTGTTCTTGGATAGGTAATTAGTTTCTTTTCATACAGGCTTTGAGCATAATCAAGCGTCTGCTTTGCTGAATATCCAAAATATTTATTACACTCTCTTTGAAGTGTTGTTAGATCAAAGGGTAAATCCGGCTTTGTAATCTTTTCTTTTTGAATGACATCAGTTATTTCAATATTATCGCCTATTAAATTAATAAGCTGCTCTGCGGTTATTTCATCACCAATTTTGTCTGTCGATAATGTAAAGCCGTTCATAGAAAGCTCTACGGTGTAGTATTTTTCTTTCTTAAAATTATTTATTTCTTCATCTCTTTTTACAATCATGTAAAGCGTTGGGGTTTGCACTCTCCCGACACTGTAATTTTGCTTATACAGGCAAGAATATAGCCTACTGATATTCATTCCGACAAGCCAGTCTGCAATAGCTCTTGCCTGTGCCGATTCAAAGAGCTTATCGTAATCTTTGCCATTCTTTAGATTGGAAAATCCCTCTTTGATAGCACTATCTTCCATTGACGAAATCCAAAGACGCTGCATTTTCTTTTTGCATTTAGCTTCGTTATATACCAGTCGAAAAATACTTTCTCCTTCTCTTCCCGCATCGCACGCATTGATAACTGTATCAATCTCCTTATCATTCATCAGTTTTTTAAGGATATTAAACTGCTTTTTTGTAGCCTTTGCCACTTCAAATTTGTACTGCTTCGGAATAATCGGCAAATCCGATATATTCCACTTAGCGTATTTTTCATCATAAGCGTCCGGATTTGCCATCTGAATTAGATGGCCTACGCACCAAGATACCTTATATCCATTTCCCTCATAGTATCCATCTTTCTTTTTTGTAGCTCCTATTACCTTTGCAATTGATATAGCTACACTCGGTTTTTCTGCTATCACAAGTATATGTTCCATGTATATTTTTCCTCCTGCTTTCATTGTAAAAGGGCGAAAGATTTTACTCTCCCGCCCTGCGTTTGCACCCATAACAATATATTTTAAGATGCATTTATTCTTCATCATAAGCTTCTGTTTCTTCTGCTTCTCCTATTTCTTGCTCACTTTCTGCTTCCGAAAAGAAATCATCATCTTCTTCCTCTAATGATTCAAGCTCCTTATCCTCTTTCTTTTTTACGACCTTAAAGTAATAACCTGCTCCTAATGCTCCGCCTATAACAAGAAGCAGAATAATATATGTTCCTAAATTACTCTTTTCTTCTTTTTTCTCAGGCTTTACTTCTTCCTTAGTTGGCTCCTCTTTGCTAATCTCCTGCTTCGGAGCTTCTTTCTTTTCAACCATATTTAGAAGATCATCTTCAGATACTTCCGTTAAAAGCATTACATTTTCTTGTGTCTCATCGTGGTTGATGATGAGATGGAAGGTCTTACCGTTTTTCGTTTGAAAGGTAATAAACTGTCTTGCATCAGCAGAATACAGATCTGTTTCTTTGTTATCACCGCTATCCCCGTGATGAATTGGATAGTCCTTATTCGCATTGTCCTTATTTTCCGTAACGGTTCCTCTTGCCTTTGACGGAGCAGAAGCTACTCCCTTATTGGTATTTACAGTCTTACTTGTCCCGTCCATAGATGAATCCTGATTGTTATTGGCAGGAGCTTTCGGTGTCAGCTTATTAGGATAGCGAATATCTTTCTCTTTCGTTTCAGAATTACTTGTATCTTTTACAGTATTTTCTGAACTCGCCTGTGTAGTTGTGCTTTTTCCTGTATTGTTTACAGGTGTTTGATTTGAAATGCCTGAGTTTTTCTTAATTCCGGAAATAGGACTGTTCAGTGCAGGCGGATTAGATATTACGGGAGCCTTGTTTGCTTCATTTGCCTTTTCCTCAAGCTCTTTAATCTTTTTATTCAGCTTATCCATTTCCTTCTTCATTTCTTCTGATAAGTCCCTATTTTCCTTATCTTTTTTCATTTTTTCTTTCAAGCTTTCAATCTGGGCTTCAAGTTCTTTGATTTTTTCTTTCTGATTATCGCTTAATTTGTCTTTATCCTTCATTTCGCTATTTAACTTATCAAGTTTTTCCTGAAGCTCCTTAGCATCTTTTTCCATTTTGAAAATATCATTTTTAGAAAGCTCTGTCTGCGTTGATTTATCTTCCGTCTTTGGAGTTTTCGTCTGCGAGCTTTCATCCTGTTTCGGCTTTTCTTCTTCTGTCTGAGTCTCTTTATCTTTAGCCTCAGTCTTTGCTACCTTTCGGATAATTTCATCATTTCCATCGCCTTTTACTTCATAAAATAGAAACTCATCAATAAATTTCATATTATCAGGGAGCATCGGCAGATCACCGCTGTCAAGAAGCTGTCCTTTCTCAGCCTTTATCTTTTCTTCCTTATAAACTTTTTCATCTTCAAAGATATACTTTACATTTACTTCCACTTGTGTTTGGACAGCTTTATCGCTTGTAGGTGCTTCCGTTAAGCTTTGCTCATGAGCATAAACAACTGTCCAAAGACCCAAAAGGCAGCTTATACTTACAACGACTGCAAGTGCTGCTGTCCAAAACTTCTTATTCTTTTTCCAACTGGTTTTCATTTGACTTCTCCTTTTTCATTTCTACTCTTTGTCTGTTTACCTTTGCCATCAAATCACTGATTGTAATGTTGTTCTTTCTGCAAATGGCAATGATTTCTTCGTTTTCAAGTTCTTCTTCACGAATAAATAAAGGCTCCAATTCTTCATCAATCAAAGCCTTTTTATCCTTCAACTTCTTTATTTTGTTTTTCACTACCGTTAATTCTCGTTTCACATTGTTACCTCCTATTTCTTTACGTTTGGTGGGAATCCAAATCCTACGGGATGATGCTTGCAGAAAGACGCAATCCAATTGTCTAAAGTGGTTACTCTTATTCGTCCAATATTATCCATAACTTTACCATCTCCAATATAAATTCCTACATGACCATAGGTAAGTCCTGCTGTGCTTCCACTACTACTGCTTTCCACCGCTACAAGCATTCCCACCTTGAGTTTTGACCTGTCTGATGTAAAAGTATAGTTTCTGTACATATCGCAGGCATTTCCGCCAATATATCCAAGACCTGCATTTTGATAGACCTGTGAAACCCACATGGCACACCAGCCTGCACCCGGAGATGGCGTGATGTATGCAGCATTAACAATCTTCTTTTGAAATTCACTTGATGCTTCATACTCAACTCCACCACCTACGCCACCATTTGCACTGATAAGGTCAGAATTTCCAAAGGCTTCTCCCATATTTCCTTGTGCAAGGAATAAGGCTTCATAGTGCTTTAAGTTATCGGGATAATCAGCAAAGACCTTTCGGATAATGCTGTCCATCTCTTTTTTATGCAGCGTTACAATGAGCTTTTTATACTCATAAGGTTCTTCATGACTTTCGGTATATTCGTTGCCATCTTCATCGGTATAGGTGTCTGTAACTGTCCTGTATCTGATTTCAACTTCTTCCCTATATTCAAGGTCATACATGGACTCAAACAATTCTTTTAATATGGATTCTACTTCCGATACACTCTTTACCTCTCCACATCTTGATGTAATATAGGATAAAAGCTCATGGACATTATGACCAATATACTCTGTATTATTTAAGATGTACTCGTCATAGCCGGGATAGTTATTTTTGACATGATCAACCTCATTTTGAAGCTCACTCTCCATAGCAGAAAAGCTCTGATTGATTTCATTTAGGACATTTGGCTTTGACAAATAGCTTGTTGTAAGAATAGAACTTGTGGAGTTCATAAAGCCTGTCATTCCCGTTCCTGCAAAGTTGATAAAGAAAGTTCCCAAAATAATAAGACCTATGAAAATAATCATAAGTCCCTTTGCTTTTCTTAATATAAATCTCTTTGAGCCTTTCAACGAGCCAATGAGGTTTTCTTTAATCCGATCTCTGAGCCTTGACTTATTCTCACGACGAATGGCTGCCTTTACCTGATTTTTCTTTTGAAATCTTTTATAGGCATTTGCTCTTTTATATTCATTCGTCTTTTTCAGGTTCTCTTTGGCATCACGAAATTCAAGCTTCGATTTTCGCTTCCTGATTTTATAATCCTTATTTGTAAGATCGTATCCTTTCTTCGCCTTTTTCTTATCAGAATATTTCTTTATGCCATGAATGAGTTTCGAGCTTGCGTCCGCTGTCTTTTCTCCTGCCTCTACCCCTTTATTTTCATCACTTCCATGAGAAAGATAATCCCTTACGGTTTCACTTCCTTTGGCAAGTCCTGAAAGGGCAGATACCTTTACCATATCTTTCTTTAGCTTTTTCCTCTGCTCTTTAGAAAGGCTACTATAAACTTTTTCGCTTGCAGCATCTTTTCCAGTCTTTTTACCTTCAGATTTATTTCCCTTTGACACATCTTCTTTTTTTCTTGTATAAAGGCTTTCGGTGTAGTTTTTCCTCTTATACTTTCTCTTTTTAGCCTCATGAGTTATAGAGGAACTTCCAAAAAACTCATCTTTTTTATGGAGATTATCATCCACATCATAGGTCGATTCAAAGTAGTCGCTGTCCCTAAAGTCATTATCGTATCTGTCTATAATCCCGTCATTATCAAGGTCTTTTCCTAAAGGATCATAGATTTTTCCATCCTTTACCTCCGTAATATAATCCGATCTTCCTGTTTCACTTACAGCAGCTATACTATCCTTATCAGAAGCTCTATATCTTGCATTTCTCTTGGATGTTCCATAAGCCTTTTCATTATCAGAACTTACCTTGTTTATTTTCTTATGAACCTTGTCCTGAAATCTGTCTTTGTCATGGACGATTTTTCCTCTGTAATCATCGTTGTGCTTTAGCTTACTTTCTTCAGATGTAGTGAATGTTTCACTATGGATCATTTCTCTTTCAAGACTTGCCTTATGCCTTTCCCTAAAATCCTTTTTCAGCTTTTTCCCCATAGGCTACCTCACTTCTTCAGGCTTGGTAGTCATCTTCTGATAGAGAATTGTATCTTTCGGGAACTTATCAAGGAAAGGAACAATGGTATTTCCAAAGAACAGTAATCCCTCGCCCTCATTTGAGTTGGTAACATATCTAAGCTGAGGAAGTGAGATTTTAAGTTTTCTTGCTAAAATTTCTCTGTCTCCTGACGCTTGATTTAGCATTAAGACAAAGTCGGTATTATCAAAGATATTTTCAATTTCCTTACTCATAAGTAGGTCTTTGACATTTTGCGTAATACCCGTAGGGATACCTCCCCACTTACGAAATCTTTTCCAAATCTCTACCGAATACGATGCTGTCTGTTCATCTTTTAGCAGCAAGTGGAACTCGTCGATATAGTACCTTGTAGCCTTGCTTCCTCTATTTTGAGATACTTTATTCCACACCTGATCCTGTATAACAAGCATTCCTATTTTCTTTAGCTGACTTCCAAGCTCTTTAATATCAAAGCACAGGAGTTTCTTATTTAAGTCCACATTTGACCTGTGATTAAAAACATTAAGGGAACCTGATACATAGATTTCCATCTCCGTTGCCAGCTTTTTACCGACCTTTTCTTCCTGTCCTTTTAACATATCGTATAGGTCTTGCAGTATTGGCATATTGTCAGGAGTTGGATTATCAAAATACTTTTCGTAAATCTTAGGTAAGCACCTGTCTATAACGGACTTTTCTTCTGCCGTAAGACCACTGCCGCCTACTACAAGCTCCAGCATACTCATAATGAAGTTTGCTTTGTCTTTCAGTGGCGCATCCCCATCGCCATAGTTCATATTTATATCAAGGGGATTCAGGTAATCTTTGGACTTACTGCTGACTTTAATGACTTCTCCATTAAATTGTCTTACAAGGTTTCCATACTCTCCTTCTGGATCGCAGATAATCACATCATCGTCCGTTACTAAAATTGCATTTGCCATTTCTCTTTTAGCACTAAAGGATTTACCACTTCCAGGAGTTCCGAGGATTAGACCGTTTGGATTTTTGAGTTTTTTCCTATCTGCCATAATCAGGTTATGGCTTAAGGCATTTAGTCCGTAATAAAGACTGTTACTTGAATTGATAAAAAGCTCCTCTGTGGTAAAGGGCATAAAAACTGCCGTAGATGATGAGGTTAGTCCTCTATCTATCTCAATCTTGTTTACGCCAAGAGGTAGCACGCTGATAAGTCCTTGTTCTTGCGTATGGTCAAGTCTTTTCAGCTTGCAGTTATGCTTATTTGCAATGGAACTTATCTGAGAGATTGTGTTATCAAGCTTTTGCACCGTTTTTGCAAAGTTCATAAAGACGATACTTACCACAAACATTCGTTCATCTCTTGTCTGCAAATCTTTTAAGAGACTCTTTACATCTTCTCCATAGGTGATTAAGTCCGATGGAAGAATGTCCATATCATAACCGCTTCTTACCGCTTTCTTATTTTCCTCAATTTTCATCTTGTCAATATCGGTATTTTTTCTCTTTACCATTTTAATAGCTTCCGATTGGTCGATTGCCTTAATATGAAAGGAAATATTGATGTTATCATCAATATCCAAAAACTCGGCAAGCATACGGTCTGAAAGCTCGCTGGCAAGAATTTGAAAATGGCTGACTGCCCCGATAAATTTTCCAAACTTAAAGTACCTTGAAGGCGTGAAGTTAAATTCATCAGGTACAATGTATGTTTTAGTGCTTTCCCTTTTCCTCAAATTTTTGTATGAAAACTCAAAGGTCTTATTGGGATTTAATATATCGTGAAGAATCTTGAGTCTTTCTTCCCCACTTAAACTTTCCGCACGAACTCCCATACTCTTTAGATTAGATAATATATCTATCTCCAGTCTTTCAAGTTTTGATGTTGCCTGCTCTAAATTATCCGCTTCTACTGTAAAGGTTACATACTTTGATTTTTTCAGTCCATTATTTCCCTTTACAATCTGACTTTTAAGCATCTCTCTAAACTCAAGACGTATATCGTCAAAACCGTCCTTTTTATCTGGTATCTGAATTGCCGACTTCATTTCTTCGTTTCGTCCAAGTTGATTGATATATGAAAACTCAATACTGATACTTGGATCAAAGGAGTTTAGAAAATTTGCAAACTGATTAAAAATAAGATCCCTATCTTCATCTAAAGCAAGTTGGTAGTTAATATCCTGAAAGGCTATGCTTTTACTAAAGTGCTTTTCGTCAAGCTGACATATACCACTTTTTAAGAGTCTATGATAGGGAATGGTATCTTCGACAGTATATCTTTTTGGTTCTTTTCTAAAAATAAGGTCAAGTAGCCCGCCTTTATCTTTTTTAGATTTTCCCTTATTTTGCTTTAAGTCCTGTCTTTGACTTCTTAACATCTTTTTGTTTTGTTCTAACTTTACCTGCTGAATCTTTCTTTTGTCTTTCAAGGTAAACCTCCTTTCTCACTCTTTTTTGTGGTTGATAAAACTTATGAAGGTAAATATATTTAAAATATTTCTCAAATGTCAGTCCGTCCTTTTCAAAAAGAGTGATGAAAAATATAGGGAGTGTGGACACAATGAGAAATATGACGGCTATATCATTTGGAACAACCTTTCGCATAAATAAATAGACTGGTAGTCCTACCAGTCCTGCGAGTGTGAAACCTATCATCTGCCTTTTGGTTAAGTTAAAAGCTACCTTTGTTTTTACCTTCTTTAGGTCTTTTGGGATTGGTACATACGCCATAACTTACCTCCCATCTTCTTTTTCTTTTGAAAGCTCCGCCATGTGTTCATATACAGAGCCGATTTCTTCCTGAATGCTTTCTATCTGTTTATCTGTATTTTTGTTATATCTTTCCTGCAAAATACAAAAGTCATTATGGCAGCGACCGATGTCTTTTGTTCTTTCTTCCAAGTCATTAATCTTGCTAAAAAGTTTGATTCTATCAATCACCGCTATAACACCTGCTCCGATTACTACTGATGTAAATACTGTTTTTCTTTTGATCATCCTATCCTTCCTTTCTGTTAGTGTGCATTTAATACGCTTTTGGCCAGAGTTCCGCTCTTTAGCATCATTAACCCCAGCAAAACCGCATATCCAAGTATCGTCATGGTACTTGTGTGTATATCTGTTATCTGTATTGTCTTAACTAATACTGCGTATATTCCAAGACAAACCATTAAAAAGAGTCCTTGTAGCCCAAGTGCAAATAGTCCTTTGATATAGTTTGTTCCAATTTGTCCCCACTCTTTGTTTCCCATTGTGGCAAATGGAATGGCTGAAACCGATGAGTAAACATAAATCTCAAACATTCTTCCGTAAACCACAAGCATGATTACAATGGAAATTACCTCTATGGCAACCTTTATGAGTGAGGTTTCAAAGAGAATCATGACAAGCTCTCCAAGCCCCTTTTCTTTTAAGGTATCCATCATTGCCACTATCTGATCTCCGGAAACGGTGGCAGAGGTATTTATCACCCCTGCCGCCTTATTTACCATATGTTGTGCCACATCAAAGACTGCCATTGAAAACTCAAAAGCATGAGATACTAACCATACAGCAATCCACATCTTGATGATGTACTTAAAAAATTCAAAGGTATCTGTATCGTGCATATTGTTCTTTTGCATTACCATATTGATAAGCTCAATACAAAGGACTGCTGTGATGATTAGTCCCGCTATGGGAATAATGACGGAATCGTTAATGCTTTTGATAAAGGCAAATACATCTCCGTTCCACCCCATGGGAGTTTTTCCTACATCTGTTGCAACTGCACCAACTTTATCGTTGATGTCAAGAAACATGGACTCTAAGTTTGCTTGGATACCGCCCAGTAGAAGTTCCTTAAAAAATTCTTCTATCTTGTCGAATATTCCAAACATCTAAGCTCTCCTTTTCTTCTTACTTGAGTACATTGGCAAGTAGCGGAATCAGCTTAAGTCCGATAAGGACAATACCGCCTCCTGCCATAAGCTGCTTTATGCCTAATTAGAGATTGTAAAATACTTGTAGCGTGTCTGTATTTCCTATGAAATTGTAGTAAATATCAATTGTTTGGGTGATTTCTCCATTCACTACTTCTTTTTCGTGAACATAGATTTTTGAGATGAGTTCGTTTAAGGTTTCTTTGTCCAGCTTCTTTATATCCCTATGTTTTTTTATGAGTTCAATCCATTTTTTAACATTAATATCTTCAAGATCTTCTTTGACAATCAATTTTTGATTATCTTTTATTCTTTGATTTAGATAATCTTGTTCGTTTTGTGATTTTTCAAGAATTTTTTGGAAGTTACTTTCACTTATCTTATTGTCTAGCCAGTCATCATATAATCTTTCAATCTTTTTAGTTAAGTCTTCTACTCTTATTTGATCTTCGTAAATCTTATCCATAATAAATTTTTGTTCTTCTTCATTATCAATTTCTCGTGATTTTTCAAGTGCTTTTATAATTTCTTTTTCATCTTTTAATGCTATTTCTGCATTTTTTCTAATATCCTTAAGCACTATCTCATAAAGAGTATCGTAATAAATTCTATGTTGACTACATAATGACTTTCCGTATCTTCTATAAGTGTTACAAGTGAGTAACTTTTCTCTTTTTTTCGATTTGTTTCTTCCAAGATTTAAAGATTTTCCACAATCGGGACATTTCACAATGCCTGCAAATATGCTTTCTTCTCCATTTTTAAATGGTCTTCTCCTGCTCTTTAATTTTTCATTTGCTATATTATAAATATCTTCAGAAATAATTGGTTCGTGTGTATTTTCTACTATTATCCATTCCTCTTTAGGTTTATCGGATAACCAACCTACTTTGAATTTATAATTAACTTTTTGACTAGCAATATGACCAATATAAACTGGGTTTTCAATAATTTCTTTTAGGGTTGTGCAGTCCCACCAATACTCTCCACCATCTACGGTCATTTCTAACTTAGTTTTTTTATTTCTAAGTCCTTTTTTTCTATTCCACCAGGTAGGTGTAGGTATTTTTTCTTCAAAAAGTCTTCTTCTAATTGCTTGTACTCCATAACCACTAAAAGCAAGATCAAAAATTTTTTCAACAATCCATGAAGTTTCATCATCGATTACTAATTTATGTGGATCTTCATTGTCTTTCCTATATCCTATTGGAGCAAGACAACCAATAAATTTTCCTTGCCTTGCCCTTGTCATATAAGCAGATTTCATCTTTTTGGAAACATCTCTTGAATAAAACTCGTTTAAAACATTTTTAAAAGGAACTATTTCGTTGTTTTCTTGAAAGGTATCTACTCCATCATTTAAAGCTATATATCTGACATTGTTCTTTGGGAAGAAATTTTCTGTATAGTATCCAGTCTGCAAATAGTTTCTTCCAAGCCTTGATAAGTCCTTAGTGATGACTATATCCACTTTTTTATTTTCAATATCTCTAATTAGTCTTTGAAATGATGGTCTATTTGTATTTAATCCAGTATATCCATCATCTATATATACATCGTAAATACTCCAGCCCCTTGATTTTACATAGTTTTCTAAAAGTTCCTTTTGGTTTTGTATGCTGGCACTCTCTCCTTTCTGCTCATCATCTTTAGATAGTCTGCAATAAATTGCAGCTTTGAATGAAAAGTGATTTGAATTTGTTTGTATCATTTCCTATTCCTCCTTATTTGAGTTTTCGGAAATAACACAACTTTCTCTAAAACTATTTTTATTATAGCACTCTTTTTTATTACTATCAATATTATATTTGTTATACTCAATTTCATTGGTCTTATTTAATTTGCTTGATTTTTTTATTAATCTTAGAAAAGCGTCTGTGTCTGTTCTTCTATTATCATAATTTCTTTTTACAATATATTTTGTTTGTCTTTTTGTCATAGCTTATCCTTTCATACAATAAAAAAAGGCGATTAGATTTTTAATT
>NZ_KV813957.1:133360-133722 GCF_001813805.1 Streptococcus sp. HMSC066F10
CAATAAAAAAAGGCGATTAGATTTTTAATTTTCTAATCGCCTTTTAAGTGTCATATTTATATTTTTATTATCTCTGGCATACTTTGATACCTTTTTAGACTTAAAGTCTTTAATAGTGGCTTTCCACCTCCTTTTATCTATAAAGATTCTCCTACATCATAGTTCATTTTTTTATTTAAACCTTTCTGTCTTAGTTTTTCTTTATCTTCTTCATACCATTTTAAGATTGTTACATAGTGGTTTTTATAGGTTTTGCCACTGCTTTCCATGTATCTTGATAGTTTATTTATCATTATTTCTGTGTGTGAGTTTAGTTTTTCTTTTAGATTTTTATATTCTTCTTTGCTTAGCCTTACATTTTT
>NZ_KV813957.1:133822-134296 GCF_001813805.1 Streptococcus sp. HMSC066F10
CCATAAAAGATGGGGGTGGACTTTTTATCTATCTCTCCCTCTCTCTCTTTATCTTTATCTATCTCTATATCTTTCTCTATCTCTATCTCTTGTCGGACATGGCTTGGACTCATTAAGGACAATGTCCTCTGTTTATTTTGTCTGTATCTTCTTTTTTTCTCTGCCCATGCTGTTTCTGATCCGATTAAATTTGGTATTTCAGTTAAATAGTATTCATCGTTTTCTGTTACAACTTCTAATAAGCCTTGATTGATTAAATAATTAACTGTGACCATTACATCATCGTCTGTTTCATCTATGGTTAGTGCTAACTCTTTTATAAAATCACTTTCTACTCCGTCATAATAGAGTTTGCCCTCATCTTTTAGGCTTAGTAGTAGAAGTTTTAGGTATATTATCGTGTAGGTATCTCCTCCCGATATTCTCCTTAATCTTTTTATCCTCTTGTCTGTGAAAAATTCTTCTTTTAATTTT
>NZ_KV813957.1:134396-136665 GCF_001813805.1 Streptococcus sp. HMSC066F10
TTTTTTATTTAAACCTTTCTGTCTTAGTTTGTCTTTATCTTTGTCATACCAATTTAGGATTGTTGCATAGTGGTTTTGATAGGTTTTGCCACTGCTTTTCATGTATCTTGATAGTTTGTTTATCATTATTTCTGTGTGTGAGCTTAATTTTTCTTTAAGATTTTCATATTCTTCTTTGCTTAGCCTTACATTTTTGAATTCTCCATAAAAGATGGGGGTGGACTTTTTATCTTTTTCTATCTCTCCCTCTCTCTCTTTATCTATATCTATATCTTTCTCTATCTCTATCTCTCCGTTGCACTTTTGTTGCTTATGTGTTGCATTGGTGTTGCATTGCAACATTTTTAATTCTCTAGATTTTCTTGAACGCCTTGTAGAAGCTGTTTCTGAGCCGATTAGGCTTGGTATTTCAGTTAAATAGTATTCATCATTTTCTGTTACAATTTCTAGTAAGCCTTGATTGATTAAATAATTAACTGTAACCATTACATCATCGTCTGTTTCATCTATGGTTAGTGCTAACTCTTTTATAAAATCACTTTCTACTCCGTCATAATAGAGTTTGCCCTCATCTTTTAAGCTTAGTAGTAGAAGTTTTAAGTAGATTATCGTATAGGTATCTCCTCCCGATATTCTTCTTAATCTTTTTATCCTTTTGTCTGTGAAAAATTCTTCTTTTAATTTTATCCAATAATATCTTTTGTTTGTTGCCATTCTAATCCTCCTTGCAATAAAAAAAGAAGTAGATTTTTTTCTCTACTTCTCCTTATAATTTATATTTTATTTTTCCTTATATTTTTTAATAACTTTTTCTACTTGTTCTTCAAGCTCTTCCCTGTCTGGTATATACAAAGTATATTTTGATGCGAATATTTTATTTGATAAATTTCCTAAGGCGTATTCTGCTTGTACTCCGTCTTTATCTGTACACAAGATTATTCCTATCGGTTCATTGTCCATCTCATCATTTACTTCTGCCTTATAATAATTGAGATACATATTTATTTGCCCAACTGCTTCTGGCATTAGCTTACTTGTTTTTAGTTCGATTAAGACATAAGATCTTAATATTTTATTGTAAAATACCATATCCACATAATAGTGTGTGTTGCCTAGTGTTACTCTTTGTTGGCTACCTACATACATAAAACCCTTGCCGAGTTCTAGCAAGAATTTTTCAATATGATCTATAAGTGCTTTTTCTAAATCACTTTCCATCATAGGCTTTTCTTCTGGCAACCCTAAAAATTCAAATACATAAGGATCTTTTACGAGGTCAGCTGCCTTATTTATTTCATTGCCCTTTAAAGCTAGGTCTAGAACTTTTTCTTTGTTTTCCTCTCCAGATGATAGGAGCAATCTTTCAAAAAGTGATGTTTTTATTTGTCTTTTAAGTTCTCTCACAGACCAATTTGCATTAATACTTTCTTTCTCATAGAAGCTTCGTTTTTTCTCATCGCTAATGGATAAGAGTTCGCAATAATGGGACCAGGTCAATTTTCCAGACAGTGTCTGGAATATTGGATATGATAAATATAGGTTTCTCATATTAAATAAATTAGACTTAGAAAATCCCTTGCCATATTCCTTTGTAAGTTGTCTTGATAAGTCATTTATAAGTTCTTTTCCATACTCAGCTCGTTCTGAATGACCTTGCTCATCTTCTACGATGATACGTCCAATCTCCCAATAAGTTTGAACTAAAATATTATTGACTTCTCTTGCGACTTCATTTCTTGCCTTGTCCATCAATGTTTTTATGCTATTAAAAACATCATCATGAACTCTATCTATTTTATTATTCTTATTCATACAAGCACCTCTTTGACCTCTTAATTGCTTTAATTATATCATAAATATTGTGTTTATTCAATTTTATATCTTATCTGCCTTGATATTTCCCAGATTTTCGATAATCGAAATTCTTGATTTCCGATTTTCGAAATTCTGGACTTCTGCTTTTCGGAAGTCTTGTTATTATGGTTATTTAAGGGTGTAACTTTTCGTTACTCCCTTAGATTTCTCTGGTCATATCTTTTTTGCTTGGTTTTACTTTTTCTTTTACTTTCCTTTTGACTTTCTCTTTTGTCTTATCCTTGTTCTTGGATAGGTCTTTGTATTTCTTTATTTGTTTTAGGATACTTTCTTTTTCTTTTTTATTTTCCTTGGCTATGACTTGTTTAAAGGCATATTCCATTACTTTTATGTCTTTGGCTTGGAAGAATATTTCATAGTTTTTGCTTTCTTTGTTTTTCATTACTGAGAAACT
>NZ_KV813957.1:136765-139373 GCF_001813805.1 Streptococcus sp. HMSC066F10
ATCTATGCTTATATTTTCTAGTTGTCCTTTCTTGTAGAGGTCTTTTATTTTCATTTCATCACCCATAAGACTTTTTAGGTTTCCATTTGCTTTTTCTAAAGTTTCATTCATCTTTTTTCTTATTTCTTTGTCTAAGTTGATTGACTCTTTTGCTGCCTTTATTGTGTATGTTATTATGGTTTGTGCTGCTTGACCTGCTTCTTTGCTTATTTCTTCGTTTATCATGTTTTCTCTCCTTTGTTTGAATTAAAAAAGGGAAGTATAGGCTTTAATTTTTCTATACTTCCCTTTGATTGTTTTTATTTTATTTTTCTCGGTGGTGGAATGCTTTATTTTGATGTTTTTATATATTTCTTAGGTCTTTATACCTTTTATGCTTTTAAATAGCTTAAAATACCTTTCCGCCTTTAGTAGTTTGTGTGTGTTCTTTTGTCTGATAGATAGTTTTTCATGTTGGAATATATAATCTGTATTTCTTCATTGTTCATTGATTCTATTTCTTCTAATTATTACTATTATTAGAATGATTCCAAGGATATTTTCAATAATTAAAACTTTTAAATATTTAGGTGTGTCTATATTTAATTTTTGAAAGTAAGTATCTATTTCACTATCTTCAAATCCATCATCTTCAAAAAAATGTTCTTTAACTACTCTAGAATCATATATTTCTAATCCATATCCATCTGGAAAACCTAGACTATATTGAATTTTCGTTATCTCATAGTTAATGTTAAAATGCTCTTTTACCTTTGCGACAATATCCTCACTTTGATTGATAACTTCTATTGTAGTTGTAGTGGTTATCAAATCACCTAAAACTAATAAAGCCGTGTAGCCATCTATCACAACAAAAAAATCACCATTATAATAAAAAGAATTTTTTTCATTTACTCTACCTAAATCATTCTAAAGTTCAATTTTTTTATTTTGATAAAACATTCCAACTTTCTCCAGCATCTTCAGAATAAAATTGAATTCCATTGGATTCATACTCTCCTGATGTAACAGTAATATATAATTTATTCCCCTTACTTTCAGGCATAGAAAGATACTTATAATCATCCAATTTTAGTCCGATTTCTTTTCCTTCTTTTGGTATATCTTTTACCTTATCCATAGGTAAATTAACTTGTCTAAAGGTAAGACCTCCATCTTTTGTACTATATATTTGAGAGTACTGTCCAGATGCTCCCTGAATTCCAATAAAACCAAAATCATTTGAAAAGAATATTATTCCTTCAGCTGATCCGGTTTCATCCATAAAAGGATCTTTGTTGATAACTTTCCAATTTTCCCCACTATCAATCGATTTTTCAAATGCATAGAACCTTGAACCGGCAGCAGCATCTACAACCACAAGTCTATATCCTATTTTTTTATCATCTAAAACAAAGGTATATACCGTACCATTATTTTCATCTGTAATCCATCTTTTTGAACTCTTTGCATCTTCAAGTATTTCGCTATTATGTTCATTTTCAAGTATTTCCGGTGATATATATTGTGGCTCCATTAGATACTTAAATGAAGATATATCTTCATTATTTTTTATATAAAGAGAAGCCATATACCCACTAAATTCTCCTCCGCTTGATAACTTAGAAGGCGCCAATCCTGTATTATATTTTCCATCACCATCTGCATCTCCATCTAATATAGAGAGTCCTTTTTCTGAATTAACTTTTTCTTTTCCTGAATATAAAAAAGAATATGTTTGATTTTGTTTTATATTCTCCCAATTATGAACTTGTTTTCTGTAATCGGATTGCTTAAGAATTGCGAAAAAAGGATTTAATAACTTATCCGAATTAATACTAAGACCTTCGCCTTCATTAAGCCATATATTTATTTTACTATCTTTCTTATAGTCATAGGTAATTAAAAAACCTTTCAACTGTCCTTTATCATTTTCTCCATATAACATTGTTTCTATATTCGTAATTGTTCCATCCTCTGTAAACTCAATGTAGAAATCATCTGAAACATAAATTTTTTCTGGTAAAGAATTTTTTTCTCCTATATCGTTTATCAATCCATCAATACCATTTTCATAAATATTATTATGAATGAATTTTATCTTTTTATGATTTAAGAAATCGTCAATTTTCCAAGATAAAGCCCCATTATAAGGAATTGCTGTGTGTATTATCATCCCTCCAAACACTAGGCTTATAGCAATAAATAAAACCAAACGGAATTTAAAATAACTTGCCCGATACCCTCTATGTCTTAATATTAATCTGACTAAAAGTAAGATAATTAGTAAAATCACAAAAGGCAACATAATTCTAAGCCAATAATGTGTTCCTCCTAACTTACAAAGTTTCCATAAAATATACATACAAATTGAATATAAAACTAAGATTATATAATCAACTAACGGTTTTAGTTTCTTCTTCACATCAGTCCCTCCATTCATGTGCATTATATCATTTTTTAGGTAATTTTTCTATATCAGCTTCCTACGGTGCTTGAAAGTCCCCTAATAAAGTTAAAACATCTTACCTTTCCGAATTCCTATAACTATCTTTTGTTCTCTCTTTTTTCTTTTCGTATTTTTCCCGTTGCTCTTGATATTTTTTAATCTGTGCTATTACACTTGGTT
>NZ_KV813957.1:139473-139869 GCF_001813805.1 Streptococcus sp. HMSC066F10
TCCTTATCTGATAGGAGTTTTTTTAATTTCTCGCTTACTACCTTATATTGGTCTATATCTTTCTTATGTTTATTATAGAATATGTCTTTTGTGAATATGTTTTTCTTTTGGTATTCTTCATAAACTCCTTTTTTGGCTTTGTAGATTTCATAGTATAGAATTTTCTTTTCTACATCTTCCATTTCTTTATGGATTGTCTTTGCTTTTTTATTTAGCTTGTAACTATTGGACTTTAAACTTTCTATTTTTGTTTGTAACTGACCTATGGTTTCTATATTATTTTTTCTTAAATAACTATATGCACTTGTTAGCTTTTTGAAGTCATACTTTTCTTTATTAGTTTTTGCATATCCTTTTAGATATTTACTTTTTTCTTTTTGAATTTCTGAATAAGTT
>NZ_KV813957.1:139969-156570 GCF_001813805.1 Streptococcus sp. HMSC066F10
TTTTGTTTGTAACTGACCTATGGTTTCTATGTTGTTTTTTCTTAAATAACTATATGCACTCGTTAGCTTTTTGAAGTCATATTTTTCTTTATTAGTTTTGGCATATCCTTTTAGATATTTGCTTTTTTCTTTTTGAATTTCTGAATAAGTTAATAGATAATTTGTTAGATTGAAAAGTTTAGGGTTGTCTATTACCTTATCTCTTTCTATATCCTTAAATTTTTCATAAGCAGTAGTTAGGTTATCTAATAGATTCCCTATCCAACCCTTTAATGTTTTTATCTCTTCTTTTATTGTTTTTACAAGTTCGTTATATTTTCTTATTTCTCTATTATAGTTTCCCTTGTCAGTTTCTATTCCCTTTCGTTCCATTGCACTTGCTGCTGATCCTAAATGGATTGTCGGTAGATAATCTGAATTTTGTCTTTTAAAACTCCTATGGTCTACTCTTTTTTCTATCTTGTTTTTTGCTAGATATTCATTGCAAAGGTCCGAAAAATTTTCTCTCCATTTTTCTACATTGCCTTTATCATTCCAGGTTGTTAGTTCTACTTTTCTTGTTTTAGGTTTTCCATTTTTGTTTAATACTTTTTCTCCTTTTTCATCTAGGATATATTCTTTTTTTGACTTTGCTAAGAACTCTCCTTTTTCGTTTATGGGTCGCATTATGGTCATTATATGACAATGGATATTTCCATTTTTGTCTTGACTCTCATCATGAATTGCATAATCTACTATCATTCCTTGTGATGTTAGATTTTCTTTTATAAATCTTTCAACTAGGTTTTTATTTTCACTTAAAGGTAACTCTTTTGGTAGTCCTATTATGAATTGTCTTGCTAGTTGTGCATTAGAATTTTTTTCTGCCATTTCTACTTTATTCCATAAGGTAGACCTATCATTAAATTCTTTCGGTATATGATCAGGCAATATTATATTTTTTACTAATACTTTTTCTTTTCTTGTGTAGTCATGGGTTACTCCGTCCCATTCATTTTTTATTTTTTCTCCACTTATATATGCTGCACTTGCTACTGCACTTTTGCCTTTTCCTCTTGATATTATGTTTACTGAAAAATGAAAACTGTCTGCCATTTTTATCACTTCCTTTCTTTTTTTGTTGTTTTAGGTGGAGGCTTAAAAGATTTTCTATATCCTCTTTGTGAATGAGCGTTTTGAAATGATAGAATTAAAAAAGCCGACTACTGAATTAATTTTTGTTGTTTCAGTATGTCGGCTTAATTGTTTTGTTCATTTCAAATTTTAAAAGTCAAGGGCGAGCGTTAGCGAGTTTATTTACCCTTGACTTTTAAAAAGCGAATGGTTGTTGCTCCCTGCAAGGGTTTTGCTCCGCAGGACGCAAGCACCCTTTAGGGTGTATAATTGCGCCCTTGTAACCAAGGGACAATTATGTTATTTCATCTTTAGATGATTTTTCTACACTATCATCTATTCTTTCTTCTAAAATTCCCATTATGTTTAATCTTATTTCTTCACCATTTAATGATTTCATTAATTTATAAAATTCATCTTTTGTTAAACCTATACTTTCTTCAAAAATACTTTCTAACACTGCTCCTTTTTCTATAAGTCTTTTGTTTCTTGCTTTTCTTTCTTGTTCATTAAGTTTTTTCTTCAACTGTCTTTTTTGATTTTGTAATTGCTTAATGCTTTCTTCTTTCTTTTCAATCTGTTCTTCAATACTTAATCTTTTACTTGTCATAATGTGTCCTTTCTTACAATAAAAAAAACGACTAGATTTTTATTTCTAATCGTTTTTAATTCAAACACAATGAATTTCTCTATTGCAATTTTCTTTTATTTTTTCAATATATTTCTCCATATAATCCCAATCGGGATTACCATGAACATCTACTGGTAGTTTTATCTTTTCTTTCTTTAACAAATCGGGAAATAGTCCATAACTATAAGAATATTTATCAGTCAATGTGTCTAAACACGATACTAAAAATAGACATGCTTTCTCACTCAAATGTCTTGTATCAATATAATAAATATCTCTTCCAGATACAAAGTTTTCTTTTTGATAAAAGAATGATGCATTCTCTGCACCAAATGATATAACTCCCTTAGGGCTAGGAGTCATTTTTTTAGTTTCAGTAACTCTATATTTTATACCATTATTAAATTTTGTTCTTACTACATAAGGAATACCGTTCTCATCTTCAACGACTTCTCTTGCATGAAGCACGTCAGGCTTTTTAATATTTTCAAATAAATCACCAACTATAAACTCTTTCCATTTTGAAGTATCAACCTTATTTAATTTTGCATTATTTAAATAGCTTGTAAGATTGCTTGTACTCTCTCTCTCTCTCTCTCTGGTTTCAAGCCTTTTCATTGCTTCTTCCATGAAATTCCAATCTGGTGTTTCATCGTCTAATGCTGGTAAAAGTATATTTTCTTTTTTTATACTATCACTAGATCCCATATCGTTATATTGGTACTTTATCTTTAAACTTTCTCTTATTACAGAAGCAATAAATAACCCGTTAAATTTATTTAGATTGTCATTATATAAAAGCATTATTGATGACCCTCCACCACCTCTTCCCAAAAAATCTTTTGGTTGGTAAAATGTACTACCATCAACTGGACTTACTGTTATACAATTTCCTTTATCTAAATCTTCATCATCAATAGGCTCTCTGTAACTATCGACACCATTATTATAATTTCCAGAAGATACAAAAGGTATCTCTCCCTCATTATATTTTTTTACACTTCTTGATTTAGGTCTTTTTACAGTAAATAACTTCTCTATTTCAAAAGGTTTCCAATCATCAATCTTTATTTTCTTCATTTTCTCCACCTACATCTAGCATGAGTTTACCATCTTTATATTCT
Source organism: Streptococcus sp. HMSC066F10 (assembly GCF_001813805.1). NCBI lineage: Bacteria > Bacillati > Bacillota > Bacilli > Lactobacillales > Streptococcaceae > Streptococcus > Streptococcus sp. HMSC066F10. The sequence goes on from NZ_KV813957.1 coordinate 142,838, forward strand.
GATTTATACAAAACTTGATTTAAAAGTTTTTCATTAAATTCTTTTACGTCAATTTTTTCTTCAAAGAGTATAAAGTCTATAATGGTCTTTTTAAAATCTTCTTCATATATTTCAAAAGGTTTCTGTGGTTTTTGATATGATAAATATTCTTTTGAATCTATCCATTGGTGTGTATTATATTTTGTATCTACTTTTGTTCTTGCAACTTCTAGCCAATATTTTTCTATTTCTTTCCACTTATTTTTTATATCATGCCTACCTTGATTTTTAACTCTTTCAAGTCCATCATCTTCCATATAGCAAGCAAATATTTTTTTATCTTTTTGTGGTTTTCCAGTTTCAAAAACAAATACACTTGTTGTTACTCCTGCATCAAAAAGTTTTTCTGGTAATTTTATAATCATATCAAGTGTATGTCTTTTTAATAATGACTGCATTCTATCTTTTTCCAGTTTCTTATCTGGTAAAATAAATGCACATTTAGTACCAGCAGGAACATTGTCTAATACATTTGTAACTATTTTTTTACAACCATATTTTCTTTCGTATGGAGGATTCATCAATACTTTAGTTATGTTTTTAGATTTGATCCATTTACAAGCTTCTTTTTCCCTTGTATCGTATTGTTCCAAATTTGTCTTACCGTCTTTATGAATAAGCATATTGGCACAAGCTAGGGCGAAAATTTCTCTATCAAACTCTATACCATAAAGTTTATTTTGTTTTATATCTTCTGCTTCTTTTGTATTTACTCCTCCAACCTCTTTTATCATATTTGCCATTGCTTTTACTAAAAAAGCTCCGCTGCCGCAAGTAGCGTCAAGTAAACGGTCGTTATAGGTTATCTCTAGTAAATCGTACATAAATGAAGTGATATGCTCTGGGGTAAATACTTGACCACTTTCAGACTTTTTCTTGTATCTATTAAATTCATTAAAGAAAATGCCCATTACATCTTCGCCATTCCAGTTATCTGAGTTTATAGACTCTGCGATTTCTATGATACAGTCAATAAATGTATTTATATCATCTTGATTTTCTACAATGTTCATTTTTATTTCACTGTACACCTCAAGCAAAATATCTATTTTAAGATTTTGTTTTCTATGGTCTTGAAGTGATTTTGCTAAAGTATCATATATTTTATTTCTAAATGGTTCATATCCATTATCTTTTATTGCTTCAAGATTGCCGCCAAACCTTTCTACTACCAAGGCTGAAGCTGTAAATATCATTCTATGATATAAATTCTTAATTCCGAATTTAAAGTGTAGTAAATCATTTATTCTTTTTGTTAGAGTGAAAATTTTGTTTTTATCTATATAATTTTCTTTAAACAAATCAATATAGTATTGCTTGTGTTGAAGTTTATTAGCTACTCTTATGAGTTCCTTGTTTTTATATATAGCGATTTCTTTGCCATTGTACAAAATTCCAACAGTTTTTTTATATTTGCTTGAAATTATGTCTATATTTTTCATTAGCTCATCAATAAAAATTTGTTTGCTAATATCTCTTTCTTCTGATTTTGTTTCAAGGATTATTGCTACATCATTCATGTTTTTAGGTAAATACCAACCATCTGGCTTATCTGAATATCCTTTAAACCCTAATTGATTAAAAGTAGTTATTTGACCAGTCCCTTGATCAACATTTTCTTCAGCTTCATCAAAGCCTAATACTAATTTCGCATAATCCCTGACTTGATCTTCTGTCCTTAAACTCATTTTCTAATCCTCTTCACTAAAATTGTCTTCAAAACTAATAATATCATTAGGGGTGCAAGATAGAGCCTTACATATTCTTTCTAAATTCTTAAATGTAATTGGTTTATCCTTGCCCATTTGTGCCATAACATTTGTTGTAAGTCCTGCCATAGCTATTACATCAGTTTTCTTCAAACCTTTTTTTGCTAACTGTATCCATAATGGTTTATAGTTAAGTGCCATAATATCCCTCTTTTTCTGTTCATTAGATTTATTTAATTATAGCATAAATATTGATTTCATTCAATCTTACATTGATTTAGTGATTTATTTTAGAGAATTTGTTGTGTTATTCCGTCCTTATTTTGCCATAAATTGCTTAATACCTTGAGATTTTGCACCCGGATTGTCATTCCCATAACCTTCCATCAGGTTGATAACACCCCATGCTCCAAGTCCTGCACCTACTGCCATTACCAAAATCTTTAATACATTAACTGCCTGTGTAAAAAATTCCATAATTTATTCCTCCTCGCTTTCTTCTTTCTTTTCAATCTTGTTATATGACTTCACTACAAAGTTTTTGTAAGTCTTTCCCTCTTTTTCACGCTTCTTAAAGTAACCAAAGATATGAATCAAATCGCCTTTTTCAAAGTCCTTTGCTTTCTCCGATTTTTCTCCATAGGCGGCACAGTTGATATACTCCTTGCCTTTCCCGTACTTTTTTACAAGCGTGAAGTTTGCAACCTCAACAGTTTCTCCCTCTTTGTCAAAATTTGAGAAAGTGGGCTCTGCCAATAAATTGGCATTGATGTTAATCATTTCTTGCTTCATTAAAAATTTCTCCTTTTCTTTCAATAAAAAAGCGATTGGAGTTTTTTCTTTTCCAATCGCTAATGCTCATCCTATTTACTTTTTTCTTAGTGGGACTTCGTATTCTTATCATCTTACCTCCTGGCTTTGAGTAATAAAAAAGCAGCAAATCTATGTTCTTTAGACTTACTGCACTCTTGTAATAACTGTTTCCCTATTCAGCTTTGCTTTTCCTTTTCGCTTCATATAGCTTTCTATGTCAAACAAATTTTTCTTGTCATAGTCCTCAAGCAGCTTATAGTTCTTGTGTTTTGTAATATCGAATTTATCTGATAGAAAAGGTCTGACACCACGAAGCTGAAAAATACATTTACCGCCGTCCATGACCGTAATTTCATCTTGGCTCATAAGCTCCTTACCTGTCTTTTGATAATTAAGTCCAAAACTCTTTTGATTACTCCTTGTTTCCGATGTGTTGTAAAGGTCAATGGTTTCTTTACCAAGCGTTTCAGAAAGCTCTTTAAGTGTTGTTTTCTCCTTTCCACCAAGAAATAAAGTGCTATCACAGTTGCCCACGATTGTGTCAGCATTATCTTTATAGATTGCCTTTAGCTGAGATTGTGCTTGAAGAATTATACTCGCTGATATTTCTCTGGAACGGATTGTCGCTATCAGTTTTTCAAACTTTGGAATTAAGCCGATGTTTGCAAACTCGTCAAGTAGGCATCTTACATGAACAGGTAATCTTCCTCCATACACATCATCTGCCTTATCACATAACAAGTTAAATAGCTGAGAATACATAATAGATACCACAAAGTTAAAAGTATCATCTGTATCGGAGATGATAACAAAGAGTGCTGTCTTTCTATCTCCCAGTGTATCAAGCTCAAGTTCATCTTCACTCATTAGTTCTCTTAGCTCTCTTATGTCAAAAGGTGCAAGTCTTGCTCCACAAGATATTAGAATTGACTTGGCAGTTTTTCCAGCAGCCAATTTGTACTTTTTATATTGCTTCACCGCAAAGTGTGTCGGTTCTTTCTTTTCCAATGCTTCAAAGAGTCTATCAATCGGATTCATGTAGGTTTCATCATCTTCTCTTACCTCTGAAGCGTCTATCATATCAAGTAGTGTTGCAAAGTTCTTTTCTTCTCTTGGAGCTTCATACCAGATATATCCGATAAGTGCTGTATAGTAGAGTTTTTCAGCTTTCACCCAAAAATCCTCACCTGCTTTTTCTCCCTCGCCCTTCGTGTTTGCGATAATTGTCTGAACAAGCTTTAGAATATCTTTTTCAGAACGAATATATGCGAATGGATTGTACTTCATAGACTTTTTGAAGTTTATGGTATTTAGAATTTTAATCTCATAGCCATTATCTTCAAGCATCTTGCCACACTCAAGGACTATTGTTCCTTTAGGATCGGTTACACAATAGCTACTGTGCATTTGCATTAAGTTCGGTTTTACATAAAATCTTGTCTTTCCGGAGCCTGAACCACCTATAACCAAAACATTTTTATTTCTTGCATACTTTGGATTAGCTGGTCTGCCGTTCATAGTTAATCGTTCTGTTTGTGTAAGTAAGATATTGTTCTGGAACTTTTCATCCATATACGGTTCTATATCTTTTCTCGTTCCCCATCTTGCTGAACCATACTCTTTTCCCTGTCTGAACTTTTTTGCATTTTTGCCTTTGCTGTAGACAATGAATTTAATTAAAGCTGCTACTCCTGCACCAATTAAAATATCCGTAGGATGAATACTTGGAAGAAAGCTCATGGTGTTAAGCTCTAATATCCCTTGAAAGATTTTGTCTATTACATCGCCACCAGTATAAGCTCGTACATGGTGAGAGAAGATATTGCCAACATAGAAAAATGCAAGGTAGGGAATGTTCTGCTTTAGAAACTTTGCCTTATCCTGCACCTTAAACAAGCCTTTGATGTCCTTTAGTATTTTCTCTATCATAGGCTCTGCTCCTTTTGCTTGTTCTTGATTTTATCTTTAGAAACAGAATTTTTAGCCATCTCCTTAAACTTCTCAATGTTTTTATGAATAGATTCTTTCCTTTCCGTTTTCTTTTCTGATTCTGAAAGGGCGTGCTTAAATGCTTTGTCCATCACTTTCATATCTTTTGCTTGAAAGAACACTGAGTATTTACCTGATTCTTTATCTTTCATTACCGAAAACTTAACTCCATATCTGTTCAGTTCTTTTTTCAGTTCCTTCAATTCTGTTTCTTCTACTGGTATCTCTTCAAGCTGTCCCTTTTTAACCATATCTTTTAGTTTTACTTCATTCCCTTTACTCCCAACGAGCTTTTCAAGTCCACCGATTTTTTCTGATTCTTTCAGTAACTTCCTTATCAAATCCAAAAGTATCTTGCTTGTTACTTTGCCGGCTCTCACTTCCATGTTGAGCGTTTTTCTTGCAATTTCTTCATTGATCAAGTCCTTTCACCTCCGTTCAGTAATCTATCTTTATTGCGAGTTAGCTTATCTCTTTGAATAAACTTTCTGAAATCCTCGCCTACAACCATAACGGGAATACACATTTCAATAATTCTTGAATAGATTCTTTGATATTCAACACTGTCCTTGCAGTTTTGAATTGTGTCGTAGGAAAGATTTGTTGTGAAAATTGTTGGTTTCTGTTTTAAGTACCTGCTATTGACAATGTTATATACCTGCTCTTTAGCATAGCTTGTATCCCTTTCAATTCCCAAGTCATCTAAAATAAGAACGGAAGTATTTACAAGGGATTCAATATATGCGTTTTTATCAAAGTCAAAGCTGCTTTTTTGAAGTTCATTGATAATCTGTGCGAAATTTCTAATCTTAACACTTATTTGATACTGTTCAATAAGGCTATTTGCAATGGAGCAGGCAAGATAGGTCTTTCCGCTTCCTACAGAGCCATAAAAGAGAAGTCCGATATTTTCTTTTTTCATTTTCTCATAATCTTCTACAAAATTCTTTGCAATCATGAGGCTTTGATTTTCTTCTCCCTGATAATTTTCAAAGGTATATGACCACTCCCTCATGGAATTGAAGCAGGTTCTTTTTAACCTTTCAATTTCCATCTGTTTTTCTCTTCGTTTCTTTTGTTGCTCTATTTCTCTATCGCATTTACAAGCTACCCTTAATATCATTTTATTCCCGAAAAATTCCATTACATCACCGTCTTTTCTTTCGTGGCAGACTTTACAATAGGCGTGTCCATCTTTGATATACTCTTTTTCAGAATCATAGGCAAATTCTACATCCTCTATCATTATTTTTCCCAATTCTCTTTTCATAAATGTTCTCCTTTGTTATATTCTTCCCATGTCGGGACATTTGATGTTTTCGGCTGCTTGCTTTTGCCCTGATCTTTATAAAACCAAGAAAGGATCGTCGCTTTATGGTCTTTATAGATCTTTCCGGTACTCTTGATATATGCAGATAAGCGTTCAATGTAATTATCAAGCTGTGCATTTAGTTTGATTTGTAAATCAGAAATATCTTCATCAGTTAAAAATACATTTTGAAATGTTCCAAGTCCGTTTTCGCAAAAACTATATTCTCTCTTACTATACTTACTCTTATTATTCTCTATATAGTTAGAGTTAACATTTTTAACTTCCTGAAGTTCATTTTCTTTACTTCTGAGGTCAACATCTTTTACTTCTGAAGTAAAGTTTTTTGACTTCTGAAAGTCATTTCCTTTTGCTTGAAATACACTCATAAAGTCTTTTACATAAATGATATTAGGTTTTCCAAGTCCAAGCCTTACTCTTTCAATCAGTCCGATTCCTTTTTTACTGTCTAACTCATCCAATGTTTTTATGGCTGTTGGCTTTGAGATATTTCTTCTTCTCATAATTTCTTCGACGGTAAAATAGATAAATACTCTGCCTTCCTTGTCTATCCATTTATTTTTAAAGGACATTCCTGTACGCTTTAGAAGCATAGAGTATAGGATAATTGCTTCTGCCGATAACCCCTTAAATTCTTCTCCATCTACTAATATTTCAGGCACTTTCAAAAAGTTAAATCGCTCTGCTTCTCTGTTATAGAAATAGTCAAAGTCCATCGCTTCACCTCCTCTCTTAAAATTTGCAAAGAAAAAGACGATAGTTTTTCTATCGCCTTTGGTTACCATTTTGATGAAATTTTTTAAATTGATTTTATCTCTTCATTGATTCCCTGAAAGAATGCTATAACGGTTGCTCCAATCATCGGTACGCCGTATGGACTAACTAAAAATCCGATAATCAATGCTTCGATTCCGATGGTAACTTCTTTTTGTAAGAAAGATGCTATTGCTCCAAATATGCAAAACATCATCAGCAAATATAGCAGTGCCGTTCCTATTCCGAGTAAGAATGTCAGAAATGCAGTGAGAATACTAAGCAGGAAGCTGATTGGGAAAAAGATTATTTTTATTGTCCATCTCATAAAATATCTTCCCTTTCTATTCAATCATTTTGAAGTGTCTCAAGGCATCCATGATAGCTTCTTCTTTTTCAGGTGTACACTGTGGAATAATTTGTTTCTCCTTTTTAGACTTGTTGTAATGTTCTCGTAATTCTATTCCACATTTCCTTTTTATCTGTGCAATATATAATGTCGGAACTTTTAATTCAAATTTATTCCAAACATATTCTTTGATTTGAGCATATGTTGCCTTACTTTCAGCACTTGTCAAATCAAGCTCATCCAGCTCAATTTCAATATTTATATGCTTATCGACATCAAGTTTGGACAAAAGTGCTACCGTCTCCACATGATGCGTCATTGGAAACAAATCCACGGGCTGAACTTTTGTGAGTTTATAGCCTAGTTCTTGATAGAGCTTGATGTCACGTGCCATGGTGGCGGCATTGCAGGAAATATAGACGATTTTCTTTGGATTCATACTGACGCTTGATTTGATAAAACTTTCAGTCAAGCCTTTACGTGGTGGGTCGACCATGATGATACTAGGTTTTATACCTTGGTTCAGCCATTTTTTGATAGCATTTTCTGCTGAATCACAAATATAATGGGCATTGCTAATGCCGTTTAGCTTAGCATTCTTTTTGCTATTTTCAACTGCTTGAGGGATAACCTCCACGCCATAGACTTCTTTGACGTGTTTCGCAACTGACAATCCAATGGTGCCAATCCCCGAATAGGCATCCACTACAATATCCTCTGTACTCAACTCAGCGAAATCAATCGCCGTTTGATACAGCTCCTCTGCCATCTCTGTATTGACTTGGTAAAATGCTGGGGCAGCAATTTGAAAGTGATTCTCTAGCATGCGGTCAGTAATATAATCTTGTCCATACAGTACACGAAATTCCTTCCCCAAAATCGCATTACCTGGCTGGTTGTTAATATTTTGCATGATAGATTTAATATTCGGAAATTGCGCGACTAATCGCTCAATTAACTGATTTATACGGAAAATTTTGGGACGAGTTGTCACTAAAATAACCATGATTTCACCAGAGTAATGTCCACGACGAACCACAATATTACGAATCAGACCAGATTGCTCTTTCTCATCGTAAGGTTTCAGGTCAAAACGACGCAGCAAATCCCGCACTGCCAAAACGACTTGGTCAATAACTGGATCCTGAATATAAAAATCCTCAATTGGCATTAAATCATGCGAATTTTTTCGGAAAAATCCCGTTTCTAGCTGTCCATTGACACGGCGAACAGGAACCTGCGCTTTGTTTCGATAATGTAGTGGGTGCTCCATACCAAGGGTTGGTGCCACTTCGATATCTGCAATTCCAGCAATCTTGTAAAGACTATCTCTAACTTTCTTGGTTTTAAATTTCAATTGCTCACTATATTTTAGATGCCCAAAGTCAGCAATACCTATCCTCAGATAAGCCACATCAACATCTTCGTTTCGATAAGGGGATTTCGTCAGATAGGCTTCTACCTTGCCAAAACCAATTTTTTTATTGACTTTCAGTATGCGCATACGGATACGTTCCGTAGGCAGAGCATTCTCTACAAAGAAAACCACCCCCTCTGCCTTAGCCACTCCAGCACCGTCATGGCTCAAATCCACAATTTCAACTTCTATCACATCATTCTTTTTTAACATATATTTCTCTTTCTATCAGCTCTGCCATTTCCCAAAAAAAGAAAGCGACCGCATCATCACTTTCTATTATATCATTTATCTGAGTCCTAATTGTGCTAATTTTGCTTTATAGGCTTCAAAATCAACTAGTAAGCCTTGACCGCCATACATATCATAGGCATCTATCCAATCTCCATTTTCAGGAATGGTCACCTTTTCAACACCATTACGAGCGTTGGTAAGAGAAGACAAGCCGTGCGTTAGTAAAAAACTATACGGAACATTGGTTGAGGTTAAAGCAAATACTTTTCCAAGCGCTTCAGAGCCTGTAAAAAGCTTCGTTGGGTCTTTGACTTGCTGAATAATCGCGCTCATCACCTCTTGTTGGCGATGTGTTCGGCCGAAATCTCCTTCGTCATCTTTACGGAAACGCGCATAATTCAAAAGCGTGCGTCCGTCCATTCGCTGTTTTCCAACCTTAATCGTCTGCTCTGGAACCACTCCGTCTTTCATATTGAGGTCGTCCGGCACCTGTACTTCACTCACTTTTTCACCATTGATAGTTGAAAAATTCGCATTCATTTCAACACCATTTGGGAAAAGGGTATCAATAGCTGTCGCAAAAGTTGAAAAATCAACCAAAGCATAATACTTAATGTCAATATCAAAATTGTCTTTCAGCACTTGACGTACCAATTCAGCGCCTTGATTGTTATTTTGCTCCCCAATGGCATATGCTACATTTAACTTTTGATCATAACCAGAACCTTGACTCACTCCATCAATGTGAACGAGCGTGTCTCTCATGAAACTGACGAGTTTCATTTTTTTATTTTTTCCACCAACATTTAAGACCATGATTGAATCGGTCCGCGTTTCAGAAGAAGATTGACCAATTCGTCCATCTGTACCCAAAATAAGTATATTCACACCGTCTTTGGTATCTTTCCCATTAAAGACTTCTGTTTGGGCAGCTTTGGCATTTGGGTTGTTTTTTGAAGTGTTCAAGCCTTTTATAAACATGAACAACATGCCTCCTACAATGAGAACCAAAATTAAAGCAAGCCAAGCTAGAATCCGCTTCACACGTATTTTTCTATGCCGCTTTTCCTTTTTAGGCTTGGGTGTGTTTTCTACAACACTTTCAGCCGCATTAGTTGGTATACGCTCTGATTTAAATCGTTTATTACGGCGACTTCTCTCTGGATATTGAGGGAGTCCCTGCTCGGTGTAACCAAAATTCTCAGGCACTTGTTGGTCAGAAAAGGTAGCTCTTGCTTCACGAGCTGACTCTACTCTTTGGTCTCCTTCTTGCTTGCTAAGAAGATATTGATATTCTTTTTTCTCGCGTTCATTTAAATAATGGATATTTTTGTAAAGATAGTCCAGTCTCAACTGCTCATGGTGGCTGAGATTATCTGATTTTTTATCCATGATTGCTCCAATCTACTGTTCTGAAATAGTATAAACGGTGTAATTTCCTAAAATTTTATAAGTAATGCCAATTGCTTCTAGCTCTCTCATCGCAAATGACACTAAATCCTCTTTTTCATTATTGATGTCCACAATGAAAAAATATTCTCCCAAAGCGGTCTTCAACGGGCGACTTTCAATCTTTGTCAAATCAATTCCCCGCCAAGCAAAAGTTGCAAGAGCTTTATATAAAGCACCGGGTAAATTGTCTGGCAAAGTCAAAGCAAGCGTGAGTTTCTTTTCCTTAGGATATAATGGCAAAGTCGGAATCGACTGTCCCAGCAACCAAAAACGGGTGAAATTCTCAGCCATTTCTTGAATATCTTCTGCAACAATCTGCAGACCGTATTCACTAGCTGCACTCCTTGGCGCAATGGCTGCATAATTTTCTTCTGGATGCTGAGCCACAAAACGAGCCGCATAAGCTGTGCTAGCTGTTATTTCAATTTTAGCTTGTGGATAATGCTGGCGGACATATTTTTTCCCCTGCGCAATTGCCTGCGGATGAGAAAAGATTTTTTCTACTGGCTTATCAGCTACCGTTGCCAATAATTGTTGTTTGATTGGCTGGACGATTTCTGCCACAGCATGAATGGCTGCCTGATGAAAAAGGTAGTCCAATGTTTCATGAACGCTTCCTTCAATTGAATTTTCAACTGGCACTACAGAATAATCCACTTCGCCTGTCTCATAGGCTTTTACAACTTCCGTGATATTTTCAAAAGCCACTAACGTATCTGCTGGAAATGCTTCTTGTGCCACATGATGAGAAAAAGACCCTTTCGGACCTAAAAATCCAATTTTCATTGCAACACCTCCACGATTTGTTTTGGTGTCAAAGTAGTCACATCAATAACTTTTGTAGCCACTTCTTCATACCAAGTTTGACGTTGCTCGAAAAGATTTTTCAAATCAGCTTTGCTATTGTTCAAATAAAGTGGGCGCTGGTGTTCTTGATCCTCTTCAAGACGCTGATAAAGTGTCTCAAAATCTGTTTTTAAATAAATATTTTCAGCGTTCTGCTTTAACAACTCGCGATTTTGAGCATTGCTGATGATGCCACCACCAGTTGAGATGACTTGTTCTGACTGTAGCAATTCTTTTAATAATTCACTTTCTTTTTGCCGAAAAGCTGCTTCGCCATACTGCTCAAAATATTCTTTAATCGGCATTTCCAGTCTCTCTGACAAAAGCTCATCCATATCGATAAAATTTTCATCTAGCAAGCTAGCAACCGTTGTTTTCCCAGCCCCCATGAAACCAATCAAAATCTTAGCCATGAAGTAAGTCCTCCAAATCATCAAAGAAATTTGGATAGCTCGTATTGATAGCTTCGGCGCGCTCCAACTCGACTTGACCGTCCTTTACCAAAAGAGCTGCAATAGCTGTCATCATGCCAATTCGGTGGTCGCCAAATGTATGAACTTTAGCACCGTGAAGAGACGTTTTCCCTTTGATGAGCATGCCGTCTTCTGTCGGAGTAATATCAGCCCCCATGCTATTTAGTGCATCTGCCACAACTTGGATACGGTCTGTTTCTTTTACCTTTAATTCTTCCGCATCACGAATCACCGTTTGCCCCTTAGCTTGAGTGGCCAGAAGTGCAATGATTGGCAATTCATCAATTAAACGTGGGATAATTTCTCCGCCAATTTCTGTGCCGACTAATTCAGACGTCTCTATCGTTATGGTGGCAGACTTAGCAATATTGTCTACATTGGACAAGTTTATATTTCCACCCATAGCTTTAACAACATCCAAAATGCCAGTTCGTGTTTCATTGATACCGACATTTTCCAAAATAATCTTAGAATTAGGAACGATAAGTCCTGCCACTATCCAGAAAGCCGCACTAGAAATATCTCCTGGTACCAACACGTTCTGCCCAGTAAACTCTTGCCCACCTTGAACGCGGATTTCCTTTCCATTGACAGAAATCTGACCGCCAAATTGTTTAATCATATCTTCTGTATGATTGCGGGTCATTTCTTTTTCCACAATGACAGACTCGCCTTGAGCTTGTAAAGCCGCAAATATCAAAGCAGATTTAACCTGAGCAGACGCTACAGGCAAGGTGTAATGAATAGACTGTAAGTTCTTATTTCCATGAATGGTGAGCGGTGGCAAATCACGCTCGGTTCGCCCAGCGATTTGCACCCCCATTTGACGAAGAGGAATCGTTATGCGATCCATAGGACGTTTAGATAAACTATCATCACCAAACATTTCCGCCACAAAATCCTGCCCAGCTAATACACCTGAAATCAAGCGAATAGAGGTTCCAGAATTTCCCATATTCAGTTTGTTTGTCGGCGCTTGAAGACCAGCAAAACCCACTCCATGAATCGTTACTACATTGCCGTCATCTTCAATTTGAACACCTAAATCACGAAAAACTTGCATGGTTGATAAGACGTCTTCACCACGCAAAATATCGTGAACCGTTGTCACTCCCTTGGCCAAACTACCAAACATAATCGATCGATGACTAATAGACTTATCACCCGGCACACGAATGCACCCAGCTAATCCCTTTGCATTTGTTCGTAACTGCATAGAAAACCTCATACCTGATTCTTTTTACATATTGTACCATAAAAAGAGAAGGGAAACAAAAGAGAGCGGGGAAAAAGCTTCATTTCGTTGAATTCAACTTTTCCTCACCCTCTTAAAATTATAAACTTTCTGCAAATTTTTGCTTGATGAATTGTGCAGAATACGCTAATTTTTCCTCCTCTTTTTCCGTTAAACTAAGTTTGACTTGCTCAACAATTCCCTCACGTCCTACAATCGCTGGATAACTCAGGTAGGTGTCTAATGGCTGATAATAATTTGATACTGGCAATTCTTCATGCGAATCCGATACAAGGGCTACTGCTAAACGGATAGCTGCGCTCGCAATACCATAAGATGTGTATTTTTTGCCATAAAAGACGGTATGCCCTCCTTTAAGGGCTTATAGAGCAATTTCATCCAACTCCTCGACTGAAGCAAATGTAGAAATCGGTTGCCCTTTTATCCGTACTTGGCTCCAAGCTGTAAATTGAGAATTCCCATGTTCTCCAAGATTGTAGCCATAAACACTTCGAGGATCGACACCAAAGCGAACACCAACTGCACGTTCCATACGAGCTGTGTCCAGTAGCGTTCCCGTTCCAATAACACGCTCTTTAGGCAGACCAGTATAGTGTTGATAAAGACTAGTAATGACATCTACTGGATTACTAATAACAATGATAATCCCTGTAAATCCAACTTTTTTCAATTGTTCAGCGACAAAAGGAACTTCCTTGGATGTAAAGGGTAATTCCGCAAATCGATCGGTGTTGGGGTTATCTTGCAATTTGATATTGCCCAGTGCTGACACCACCACATCCGCATCTGCCAATGCCTGATAATCATTAACAATAATATTTGCGTGATGATTCAAATTTGCTGCAGCGTCCTGAAAGTCAAGTGCATCTGCTTTTACTTTCGCTTCATCATTAAACTGAAAATCTGTCTAGTTGATACATTTCATTATACTCAGAAATTAGTAAAAAACAAGTATTTAGTTGAAATATTCAGAAAATTCTCGCTAATTTGTTGAATCCTTTCTTCTCCTATGGATTTCATGCACATAAAAAGCTGACCAAAATCTGAACTGCACCCCAAAAGTTAGACAAGAAA
>NZ_KV813958.1:0-299 GCF_001813805.1 Streptococcus sp. HMSC066F10
CTGGCTTACCAACTGATAGAGCACCAACATGCCCTCTTGTTCCCAATCGCTTAATTCCCACAGGTGGACATAATATTCTCTCCGACACTTCAGCACAATTCCTCTCACCTTGGCATATAACTCCTTGAACTCCATCTTCTTCTCCTTCCTTTTTCTTACCTTTTAAGGATAGCAAACTTGAAGCTTTTAGGAGAGCTGGATAGCTGTTCTACTCTTTTCGGTTTCTATTTCGTACTTCTTAATACACCTATCTATCTCTTCAGGTACTTTTACATTCTTTTCAGCGGATAAAGTTAAAA
>NZ_KV813959.1:0-58234 GCF_001813805.1 Streptococcus sp. HMSC066F10
ACAGCTTGATAACTGTTTAAGCACCCTTGCAGGGGTGGGACTACGAACTAAAAATTTTCTATTTTTAGTTCTGTCCCACTCCCTTTTTTTCTCAAATAACGATAACTGCAACAGAAGTCAATCTCATACTTTCCCTATTTGATTGTCAAACTTTATTCCACTTTCTATCTGCGTCCATTTTATCTGCTTTCGCTTTCAGCAATCGGATGAACTCTTTATTACTTCCCTTATTTATAATGGCATTCATCACTATCTTTCTTTGCAACAGCTTGTTGAGATTATCTTTTGGAATTTGGTCTAATAATTCTTCCCAACTGCGTTTCGTTAAACGGTTCAAATTCTTTAGGGCACTTGCTTCCAACCTTTTTATTTCCGCTTCATGTTCAGGATAACCCATACCAAACTCACCATCAAATAGTTTATCTAATGTATATTGCAGGTTCAATTCGCCTTGCCAACCAAAATTTAAGTCGAGTGGCAGGGAAGCAACATTTCCTCCATTGATGCGTCCAAAGAGGAACGCGTCTTGAGGATTTTCTATATAACCACACAAAAGATCCGGTAAACTATTACAGGCAAGCATCATACCTTGACCTGAGGAACATCCTGTTACGACAAAATCGACTGCTCCGCTTTCCATTAAGAAACTGATCAAGATCGCTATTTCAACATAAGAATACTGCTCGTTCTCCTCCTCAAAAATACCAAAATTCAGCACTTCGTCAGACGATTGGACTGCTTTTTTTACAGATTCAAATAGCAGCAAATTCATATTTCTTCGAGTGGTTCCTTGGATAACCGCAACTCTCATTTCAACTCCTTTTCCATTTTGATAAAAAGGTAACTATCGCCATTGCTTTCCTGAGGCTGCCGTCCGATTACGTTGAAACCACAATTGAGATAAAGCCTTTGAGCTCTTTGATTAAAATCTGCAACTGAGAGAGTCAGGATTTGCACTGAAATGTTTTCCTCGATAAACCGTAAAATCGTTTGTAAAAACTCTTTGCCTTGACCTTTGCCACAATACTCTGGCTTCATGCCTAAACCTAGCTCCTGCTTGGCCTTGTCAACTGGAAAAAGGCAAAAAAAGCCATATAATTCATCATTTTTGAGAACCTGATAATAGTGATCACCACGCGCTTCAGGAGATAAAATTTCTTCATAATCCTCAGAATCTGCTTGCATATCATAAAAAGCATAGATGCCTTCGTAATGCCAATGATTCGCAATTTCTTCTGCATTGCTTTGACTTAATGGTTCAATTTTCATAGATTTCCTTTCTTAAAATTCCCAATAAAAACGTTTCTGATCAGCTTTTTCCTCACAGCCCAGTTTTCGATAAAATTCATGGGCTTCAGTTCGAGAAATGCCAGAGTTTATGCGAATACCTGCATAGCCTGCAGCTGAACCCTCTTCACGCACGACTCGCATAAGCGATCTGCCATGTCCCTGTCCTTGAAAGTCTGGAGCAACAGCCAAAGCCAACAGATTGAGCAAAGATGAAAAGTAAAGGCAGTCATAACGACAAGCGTGGGCATAACCGACAAGTTGACCTGCTGCATTTTCTGCCACCAAGATAAAATGATCTGACCTATCCAATATAACAAAAAACAGCGGTAATCGCTGTTTAGAGATTATTTCGATATTTGCTCTAGTAACCAAGTTCTAGCATCATTCAATGGTGTGGTTGCAGCAATATCTGGCTCGATTGGAGTATTTTCATAACGATTACCCTTTCGGTCAATAATCCGAGAAACCGTCAGCTGAATTGTTGCCCCGTCATAAAGAGAATAAACCATATTTCCTGTTGTATAGCCAGCTGTTGGCTTGCCAAAAATTTTAACGTTTGGTAAGCCTTTGAAAGCTAATGTCGTCATTTCACCAGAGCTAGCTGTATTACCATTAACTAGAATTGCTATAGGAATTGTTTTGGAACTGCTATTTGAATTTTCTTCTGTCTGCTTGCTTGCCAATATTTGTGATAAAGTAGTACCTATTTTTTGACCATTTGCATATTCAAATTGAAAGAGAGTATCATTAGGCAAAATAAGCAGCTAATCCACCAATCATAGGATACATATTGCCACCGCTATTATTCTCCAAATCCACAATTACTCCCTTGTAAGTTTCCTTAGTTAGTGCCCGATTTAGGATCGTTTGATAAGCCTTAGCTTCTTTCTCGTTTCCCATAAAAGGAGGTAATTTCAAGTAAAGAATGCCATTCTCATTTTTTACAACAGGAAGCTGACTTTCTTCCTTTTGTGAAGTTTTAAATTCCTTCGGTGTATAAAAATAAGAATGTTTTCCTCCCGATAGTTTTGTCATTTTCTTTAGAATTGGATAGGTATCTGCATAAGTTTTGGCAGATTTGACTTCTTTTAATGTTTTTTCCTTTTCTTGTGACCAATTTTCATCAATATAAAGAGCAGAATTCATCTTATTTAGAGCAGATTTTGCGTATTGCTCAGGACTAGGTGGTAAAAGATAGATATCATCATTAGGACCGAAATATAACACTGCTCCCAATGCCGCTAAAAGCAATACTCCTAGCACACCTAGACAACCAATACATCCCTTTTTCATTTTTTCCTCCATCACTTACTTTATTATCACTATTATATGGAAAAATGAGAGTGGGACAGAAATCAATAATTCGAAGAATTTGATTTCGTCGTCCCACCTCCGCACAGTTGGTTAGGATAGCCGTTATCACCGGTATAACAAGAGATAAGGATATCCAACCAACCACTGCGTCTTACAACCCAAACTATAAAATGCATGAAGCTGGGGCTTTTCCCTAACCTCATCTTACAATTTACAATTATTTCTTACATTTTTGTAAGATAAACTCATCAATTGATTTCCGAATGTTGGTAGCCATAGATAAAATAAATAATTGTTCCGACTAGTAAGGCAAGGCCGAATGCTAGCCAAGTATCAGAGCCATATTGGGTCATGAAAGACAGGCAAATAATAATGGATAAGATTGGCGTCAGAGGTACCAGAGGAGTTTTAAACTCCCCTGCTTGAGGAAGTCCTTTATCCTTGCGCAACTTCAAAATAGCCACTGCTAACAAAATCAGATAAGCCAAGGTGCAGATATTTAGAAAAGATGCGATACTGGCTAACGGGAAAATACCAGCACATACTGCCGCAGCTATCCCTACCAAAATCGTAGCATTTTTCGGTACCCGACTAGTGGCAGTTAATTTTCTGAAAGACTTTGGCAACAAACCGTCACGCGCAATGCTGTAAATCATACGCGACAGAGCATAAGTCATGGAAATGCAAACGGTAATCAAAGTTAAAATCGCTACCACTGACACATAATTAGCCGCCCAGCCAAGCCCAGCACTGCGAAGCGCAAAAGCGACAGCATCTGCTACATCTAGCTTGCTATAGTGAACAATCCCTGTCAAAACTAGTGTCACCAATATATAAAGCACCGTTACAATAGACAAAGACAGCACAATCCCTCGTGGAACATTCTTTTGTGGCTCCTTAATCTCGTCCACTGCCATAGAAATAGACTCGAAACCTAGAAAAGCAAAGAACATCAGAGAAGCACCAGCCATAATTCCAACATTACCACCATATAATTTTCCAAAGCCAAATGGGGCAAAATGAGACCAATTTTCAGGTTTAATAAAGAAAATCCCTACAAAGATAAAAAGGGCAAGCGCCGAAAACTTCAAGACAACCAAAGCAGAATTAAATCGCAGAGCTGCTTTAGAATTTAATAAAACCACACCTGTTACAAATACCAAAACAAGAATCGGCAGTAAGTCTACATAGGTTCCCACTTGCGGATTAAAGGTTCCATTAAGCGCTCTTGGCATACTCAAACCAAATCCATTCAGCAAGCCTTTCAAATAGGAAGCCCAACCAGAGGCAACACTAGATACCGCCGTCATAAATTCCATAATGGTCAGCCAACCTGCTATCCAAGCTGGAAATTCTCCAAAAACAGCATAGAGATAGCTATAAGCACCTCCATTTGCAGGAATTCTTGACGCAAATTCTGCATAAAAGAAAGCAGAAATACTCACGCAAAGAGCAGAAATAATAATCGAAATCACCAAAGCTGGACCAGCTAGAGTTGCAGCCGCTGTTCCAGTAATAGTGAAAATACCCGTTCCCACCATAGCGCCAATTCCTAACAAAATCAAATCAAGCAACCGTAAATGACGACGCATGCCAGTCCGATCTCTACTGACATCTTTTTTACGAAAAATATTCATCCTAAACTCCAATTTATTAGATTGAATTATTCTACCATAAAAGCAATCAAAAAGGAATCAAACGTCCCTCTTTTTTGTTAAATAAATTGAAAAAGGAGCAAGAATAGCCCTACTCCTTTTCACTATTATCCGTACCTATCGCTAACTCACATCGACACAATTCTACGATAACTGCGTGATGTGATGAAAAAGACAAGTACATAGACGATAAAGAAAACAGCACAAACGCCAAGCGTAACTTCCAACATCAATGTAGCATTTACGACACCCAGCACTTTCAACATGAGACTCAGCATACGATAAGCAAATGCCAGATGCACAAAAGCGAAAGCAAGC
Organism: Streptococcus sp. HMSC066F10; assembly: GCF_001813805.1. NCBI lineage: Bacteria > Bacillati > Bacillota > Bacilli > Lactobacillales > Streptococcaceae > Streptococcus > Streptococcus sp. HMSC066F10. The sequence goes on from NZ_KV813959.1 coordinate 4,578, forward strand.
GGTAAGAAGAACACAGTCAAAATTTGTTTGCGAATGGCGCGCTTGGTCTGCTTTTCATCTAATCCTACCTTTTGTAAAATTACAAAGCGATCGCGGTCTTCATACCCTTCTGAAATCTGTTTGTAGTAGATTACCAAAACCGTTCCCAGCATAAAGACAATTGAAAGGAAAATACCAATAAATAAAACGCCACCTAACATACTCATAATTTCCTGCACACCTTGGATTCTTGTATAACCATACACACCGGCATTATCGGGGAGCGTCGTATTGAACTGTTTCAGCTTCTTCTGGTAAGCTGTATCCAAATCGCCCTTTTTCTTATTAGAAGCCCTGATATTCAAACCGCCATATAATTCTGTATTAATCGTGTAATGTTGCTTTTGTGAATCCACCAATTTTTGTGGGTCATTGACCACCATAAAAAGTGACTGCGGCACAATGATATTATACTGATCTACGACATTTCCAAGAACAAAGTCCTCTGTTAAAAGTTCTTTCACTGTCAATTCTTGTCCAATCAGTTTAAGAGGTTGATCTTGTTTAATAGACATTCCTTTTGCAAAGATTGCTGTCTCATTATCTTTTAAATTCAATATTTTGCCCGTCATTTTCCGATAATCATCAGCTGAAAACAGCAGAATATAAGCCTGTGGAGAAACTCGTGTTTCACCTTTTGGATAAATATCAAGCTGATTGCCCTTTTGATTTTTAATTCCCATCGAATAATATTGATAAGCATTTTTCTTAGTGACTGTTAAATGATTCTCTTTTGCAAATTCTGTCAATGCCTGATCCAATTGAGCAGCTGACACTCCCTTCCCCTTTATCGTATAATCTTGGGGATACATCACGCTTTTAAGATAACCAGCACCTGCATAAATATTGACACCTCCAGCCAAGGTGACCAAAACCATCGTTGAAAGAATCGCAATCGTTGCCAATCCCACTGCATTTTTCTTCATCCGAAAAATCAAATTGGACACAGAAATCATATTATTAGGTTGATAATAATACCGTTTATTTTTCTGAAGCAACCGTAAAAATACCGTAACTCCTGCATTGAACAGCAGATAAGTCCCTAAAATAACAAAGAGAACAGCTATAAAAAATATACCAATTGCTGTCAATGGATTTTTGACACTCAGAGCTAGGTAATAAGCATAGCCTAAAGAAATCGATCCAATAATCGTTTGAATCAGAAGAAATCGTCCTTTTCTTTCACCACTATTCTTTTCCTTGGCCAATTGCAAAGCATTAAAACGTAGAATCCTGAAACCGTTGACAAGCACCAAGCCCGCAAAAATAACGCCATAGATGACAACAACTGAAATAAGAACTAACCATTGAAACGTGGATACTAGGACAACTTTTAACCCCATTAATTTCAGTAAAAAAGCATAAATCAGTTTATCAAATACAATACCAAATCCAAGACCAATCGTGACAGTCGTCGCTCCTAAAATCAATAACTCAATGAACACCATGGTAAAGAGATGACGTTTATTAAGCCCTAGCATTCCATAAAGACCTAGCTCTTTCGAACGGTTTTTCATGACGAAACTATTAGCATAAAAAACGATAATCGCTGCAGCAATCGTCACAATAATCACTCCAAGAGCCAAGACAAATGAAATAGAACTTGCCCCCTGCATTTTTTGTAAATGAGGATTAAACGTTAAAGAATTAAAAATATATGAAATAGCGACGACTAAACAAGTTGCCAACGTAAATGGATAGTATAATCTACGATTTTTCACTAGGTTAGAAACCGCTAATTTTCCCGCTAATCTAAGCACCTTGATTCACCTCGCTTGCCATAACCCTTAAGGTATCAGAAATCTCTTGGAACATCTGGCGCTTGGTCTTATCTCCTCGGAAGATTTGATTGTACAAAATTCCGTCCTTGATGAACAGTACGCGCTTAGCACGGCTTGCCGCAGAAGTCGAGTGCGTTACCATAAGAATCGTCTGTCCGCGGTCATTGATGTCATCAAATACATCTAAAAGCGCCGCAGAAGACTTAGAATCGAGCGCCCCTGTTGGCTCGTCTGCCAGCAGAATTTCTGGATTGGTGATAATAGCACGCGCTACTGCCACCCGCTGCTTTTGACCACCGGAAATTTCATAGGGGAATTTTTCCTGCAATTGGTTAATCCCCAGTTCATTACAAGTAGTAACCAACTTTTGCATCATTTCTGTAATCGGACGGCGCGACAAGACGAGCGGCAAGAGGATATTGTCCTTGACCGAGAGCGTGTCTAACAGGTTGAAATCTTGAAAAACGAAACCTAATTTTTCCCGACGGAAGCTCGAAGCTTGACTGTTTTTAATCGTCGCTGTATCCGTGCCATTAAGAAAGACGCGTCCTTCGGTTGGCTTGTCTAGCATGGCAAGAATATTGAGCAGAGTGGATTTCCCAGAACCCGACTCGCCCATGATAGCGACATAATCACCTTCATCTACTGTAAAATGAATGTCTTTCAATGCTTCTACTTGATTGCCTTGAAAGCGAGTTTTGTAAATTTTCTTCACGTGTTGTACGTCTAATAGTGTCATCATTTTCTCCTTTTTTAAAATCTAAAATATAACTGTTGCGCTGATTGACTCACTTCATAGCCAAATTGCGCTTTTCCAATATCTTTTACGTTTGTCTGAAGCAATTGACTGTCTTGTTTCAATAAAATTTTACCATATTTCATCTTGTTCTCCTTTTTTGATACTACTTTGCAGCGAATTGCTCGCTGCAAGACTATGATTTACTCATTTTTGAACGAGGTAAGCAATGCAAGTAATCAACCATAAGTGAGCTGGATAAAAGATATAAAAGAAATACTTGCTCCACTTAGTCACAGAACCGCGTTCGCCATTATAGAGTGAAATGAAAGGCAGTACTGTGATAAAAAGCCAATCGGAATTATAAAACATCATTAACAGCGTATCGCTCCATGTCGGGTAAATCTGAATACTCATACAAAATAGGACAACCGCTAAAATACCATACAGAAGATTGCGGAGATTTCTCTTTTCTCTACAAGTATAGGTGATCAACATAAATGGAATAATGACCATGCCGCCTTCTGTCACAAAACTAGCAAGCAAGCAAACAACAAGTCCTAAGATAAAGCGGATGGGCTGCCGTTTAATGTTAATTGGGTCGTCATTGGGCGAAATTCCAAAAAAGAGAATTAGCGCAAGTACACCGCAAGCTAACGTTAGGAAAATATTATTATATATCTGAACTCCTTTAGAGTGAAACAGCAAATTGAGAATAGTATTTCCAACAAACATGATCATTGCCCAGAAAAAGAGACGCAGATTGTAAAGCAAGCGACTCCGTGTGTATCGAAACCCTTCTACTGCTGCGAAAGCGAACCAAACAGCTACACAACGTGTCAAAGCATGAAAAATTCCCTCCCATTCACCAGACAGTAAGCCTGGTATTTTCCCAAGATGATCAAAAACCATTAATAAAGCCATGAAGAGCTTCAGCTGAAAAGCATTCAATCCTTTTGTTTTTATGACTACCTCCTTTATCAAACATTGTTTATTTTCTAATCTTATGATACAAAAAAAGAAAGGCTGCTACCATAACATAACCTTTCATTTTTAGATATCAACCTTACACTTTTGTAAGATTGCATTCATTCAAATAACAATTTCTTCTCTTTGAACGTAATCATCACAGTTGTCCCTTCGCCGACCACAGAATGCAAATGTAATTCATGGCCCAATTTATCCGCAATTTTCTTAGATAAATAGAGCCCTAATCCTGAAGATTGATGCGTCAAACGTCCATTATAACCAGAAAAACCTCGCTCAAATACACGGAGAAGATCGGAATTTTGAATCCCCAAACCAGTATCTTTCATATGCAAGGTATCTTCCTGAAAGAAAATTTCAATGCTACCTTGCTTCGTATATTTGAGACTATTAGAAAGCACTTGCTCTAAAATGACAAGAAACCACTTTTTATCTGTAATAACGGTGTGATTTAAATCATGCAAATTCAAACTAAGACCTTGCTGAATAAAGAAAAGCGTATATTTTTTGACGACTTCTTTAACTAAATCCTCTATATTTTCTTTCTCTACGACCAAGTCATCATGGAAGCTTTCTAACCGCAAATACTGCAAGACTAAGTTCGTATAAGAGTCAATCTTAAACAACTCCTGCTCCAATTGATTTTTGAACGTCTGCTCTTGTAAATCCTGCACCAAGAGCTTGCTCGCAGCAATCGGTGTCTTAATCTGATGCACCCAAAGTGTATAATAATCCAGTAAATCACTCTGCTTTTCTTGATGCTGTATTTTTAGCTCTTTTTTATCTTTTTCTAAAGTTCTAATTCTGGAGGTGAGCAATGCTTCTAAAGGAGTGTACGCATCGCTTTCACCATATAAGACAGCATGACGAAAATTTTGATATTGTTTCACAAAGTCTAAGATGAGTCCTATTAAGCTCGTCAAAAGCAAGAGTATTATAACATATTGCAAAACGGTGCGTTCATCTTCAAAAAGATAAGAAAAAATAAACAACAAACTATAAAAAATAAATAACAATGAACATAAAAGTTTTCGAGAACGCAGATAATATTTGAAAAATAGATGCTTATTCTGATGTTCCATTAATTAACCTGTACCCTATACCTTTCTTTGTTTCAATGAAATTCTTGAGACCGACTTCTTCTAATTTCTTGCGCAGCCGTGCAACATTCACAGATAAGGTATTATCATCAATAAAGAAATCACTATTCCAAAGTTCTTTCATGAGATCATCACGCGAAACAATACTGCCAGAATGCTCAAATAGCACACGCAGAATTTGAAATTCATTTTTCGTTAACGTAATCACTTCTCCATCATACATCATATCCATGGACTTGAGATTGAGAATAACCCCATGGTATTCCAACAAACTTTGATCTGTCCCAAATTCATACGAACGACGCAAGAGTCCTTGAACCTTAGCCAACAAGACATTATTGTCAAATGGCTTCGTCACAAAATCATCTCCGCCCATGTTAATCGCCATGACAATATCCATCGCCTGATCACGTGAAGATAAAAACATAATAGGCACTTTAGAAATCTTGCGAATTTCTTGGCACCAATGATAACCATTAAACAACGGTAGACCAATATCCATCAGGACTAGATGCGGTTCTTCCTTGACAAAAATCGTCAGCACCTGCATAAAATCCTCTACAGCAATCACCTCAAATCCCCATTGTTCCAGCATTTTTTTGACTTGTTGACGAATGACGGCATCGTCTTCCACTAATAATATCTTGTGCATCCTATCCCTCATTTCCGCTTTCTTTCTCTATTATAACAAAGACTTGCGAAAATATGCTATACTAACAATAGATTTTCAGAAAAGAGAACCTTTATGGGAAATATTTTTAACTATTTAGAAGATGTACAATACGACAGTATCTACGATCAGCCCTTTACAGAGCTAGATATTCTGCTTTTGACCGAGATCACGTATCTAAACTATGACACAATCGTAACGGACGATTTTGACCTGCAAAAAGCCAGCCGTTTAACTGATGTGCCACAATACATGCCCCAAGAAAATTCCATGATGAATACCAAACACCGCTTGGCACTTTTGGACCAAGCCGCTAAGGTGAAACGCTATAAGAACATCAAACTCTTGGGTTATGTGAATGATATTGATCTTGATGTGCAAAAACAATTTGCTGCTATGACTTATAAGATTGATTTGGATACCTTTGTCATTGCTTTTCGCGGAACAGATGATTCCATTATCGGCTGGAAGGAAGATTTCCATATGACTTATATGGAACATGTCCCTGCCCAGCAAACTGCTGTACGCTACGTTCAAAAGGTCATGCAGGCTTTTCCAACAGCGACCTTTATCTTGACAGGACATTCCAAAGGTGGCAATCTAGCGACTTACGCTGGCAGCCAAGTGGAGCCTGCCTTGCAAGCAAGAATTTCTCAAATCTATAGTTTTGACGCTCCGGGATTGAATCACACAGTGATTGAAACAGACGGCTATCAGGAAATGGCTTCAAAAATCAAGCGCTACATTCCGCAGGGCTCTATTGTCGGGATGATGCTGGAAACACCTAAGCAAGCGCACATTGTAAAGAGTGTAGCTATTGGTGGTATTGCCCAGCATGATACCTTCTCTTGGCAAATTGAAAATGAGCACTTTGTCTTACTTGACACGCTCAACCCAGACAGCATTCAGACAGACAAAACTCTCAAAGAATGGGTGGAGACGGTTCCCGATGATGAACTTAAAGATTTCTTTGATGTCTTTTTCGGCCTCATTTTAGACGCTCAAATTACGTCCATTGATGAATTTTTCCAACCCAACAGTATCAAGAAATTGCTGACTATCGTCCAAAATGCCCAAGCCCTTACCGAGCAAGAAAAAGAAATGCTCAGCCGCCTAACACGCCTGCTCATCTCTATCCGTTACCAAGCTTGGATTGACGACTTTAAAACACCTAATCCAGCTGTTTTTATGATCGATATACGAGAAAGCTGGACTAGTCTGGCGGAGAGGTTTTCGTTTTTAAATAAAGATGAATAGTGCATCATTATGTTTTATACTACAAAAGGGAGTCCTGTCTCACTCCTTTTTTTAACTACTACTCAAATAGGTCGTCCGAGCCTCGGACAGAGTGAACCATTTTTCAGGCAGGTTGTCCGACCCTCGGATGAAGTAAATCTATTTTCGTGAAGGTCGTCCGAGCCTCAGACGGAGCAAACTTCTTCTCAGGCAGGCTATCCGAGCCTCAGACGAAGTGAACCACTTTTCAGGCAGACTGTCCGACTCTAGGACGACGTGAACTACTTTTTAGGAAAATTATCCGGCCCTCAGACGTGGGGAAACAATTCTTAGATAAGCCGTTGATGTAGGTATAGACTACCAATTTCTTTTATTCCATTGACCGTAACGATAAACAAAGCGAGGCTGAGACATTATTGTCCCAGCCTCCTTTTTAATTCTAATCTTCCTGTGGGCTCACCCAATCAAGCTACCATTTGGTACATTTTGATTTACTGTGAGCAGAGTTAGTTGATTACCATATTCTGCTGAGAGGATCATGCCTTGGCTGATACGTCCCATCATCTTGCGTGGTTTGAGGTTCGCTACGATTTGGACTTTCTTGCCAACCAATTCTTGCTCGTTTGGATAGTATTTAGCAATCCCAGACAGAATTTGACGATCTTCGCCGTCTCCCGCATCCAAGCGGAATTGAAGCAATTTATCAGAACCTTCAACTTTAGAAACTTCTTTAACCTCTGCGACACGGATTTCTACTTTGTCAAAATCGTCAAACTTGATTTCCTTGCGGTTGAGTTTGAGTTCTACTTCTTCTGGCTCCCATTCCTTTTCAATGGCTGGCTTATTGGCTTCCATTTGCTCCTTGATGTAGGCAATCTCTGCGTCCATGTCTAGGCGTGGGAAGATTGGTGTTCCTTTTTTAACCACAGTTAAGCCTGCTGACAATCCTGCCAAGTTAAGATTTTCCAGCGAAGTTGCCTCTGGCAAACCAAGCTGACTCAAGATAGCGTCACTTGTTGTCATCATAAATGGCTTGATCAAATGTGCCACCACACGTAAACTAGCTACCAAATGTGCCATAACCGCTGCTAAATCATCACGTTTAGCTTCATCCTTCGCCAATATCCACGGAGCTGTCTCATCAATGTATTTATTGGTACGAGAAATAATATTCCAAACCGCTTCAAGGGCGCGTGGATAATCCACAGCATCCATCTGTTTGTGGTATTGTGCCAAACTATCAGCAACTACTGCTGCCAAATCAGCATCGAAGTCCGTCACATTTTCCACATAAACTGGAACTTCACCTTCAAAATACTTGTTAATCATAGCAACCGTGCGGTTGAGGAGGTTACCAAGGTCGTTAGCTAGTTCATAGTTGATACGACCAACATAATCTTCTGGCGTAAAAGTGCCATCAGAACCGACTGGAAGACTACGCATGAGATAATAGCGAAGCGGATCAAGTCCAAAACGCTCTACCAGCATTTCTGGATAAACGACATTTCCTTTAGACTTAGACATCTTGCCGTCCTTCATAACAAACCAACCGTGGGCAATCAGGCGCTCTGGTAATTTCAAGTCTAACATCATGAGCATAATTGGCCAATAAATGGAGTGGAAGCGCAGAATGTCTTTCCCAACCATATGAAAGACTGTACCGTTATTCCAGAATTTTTCAAAGTTGGCATCCGCATCCTGACCATAGCCCAGAGCTGTTACATAATTTAGCAGAGCATCAATCCAGACATACACAACGTGTTTTGGATTGGACGGTACAGGCACTCCCCAAGTGAAGGAAGTCCGTGATACTGCCAAGTCTTCCAATCCTGGCTCGATAAAGTTTTTGATAATTTCATTCATGCGACCATCAGGCTGAATAAAGTCTGGATGTGCATGGAAAAATTCTACCAAACGGTCAGCGTACTTACCCAAACGCAAGAAGTAAGATTCTTCTGACACCCATTCAACTTCGTGACCTGATGGGGCAATTCCTCCGATAACCTTGCCAGTTTCATCACGGAAAACTTCTTCTAACTGACTTTCAGTGAAAAATTCTTCATCAGAAACAGAGTACCAGCCTGAATATTCACCCAAGTAAATATCATCTTGAGCTAAGAGACGTTCAAAAACATCTGCTACTACTTTTTCATGATAATTATCGGTTGTGCGGATAAACTTATCATAAGAAATATCCAGCAGTTGCCAAAGTTCTTTTACTCCTTTCGCCATCCCGTCCACATATTTCTGAGGAGTAACACCCGCTTCTTCTGCTTTCTGTTGAATCTTTTGACCGTGCTCATCAAGCCCTGTCAAATAAAAAACATCATAACCCATAAGACGCTTGTAACGAGCAAGGACATCGCAGGCAATGGTCGTGTAAGCAGAGCCAATGTGGAGCTTGCCGCTTGGATAATAGATTGGTGTTGTAATATAAAAATTCTTTTCAGTCATAGTTTTTCCTTTCAAGGCAAATGAAACCTTTTTTAGTAACACTTTATTATAACATATTACACAGCTTTTTAAATGAAAAATAGAGTTGACTTACGTTGTACTCATAATCATTAGTATATTATTCTTGCTTAAATCTTATTCTTAGTATAAAATAATAGTATTGAATGAGGCTTGTTTTATATGAACTTAGTATGTTATAAATGAGTTTTCGTTCTCTACACTACGTTTTATGAGGAGTTATGGAAACGAATGAAAATGATAGGTTGGGTGGCGACATTCATGTCTGTTATGATGTATGTATCTTATATCCCACAAATTATGGACAATTTAGCTGGACATAAGGGAAACTTTATCCAACCTTTGGTAGTTGCAATCAACTGTAGCCTTTGGGTTTATTATGGTTTGTTTAAAAAAGAACGCGATTTACCACTTGCTACTGCAAATGCTCCAGGTATTGTATTTGGATTTATTACTGTACTAACAGCAATGTTCTAACCCTGATTGAATTCTCTTACTGTCCTATCTGACAGTAAGGATTTTTGTTGACAGTTCTTACAAGAATAGAATTACAAACAAAAATTCTGGTTTACTCAAAAACAAAAGCTCTATCTGGATGGACTAGTCAGATAGAGCTTTATTTTTTATATTTGTGCCGTTTTAGAAAAAGATTTTTTAATATTCCTTTGCTATCTTTAATGCTATCTGTTTTTAAACTATAATTTCAACAGCAGCTTCATTTTTCACCTTTTTATCTCAAATAAGCTTCGCAGCACCTTTATCCTAATTTCTCTGCAAGATTCCTAGCAAGATCTCCTTTTCTCTTTTTCGCTTTTATCTATTCAAAAAGGAAAATACTCTTAATACGTCACAACGCTCAAGTTACCACTTTCATATTCTGCGATGAAGATATTAGAAATATCAGTATAGCCTTCCTTAGCAAGCCTCTCGATTAACCATTCTTCTGTTTTGTCAATAGAATCTAAAATATCAATCTGGACAACACCGTCTGTGATAATGGGGTATTTCGGATTTTCCTCACCTGCCTGTACGACAATAAGCTGACCGTTTTGTTCCATGACTGCTCGTTTAACTTGCTTTAGTTGAAAAATTCCTTGGCTACGCAACTTCAGAGCCACATCAGCCGCTGAAAGGCCAACGGAGCGGCAGGCTTCAGGGCTTAACTTCCCGTGCTGAATCAGGGTAGTCGGTTTACCATCAATCAAATGCTTGACTGTCCGAATATTGTTATTGAGCCATTTTAGAGTCAAGACCAAAATCGTCCACATAATGAGGATGATCGCATACTGGAGAATGTTAATAGAACTATTGTAAATCACCCCACCAATAATACCACCTAGAACATAATTTTGAATCTGGTCGATTGCGGAATTAGGTGCCAGATTTCCTTTTCCTGTCACATTGATAACAAACACGAGTGAAAACAGCCCCAACGCTAGTTTAATCAGGATTTCAAGAAAATTCAATGTCATTTTTTAACCTCCACTAATTTGATATCCATTGTCTTATGTAATTTAATTTTTTTCCAGTAAATACTTATCTGGCTCACTGCCACTCATAGCTCGATAAAAATCTTCTCCAACTTTTAAAATCGCTCCATCCGTCGCAGCTGAAGTGTTGACATAAACCTCTGACTTATCTACTCCCAAATCTTTTGAAATAACTTCAATAAAATGAAGAGAAGTTTGGAACTGGTTATTAGAGGCTTGATTGGTCTGAAAAGTACTAATCCCAATCAGAACGATAGCAATCAAAGACAAAATGGAGATAATCGCCAATTCACGAAATTTCGAATCGCGCTTATTTCGATAAGCCTTAAAAGCAAAAAAACCTGTCACAAGTAACAACAAAATAGAAAGTCCAATCGTCACCCAGTTTTGCTGGTTGATTTGACTCAAAACATAATCATAAGAATAAAATTTCATTTTTTCTCCCTCTATTTTCTCGGTCTATTATAGAAAATTTTTCAATATTTCTAGAAATCGTATTTTAACAAGATAATAGGAGCGAGACAAAAATCAGCAACTCAAAGAGTTCAATTTTGTCGTCCCGCTCCCACAACGATAATTAGACTAAAAAAGTTTCAAGCTAAACAGCAAATGAATCAATGTATCCTTTTAGATAACCAGTAAGAATAAATCATTGGCACTACAATCATAATGATTAGAGTAAAAACAAGCACGAACGTAACTGCAATCTGAACGAAACCATTAAAGAAAATGATAATACCACCAATTACCCAAATTTTACCAGCCAGACGATGTGTCTTTATCCAATTATCATCATTATCCAAAGTCCATGGTAAACGTATACCAACCGTATAATTGCGACGAGTTTTTGGCATGTAATTCCCAATAGCAATAAATAGAACTCCTAAAAACATACCATTCATCAGAGCATGATTAACTGCATAACCCAAGGCTTGCGCATAAATAGCTGTCATGACTAAACAAGATGTCAAAGGAATAATCCAATAAACCAGATGCCACATTTTCAAGCTAATATTCTTAGATTTAGGATCCTTGCTAGTCACAAATAAACAAAACCAATGTAGAAGCAGCAGAAAACTAGGAATACCAAAAACAGTAAACCCTCGACTACTGAATCCATTTACTTGATTCGAAAAATCAAAATGCGTTGCGACTGTTTGGGGCAACTGTTGCCAGAAAAAGCAGCCTATCAACATAGGCACCAAAATACTAGCACTTGTTAGTATCAATAGTTTTTTATCAATCTTCATTAGTCTTATCTCCTTTCAATTCAGCTAACCAAACTACAATTTCTTCCAAGACTGAAGTATTGAGTTCATAATAGATATAATTTTTCTGGCGCGTCTCCAAAATCAAATCTGCTTTTTTTAAAATATTAAGATGGTGCGAAATGGTAGCTCCCGTCAGCTCAAAATGTTCCGCTATTTCCCCAGCAGACAGACTGCCCATTTTTAACAAATCTAAAATCGCTCTTCTCACAGGATGAGATAAGGCCTTAAAGGTATTAGCGAAACTCATGAGTTTCCCTCTTTTCTTTTTGTAAAATGGCTAGCGCTAAACACAAGAAAGGTAAAACTGCCAGAAGTCCTGTGGGTGTCGGACCTAGAATACGCAAGGCTAATGCTTTTTCTGTTGGCAATTGAAATAAAAGACCCACGCCAACAATGGCATTAACAGCACCGTGCAAGAGTGCTGGAGCCCAGATAGAATTCGTCTTTTCCATCACCCAACTTAATAAAACGCCTAAACTAAAACAAAAAACAAACATTGCAAGCACTCCCAGCCAAGGATATGCAAAATAAGTTAGTCCATAATTATATCCCTGCAAATTAATCGGCAGATGCCAAATACTCCAGATAAGTCCAACTAATAAGTGTGCTTGAACTATTGAAAAACGCTTGCGTAGTGCTGGATAAAGATAACCACGCCACCCAATTTCCTCACCAATAGCAAACAGACTATTAAGAAAAGGCGCATACGTCAAAGCTGAAAATAGTTGTGCAAAAATAACGATCTGTATGGGAAGATTTATTTGAGGACTACCTGTTCTTCCCAGCATTTCTCGCAACATCTCAAAACCAAGACTAAACTGTTTGCTAAAGACGATGTAATACAGTCCTGCTCCTAAAAAACTCAATACCGCAGGCAACCAAAGCACTAATAAATAATAGCGCCAACATCCTTTGAGATTTGTTGAAAATTGAGCCTGTAATTTCATGTTTGCTGATCTCATTTTCTTTAAGATAAAAAAAGCAAAAGCTGGCATCCACATGGCAAGAATAGTTCCAGCCTGAGCGATAGGCTCGCCAAGCTTGACATTAGCTAACCATAGCCCAATCCAAATCAACCAAGCTAAGCTATAAGATAAAAAAATAAAAGTAAGCATATCCGTTTTCTTCGACATTTAAGTTACACTTTCTATTTAGATAATCTTCTAAATAGAATTATACTCTTTCTTTTAAAAAACACAAGACCTATTTAGACTTTTTTCTAAATAGTTTTAAAAAAGAAAGAGGGCAGGACAAAATCAATAACTTAAAGAGTTGGATTTTGTCATTCCGCTCCGCAGCAGCAATGATTAGCTCCAGTAGTCCGAGGAGCTGTTGAAGGCTACAAATACAGCTAACGAGAGCAGCGTCAATAAACTTGATTAAAACTTTGTTATTGCTTTCTACGAAAGATCTATTTATCACCTGCCCTATTTTTTGAGTAAACCACACTAAACTGCGTTTTACAAACAATATTATTATAAAAACATTTTCCCAAATCTCTTTTACAAAATCAAAGATACTATCAAAACAAGAAGAACAGTAAGAATAGAAAGTGTCACAGCCAGACTTACCCAAAAACCAGCTGTGTTCCTTGGATTGTTCCCAATTCCCACACCGATTTCTTTAGGTATCCAAAATGGTTCAGTAGAAGATTGCTTTCCCTTCAAACGAAGTAACCTAATCAGGTACCAAATAAAGAATATGAATAAAACAATATGTAACAATAGTCCTCCCATTATATCTCCTTTCACCAGTATTATACACTTTACTCTCCTTTTTACAACCTCAAACTCGCCGAGTCAGTCATTTTTTGATACAATAGAAAAAAATGAATCTAGAAAAGGTATCTATATGAAACTCATTTCTTGGAATATTGACTCTCTCAATGCAGCTTTGACCAGTGACTCCGCACGCGCGCAATTGTCACAAGCTGTTTTACAGACTTTAGTAGGATTAGACGCTGATATTATCGCCATTCAAGAGACTAAATTATCTGCTAACGGACCAACTAAAAAACATCTAAAAGTTTTGGATGAATTATTCCCACATTATGAAACTACATGGCGCTCTTCTATAGAACCTGCACGTAAAGGTTATGCAGGAACTATGTTTTTATACAAAGAGAATCTATCTCCAAAAATAACCTTCCCAGAAATCGGTGCACCTTCTACTATGGATGCCGAAGGGCGTATTATTACCCTTGAGTTTGAAAAATTCTTTGTCACACAAGTCTACACTCCCAATGCAGGTGATGGTTTAAAACGTTTAGAAGAACGACAAATCTGGGACAAAAAATATGCTGACTATCTAACAGCTTTAGACATAGAAAAACCTGTCCTTGCGACAGGGGACTACAATGTAGCCCACAATGAGATTGACCTCGCTCATCCTTCTAGCAACCGTCGCTCACCTGGATTTACAGATGAAGAACGATCCGGATTTACCAATCTGTTAAATCGTGGTTTTACGGATACTTTCCGTTACATTCACGGCGATATTCCAAATGTTTATAGCTGGTGGGCACAACGCAGCAAGACCAGCAAAATCAATAACAGTGGCTGGAGAATTGATTACTGGCTGACTAGCAATCGAATTGCAGATAAAGTAACCAAGTCAGAAATGATTGACTCAGGTACAAGGCAAGACCACACACCAATTGTATTGGAAATTGAGTTATAAAAAAAGAGGTTTCTCCTCTTTTTTTCAATCAAAATGATACAGTTGTGGATACTGGTCACATTCAGGATTTCTTGGGTGGCAAATTTCACGACCAAAGCAAATCATAGCTTGGTGAGCTGGAAGCCATTCATTTTTGGGCAGAACTTCCATCACACGTTGTTCGACTTCTAAAGGACTAGCGGACTTTTTAACAATATCATGGTGTTTGCAAATCCGCTCCACATGGGTATCCACCGCAAAAGCTGGAATACCAAAGCCAACACTCATGACCACATTGGCTGTTTTGCGTCCCACACCCGCAAGACTTTCCAATTCTTTTCGTGTATGTGGGACTTGACCGCCAAAGTCATCTAGCAACTGCTGAGCACATTTTTTCAAAAACTTAGCCTTATTGCGATAAAGCCCCAGACGAGCAATATAGCTGGCAATTTCGCTTTCTGAAGCCGCTGCCATTTCCTGTGGAGTTGGATAGGCTTTAAAAAGGGCTGGTGTGACTGTGTTGACTGCTGCATCGGTCGTTTGAGCTGACAGCATGACTGCGACTAACAATTCAAAATGATTGGTAAAATTCAAGCTAGGTTTTGCATCTGGAAATAGGGCGATGATTTCCTCAATTACCTTTCGCGCACGTTTTTTTGATAAAACCATTTTTTCTCTTTTCGTTTTTTACTAATATTCAATGAAAATCAAACAGTCTCACAGACTGTTTAGCAACCTTGCAAGGTGAGACTATACAAAATATCTGACGGAATATGTTGTATCGGATGATTAAATCAAAAGAGCGACGATTAACATTTTCAAATTTTAGTTCTATCTCACTCCCAAGATAACAAGGTTTGAAGAAATTTTCTCAGTATATAAAAACATTATAACACGAACAGCAATGATACCAAAATAGAGAGCTTAAAAAGAAGTGAGACGACAAAATGGATTTCTTTAAAATCGCAATTGTTGCCTCACTTCTTTTTTATTTACAAATCTAATATTGCATATTCTATGCGGTAGCCTATTTGCAGGATTTTTCCGTCTTTTTCTAAGATTGGTCGTTTGATGAGCATGCCATCGGTTGCTAAAAGCTCTGCGGCTTCTTCGTCGGACAATCCTGATAGTTTATCTTTCAAACCTAGCTCACGATATTTGAGCCCGCTAGTGTTGAAGAAAGATTTGATGTTTAAATCAGAATTTTCCATCCAAGTTAAAATTTCCTCTTTACTCGGTGTTTCCTTGACAATATCTACTGCTTCAAAGTCCAAACCCAACTGGCTTAATTCAGCCTTGGCTTTGCGACAGGTCGAACATTTTGGATATTCAATAAATCGTAACATATCATTTTCTCCATTTGTATCATTTATCTAAAGCTTTCTCGCTAAGCTCTACGCCTTCATGCTTCAGCAACCACATTTTCTTGTCTAATCCCCCAGCATAACCGGTTAATTGCCCTTGACTTCCCAGAACTCGATGACAGGGAACGATGATAGAAAAGGGATTTCTGCCCACAGCGCCACCAACAGCCTGCGCCGAGTGAATATCTAACTCCTTTGCTATCTGACCATACGTGACCGTTCTCCCATAAGGAATAGTTTGCAAATAAGCCCAGACCCGTTGTTGAAAATCCGTCCCAACAGGAGCCAAAACAAGACTCGAAAAGTCTGGATACTTTCCGCTAAAATAATCATCTAGCAAAAGACGAGTTCTTTTCAGAATATCATTTTCTACTGGCATCGTAGCTTTCTCTAAACCACGCTCAAAATATTTCTGCTTGAAAAACCAAGCTCCAACAAGCCCTGTCACATCAGCAACCAAAGACATTTCTCCTAAAGGGGAAATATAAATTTGTTTATAAAAAGTCATTTTTACTCACTGACTTGCTCATGATAACGAGCATATAATTCACTCTTATTCCAGCCGTATTTTTTCGCTACTTCTTTGATAGCTTGATTTTTCTTTGCTCCTGCTGCTACTAGAAGATCAACCTCTGCCAACAAATCCGCTTCTGACTGTTCAATCTCTTCTTCCTTAAAACCTTCTACGATTAACAAACATTCACCTTTTAGTGGATTTTCCGTAATAAAGCCAATCACTTCCGAAATCAAGCCGCGCTGGTATTCTTCATAAATCTTAGTTAATTCCCGTACTAGTACTACAGAACGATCCCCATAGATACTGAGCATATTTTCTAAAGTGGCTTTGACCCGATGAGGAGATTCGTAAAAAATCTGTGTCTCTAGATAGGCTTTTTTATTAGAAAAAAACTCTTTTTGCTGACCAGACTTGCGTGGCAAAAATCCATAAAAAATATGAGGTTGTGGAGCTAAGCCACTAGCTATCAAAGCTGAAATGCCTGCGCTGGGACCAGGCACAGTCACTACTGCGATTTCCTCAGCAATAGCAGCTTTAACTAAATCATGCCCCGGATCCGAAATACTAGGCAAGCCGGCATCCGAAACCTGAGCAATATTCTGCCCGCTTTTCAGCAAACGAATCAAATCAGGGATTTTTTCTTTGGCATTATGCTCGTGAAAGCTAATCTGCTTCTTAGTAATACCAAAATGCTTGAGCAACAAACCAGTATTTCTGGTATCTTCTGCTGCAATGAAATCGACTTCTTTCAGAGTATTCACCATACGGATGCTCATATCGTCCATATTCCCAATCGGAGTAGCCACCAGATAGAGCTTCCCATAAGGAGACTGACCTTTAAAACTTTTTTGAATCTGCATGCTTACTCCCTAAACAGCAACTCGTCACAAAACATGCATTCTGCATCATTTTCACGGCGTTGACCATAAAAATCCGTACAGACATGAAAACCGTCTTCGTATAATTTACGCAGATTATCGCGATTTCTTTTTGTTTTTGGTGTTGTTGTATGCTCCACTTGGCCCAATCGCTCTCGTAATTTATCATTTTCCAAACGAAGCGCTACGTTTTCTTCTACTACGCCTTTCAGATTTTTCTTAATTGCCTCTACTTCTGCCAAAGTCACAAGCAGATTTTGAGAAAATTCATCAAGAGCATCAAATAATTCTTTTTTATTCATCCTCACTACCATTTTCCTGTGCCAACGTAGCACATCATTCTCTTTCTTGTAACACCATATATTCTAGTGCATTTTGAAAACTAACATTTGCTTGCCACATTTTCCTCGCTGTAAATATACCGTCTAAGTAATAGCGTCCACACTCTGTTTCCATCTCTTTAGCAAATAAAATTTCCAGCACCTTCAAAGCCTGTCCTTGCTTTTCCTTATCATCAGCCAGACTAGCTAACTTCGCAACCTGCAAATAGGCGATTGCTTTTTGATTCAAGCAAAAAGATACAAGACATTCACATTCATTAACTAGTTCAAAAAATGATGAACTAGCTGCCAAACGCATAGCTTCTTCTTCCGTCTGACTGTAAACTGTCAACAATTCTGCTTGCATCTTCATCACTCCAGCTTGTTCTAATTCCTCAAACAAATATGCTTTATTTTTCGGAAAATAAAATCGCTGCGCTCGACTTTTAATGGTCGGCAAAATAAGGTTTTCATCTGCCGTCAGTAAAAAAATATACACTTCACTTTGCGGCTCTTCAATCACTTTCAGCAGTGAATTAGCCGCATTGACATGCATTTTTTCTGCGTCACAAATGATAAAAACTTGCTTGTTGCTCTCAAATCCAGACTGCGAAAAATTGCGTACCAATTCTCTGACTCGCTCTGTCTTTATAATATTATTGATTGGTCGAACAACCGTCACATCTGAAAAATCCTCTGCCTCAATCAAGCAGCAATTTCGACATTCACCACAGGGTAAGACACCATTTTTATTGGTACAAAATAAACTCTGTGCTAAACATTGAGCCATCTCAAAACTACCGCAAGCTCCTGTAAACAAATAAGCATGATTCAGCCGATGTTGCTGTAAAATGTGCTCAAAACGCTCAAACAAAACTGGCTGCAACTGAGCTAATTCTTCTATTTTCATCTTAAACTCTCAACTCGTTCTGCCAATACTGCTAAAGTATCTGCGACGACCTTTTCTAATGGCTGACTGGCATCAATCTTTCTCACACGATTTGGCTCTTTTTCAAGAATAGACAAATATCCCTCACGCACGCGCTGGTGCCATTCCACACTTTCACGATCCAAACGGTCCGCACCACGCTCTTTGCTCTTAGCAATACGAGCCAAGCCCTCCTCTGCTTCAATATCAAAATAAAGGGTCAAATCTGGCTTCAAACCGTCGGTCGCAAAATCATTCAGCCAATCAATATCAGCCACCTTCAGACCTCGACCAAAACCTTGATACGCCACCGAACTATCAATAAAGCGATCCACCAGCACCATTTCACCACGATCTAAAGCAGGCAAAATACGTTCCACCAAATGTTGCCTGCGACTGGCAATATAAAGGAGCAATTCCGTTTTTTCATCGATTTCCGTATGCTTCGGATCTAAAACAACATCGCGAATCTTCTCCGCAACTGCCACTCCACCAGGCTCACGCGTTGTGACAAACGCCTGCCCTTTTGCTTCTAAAATGGGAATCAAAGCTTCTAAAACACTTGATTTTCCTGCACCATCTGGTCCCTCTAAAGAGATGAACATTCCTTTTGACATACTAACTCATTTCTTCCTTTTTCTCCTTTCTATTTTAACAAAAAACTCCAGAAAAATCATTGTCAGAAAAAGTTTAAAAAAATTTTTTCAAAATGATACATAAGTTTTCAAGATTTGATACAATAGAATGTACAGAAATTATTAGGAGGTTATCATGTCTAAGTTTAAAAACTATCTAACGATTGTTCTAGGAGCTGGAATTTTTGCTTTTGCAATCAATTATCTGATTATTCCGAATCATTTGTATGAGGGAGGCGCAACTGGTGTGACCCTCATTACATACTATCTTTTTAAGATTCCTGTTTCACTGATGAATCTCATCATCAACATTCCTCTTTTCATTATTGCTTGGAGAATTTTTGGATCGCGACTTTTGTACTCTAGCATCTTAGGAACCTTTGCCGTTTCTGCTTGGCTGACGATATTTGAAAAAATCCCTTTCGTGATTAACCTTGAAGGCGACCTCGTGATTGTGACGCTTCTGACAGGGATTATTGCTGGTGTTGGACTAGGAATTGTTTTCAATGCCGGTGGTACGACTGGCGGTACCGATATTATTGCTCGAATCGCTAACAAGTATACGAATATCTCCATGGGAAAATTGATGTTTACTGTAGACTTCTGCGTCCTTATTTTCGTTATACTTGTTTTTAAAGATGTTCGCCTAGTGACTTATACCTTGATTTTTGTCTTTATCGCTTCACGAGTGATTGACTTGATTGGTGAAGGCGGTTATGCCGGCAAGGGCTTCATGGTTATTACTAGCCGCCCAGAAGAATTGGCAAAGAAAATTGATGAAGATCTCGGTCGTGGAATTACTTTCATCAATGGACAAGGCTACTACAGCGAGAATGATTTGAAACTCATTTACTGCGTCGTTGGACGAAACGAAATGCAATCCATGAAAAAAGTTATTCATAGCGTCGATCCACATGCCTTTATTACCATTACAGATGCCCATGAAATCCTTGGTGAAGGCTTTACCTTAGATGTCAATAAGCAACCGATTCAGAAATAATCTTGCTCCCATTATAAAAAAACGCATGAACACAGTTAAATGAACTGCTCTCATGCGTTATTTGTTGTCTTATAATGCTTTTGCTGAAGTACGGGTAATGTTTTCTACCTGAATGCCTTTGTCTTCAAATTTCGCTTTTAAAGCCGGCAAATCCACATTACCATCAATTTGAACTTCAATGATAACTTTGCCATCTTTGCGTGGAATATTAACAGCGTTAGAGATATTGAGATTTTCTTCGACAATCAAATGCACAATCTTCTCCAACACGCCGACTTCATCTTCTGTAATGAAACGCACGCGAATGCCTTCTTCACCATAGCCAGCAATTTCAAGAAAGGCTCTGAAAACATCACGATCTGTAATGACGCCGTATACTTGCTGATTGTCCACCACTGGCAAAATGCCAATTTTATTTTTCAACATCAAGTAAGTAGCATCTTCCAAACTAGCAAATTGTGACACCGTCAC
Organism: Streptococcus sp. HMSC066F10; assembly: GCF_001813805.1. NCBI lineage: Bacteria > Bacillati > Bacillota > Bacilli > Lactobacillales > Streptococcaceae > Streptococcus > Streptococcus sp. HMSC066F10. Next base: position 25,131 of record NZ_KV813959.1, read on the forward strand.
CACATCACGAATCATGACGTCTTTAATCTTTGTCTTGTTTAGCAAATAATTCATCTCGTAAATGGATAAGCTCGTTGCTTTTGAAGGGCTTGCTTCGGCAATCGTTCCTTCAGTCACCAAACCAACCAATTGGTCATTTTCAATAACAGGAAGCCGGTGTAATCCCTGCTCACGCATAATATCCGCCGCATGCGCTACTGTCGTGTCTGGGCTAATATACACCACTTTTCGCGTCATAAAATCTTTAACTGCCATGGAAATCTCCTTTATCTCTGATTTTTCAGTTCTATTATACTGTATTTTCTAGTTTATTTCAAACGCTTTCAAGGTACTTGCTTATGTTTTCAAGAATACTATTAGTGAATAAAAAAGAAGTAGAAAACCACTTCTTTCTCCTTTTTCACCCACCAAGATAAGCCTTGCGGACTTCATCGGAAGCGAGCAATTCTTTTCCTGTGCCAGACAACACGATGTTTCCTGTTTCTAAAACGTAGCCACGGTCGGCAATTGAGAGGGCTTTATTGGCATTTTGCTCGATCAATAGAACAGTTGTGCCTTGCTTTTGAATATCTTGAATAATATCAAAAATTTCTTGAATGAAGAGAGGAGCTAGCCCCATTGAAGGCTCATCCAAAAGTAGGAGTTTTGGAGTAGACATAAGTGCTCTCCCCATAGCAAGCATCTGCTGCTCGCCTCCAGAAAGAGTTGCAGCGTCTTGATTCTTACGTTCCTCTAAACGCGGAAAGCGTGAGAAGACTTTTTTTAGATTCGCTTGATTTTCATCACGATTTGTCTTTAAGAAAGCACCCATTTCTAGGTTTTCCAAAACAGTCAGGCCTGGGAAAACATGGCGTCCTTCGGGTACCTGAGAAAGCCCTGCTGCTACAATTTTCTGAGCAGGAACTTTTTGAATTTCATTTCCTAGAAACTCAATTTTTCCTGCACTTGGACGAACCAGTCCTGAAATGGTCCGAAGAATCGTGGTTTTTCCGGCACCATTGGCACCGATGAGAGAAACAACTTCGCCCTCATTGACTTCAAAGCTGACATCTCGGACAGCCTGAATCATGCCATAATGGACAGAAAGATTTTCAACTTTTAGCATAGACATTAGGCTTCACCTCCCAGATAGGCTTCGATAACACGCTTATCATTTTTGATCTCGTCAGGAGTTCCGTGTGCGATCAAACGACCATACTCCAATACATAAATTCGCTCCGTCACTTCCATGACTAAACTCATGTCATGCTCAATCAGCATAATTGTAATCTGAAATTCATTTTTTATGCGACGAATTAACTCTGTCAATTCTGCTGTTTCTTGTGGATTCATTCCCGCAGCAGGCTCATCAAGAAAGAGAATTTTTGGTTCTGTTGCTAGAGCACGCACAATTTCCAAACGACGTTGTTGACCGTAAGCTAAATTCTTAGCAAGTGTTTCTGCTTCACCGTCTAGGTCAAAGATTTTTAGTAATTCCAGAGCCTTCTCACGCAATTCTGCTTCATTTTTATAGAAAGCTGGCAAACGAAAGAAGCTAGCAAAAACATGTGCTTTGTGGTGATTTCCCAAAGCAATCAAGACATTCTCTAAGACTGTCAAATCTTTAAACAAGCGAATATTTTGGAATGTTCGACTGAGCCCTAAAGAAGCAATCTTATAAGGAGCCTTGCCATTGAGCAAATGCCCATCCAAGGTCACGCTTCCTTCACTTGGCTCATAAACACCGGTCAGTAAATTAAATAAAGTTGTTTTTCCTGCACCATTTGGACCAATGAGACCGACTAATTCCCCATCATTCAGCTCCAAGGTTACATCACCAACAGCAGTCAACCCACCGAAATTTTTTGTTAGATTTTTTACATCAAGAAGCGCCATTAGTTGACCTCCTTATCTTTTTTAAAGAAGCGTGAGAGGCTTAATTCCCATGTACCAAGAAGTCCTCCTGGACGGAAAATCATCACCAAAATTAAAGCAAGAGAGTAGATAATCATCCGAATACTTGCTACATTTTGAAGTACCATGTTTAAAATTCCCAAGACAATCGCTGCAACAATGGTTCCTGTCATGGAACCCAAGCCACCAAATACCACGATAATCAAGACATTGATGCTATTGATAAAAGTATAATCTTTCGGCACAACAGAGCCGATAAATCCTGCTTGGAGTGAGCCTGCGATACTAGCTGTCATCGCCCCAAAAACAAAAGCAATGACTTTGATTTTAGTGGTATTAACCCCTACAGATTCTGCTGCAATTTCATCTTCACGAACTGACAAGGTTGCTCGTCCAATCGGGCTGCGCAAGAAATTGATGGTTAAAATGGTTGTGATAACTACAAAGAAATACACCATTTGCCAATTGGTAAAGGCAGGAATACCCAATATACCCGCAGCTCCATTGGTCAAATCACCACCGTTAATGATTAAAATGCGAATGATTTCAGAGACTCCAAGCGTTGCAATCGCCAAATAATCACCTTTCAAGCGAAGAGTAGGAATCCCGACAACCAAAGCCACTGCTCCTGCAATCAATGCTCCTAACACCATAGCCGCAAAAAAGGCAGGATAAGTAGCTGTTCTCGAACCAATAATTGCAGCCGCATAAGCACCAATTGCCATAAAACCAGCATGTCCCAGAGAAAATTGACCTGAGAAACCGACAATCAAATTCAAACCTACTGCTAAAATAATGTTAATGCCGATTTGTTGTAAGATTTGTAAGTAAAAATCATTCAAAACTCCAGCGCTGACAAGTAAGGCAATCAAACCATACCCTGCAAGAAGGAGCACAAACCATAAAATATTTACTTTTACATTCTTTTTCATAGCCTATACCTTCTCTTTCACATTCTTACCAAGAATTCCTGCAGGACGAACAAGCAAGATTAAGATTAAAATACCATACACAATCGCATCACGGAAATCTGACATACCAAAAGCTGTCGCAAAAGTTTCTAATAGACCAATGACAAAGCCTCCCAATGCTGCTCCTGGGATAATACCAATCCCACCAAGTACTGCAGCGACAAACGATTTCAACCCTGGTGTCATTCCCATCAAAGGCTCAAGGGAATTATAATAAAGCGCGATGAGTACACCTGCTGCTCCTGCCAAAGCAGAACCTAAAGCAAAAGTGAAACTAATTGTACGATTGACATTGATTCCCATTAACTGCGCCGCATCACTATCGACCGAAACTGCCCTCATCGCTTTCCCCATTTTGGTCTTTTGAACAATGACTTGCAATAACACCATCAAGATTAAGGAAATGACCAAAATCATCAGTTGGATATTGGTGAGACTAATCGGTCCAAAATTATAACGAACCGTTTCAATCACTTGCGGGAACGAACGAGTATTGGCTCCCACAAAATAGACCATCACATATTCCAAGAAAAATGAAACACCAATCGCAGTAATCAAAGCTGCAATCCGAGTTGAATTTCTCAATGGACGATAAGCCAGAAACTCGACCAGCACACCTAAAGCTGCTGTCCCAACCATCGCCAAAATCAAGGCAAGGAAAAAATTAAGATGAAGAGAGTTAATCAGGAAATAGCCCATAAAAGCGCCCATCATATAAATGTCTCCATGAGCGAAGTTGATGAGTTTGATAATTCCATAAACCATGGTATAACCGAGAGCGAGCAAAGCATAGACACTCCCCAGAATCAGACCATTAACAAGTTGTTGGAGCATGGCCACCACACTTTCTAATTATAGTATAGAAGAAAGAACTATGTGATTTTTCACATTTTCTTATCTATCGTGAAAAAAGAGCGAGTCAAGTCATCATTTCAAAAAAATTGATTTTTCTCACTCATCTATTCTAAGTTTGAGCAAATGAGACCGTTAAACCTTTTAAGTCTCACTTCACAGTTGATTACTTTTCAACAGCTTAAAACATATCTAACAATCAATCACTAGGTATTACAAACCATAATAAAAAATATTCTTAAGACTAAGACTTTTGTCCCGCCTCTTTTCTTTTAGCCCATATAAAGAGAAGTAACTATCTACGATGTTCACCATAAATAGTTACTCTTTTATACACTATAAAATATATTTTAAGCAATTTCTTGAGAAGGATTATGGCTTAACCGTTTCAGCTGCTGTGACCTTTCCATTGTTCATGGTCATCATAAAGGCTGTTTTAACAGTATTATGATTCTTGTCAAAGCTAGTATCACCTGTTACACCTTCAAAATTCTTTGTCTTAGCAAGATTGTCTTTGATGTCAACAGATGTTTTAGCACCCTTAGCAGCATTGGCAACAAGATAAACAGAGTCGTATGCTAGCGCTGCAAATGTTGAAGGTTCTTCATTGTTGTATTTCGCTTTGTAAGCTTCAAGGAATTTCTTTGCTTTATCTGAGACATCAACTGTTGAAGAGAAGCCTGAGATATAGTAGATATTTGAAGCTTTAGCTGGTGTTGCTTGTTGGACAAATTCTTCGCCATTAAAGCCGTCACCACCAACGATTGGCTTATCAATGCCCATACCACGCGCTTGGTTTACAATTTTACCAGCTTCTGTATAATATCCAGGTACGATAATGGCATCAAAATCTTTGCCTTTCATTTTGGTAAGAGCTGCTTGGAAATCAGTATCACCAGCGACAAACTTTTCATCTGCAACAATCTCACCTTTGTAGGCATTACGGAAAGCTTTTGCAACACCTTTAGCATAGTCACTTGAGTTATCTGTATAAAGTACAACTTTTTTCGCTTTTAAATTTTCTGTAACATATTTAGAAATGATTTTCCCTTGGAAACTGTCTTGGAAAGTTCCGATGAATAAGTATTCTTGATTTTTCGTCAAACCGTCTTGTGTCGCACTAGGAGAAATCAAAGGGACACCTGCTTTTGTCGCATTGGGAACTGCCGCTGCTGTTGCACCAGAAGTTGCAGGTCCTACGACTGCATTTACTTTTGATTGGGTTACCAAGTTAGTCGTGACAGAAGCTGCTTCTGCTGTTTCAGATTTATTATCCTTGTCAACAACTTCAAGTTTCTTGCCGTCAATACCACCGGCTTTGTTGATTTCATCAACAGCCAGTTGGGCACCTTTTTGTTCAGCTGTCCCGTATGCTGCTGTTGCACCAGTTTCTTCAAAGTTGAATCCAATTTTAATGGTCTTGTCAGCAACTTTTGTACCAGTTGCATTGGAACCACCTGACTTTACTTCCCCACAAGCGGCAAGAAGGGCAACGCTTGCAAGAGCAACAAATGATAGAGCAAATTTTTTCTTCATATTCTTATCTCCTCGTTCCGAAATGATATGTTAAGAATATACCGAATTATCTGACAATTGTCAAGCGGTAAATGAGATTTTTTTATATGTTTACGTTTTCTTTATCTCTAAACAGACTTCCAACAAAGTCTGTGTCTAATTCTTGAATATGGCAGACTCGTACTTGTTTGACATATTTTTCTTTAGATAGTTTCTCAACAATACGATCTACTTGCACAGTATCTACATACAGCTGGAGGTAACGATGATTTTTAGAATGATAGACAATGTCCCCAATAGCTTCTATTTTTTTCACATCTCGATTATAATATAAATACACAATTATCCCTGTGCGTTCTTCTTTTTTAAACATGAATTTTCTTTCTAATTTATTTTTATCATTTATAAGTATATCAAAAAAATGCCCATCAGAGGACATTTTTCATACAGTAATAAACAAATGGATTAGTTTAATTTATTATTTGCCATAATTTCATCAATGAAACCATAATCCAAGGTTTCTTGAGCGCTCATCCAATAATCGCGTTCTGCGTCTTTATGTACTTGCTTAATGGTTTTCCCTGAATTATCCGCAAGGATTTTCTCCAAGTTATTCCGAGTTTTCAGCAAATGCTCAGCTGCAATCGCCATATCGGTTTGTTGCGTACCGCTACCAGTTCCGCCCATTGGTTGGTGAATCAAGTATTCTGCATTCGGCAACATGAAGCGTTTGCCTTTAGCACCGCTTGAAGCGATAATAGTTCCCATGGAAGCAGCCATCCCCATGACAATTGTTTGGACATCTGACTTGATGAAGTTCATGGTATCAACAATCGCTAGACCAGCCGATACAGAACCTCCTGGTGTATTGATATAAAGATAAATATCCTTTGTACTATCTTGAGCATCTAGGAAAAGCAGTTGGGCAATAATAGAATTGGCCATGTTGTCTTCAACTGCTCCAGTTAGCATAATAATGCGATCTTTTAAAAGACGCGAGTAAATATCGTAGGAACGTTCTCCACGGCTTGTTTGTTCAATAACTACAGGAATCATTGTATTCTCCTTTTCATCTGATATTTTAATCTGATCAACAATTCTTAGTGAGATTTTTCAAATATGAGACTATTATAGCCTTTTGGTCAAAAAAGGTCAAACATAAAACTCATTATTTTGTACCGAAAAGACGATCTCCTGCATCTCCCAATCCTGGAACGATATAGCCGTTTTCATTCAAGTGATCATCGAGGGCCGCTGTAAAGATTTCTACGTCTGGGTGAGCTTCTTGTAAAGCTTTCACACCTTCTGGCGCTGAAACAAGGCATACAAATTTAATATTGTGTGCTCCGCGTTTTTTCAATGAATCAATGGCTAAAATAGCTGAACCACCTGTCGCCAGCATTGGATCTACCACAAAGATTTGACGTTGGCTAATGTCTTCTGGTAACTTCACGAGGTACTCAACTGGTTTTAGGGTTTCTTCGTCGCGATACATACCAATATGTCCAACTTTAGCAGCTGGCACAAGGCTCAAAAGACCGTCCACCATACCGATACCTGCACGTAAGATTGGGACAATGGCTAATTTTTTACCAGCCAATTGTTTTTGAACCGTCTTTGTAATCGGCGTTTCAATTTCCACATCTTCTAATGGTAAGTCACGTAAAACTTCATAGCCCATCAGCATAGCAATTTCATTTACTAACTCACGAAAAGCCTTAGTAGAGGTATCCGTACGACGTAAGATAGACAATTTATGCTGAATGAGCGGATGTGCGATCACTTGAAATTTTTCCATGATTGGTTTTCCTTCTTTCAATTTATTCTTCTTATTATATCAAAAAAACATAAAAAAGGCTCGTGACAAACAAGCCTTTTCAAAGATTGTCAATTGTTTACAACCATTCATGGTATTTCTTAATATAAAGATGCTTCACAAACGTAACACTTGCCATATATAAAATCATGACAAGGATTAAGAATAAGAAATAAGTACCATTTAATGGAGCGACTTTTAAGAGAGCTGCAAAAGGACCGTAGGGCAATAAGGTTACAAAGAAGACGGCTGCTAGGGTCGTCATGACTACAGACAAAGCCGGTCTGCTTTGAATAAATGGCAATTTGGGTGAGCGCAACATGTAAATAACCATCGTTTGTGTCCACATGGACTCAATAAACCAGCCTGTTTGGAAAATAGTAATGAACTCGCTAGACATCCCATGATGATAAACAGAGCCAGTCATCATCGGTGCAACGATAAAGAACAAAATCAAGAAGGTCATACAGTCAAAAATAGAACTGATTGGACCAATCCAAGCCATGAAACGAGTAATGGATTTTGCACTCCAAATGCGCGGTTTTTGTAAAAATTCACAGTCGACATTGTCAAACGGCAAAGCGATACAAGAAATGTCATACACCAAATTTAGCACAATCAGATGAATCGGTGCCATAGGCAAAAATGGTAGGAAAATACTTGAAATCAACAAGGAAAAGATGTTCCCGAAGTTGGAACTGACTGTCATCTTGATATATTTGGTCATATTAGCATAGACTTTGCGACCTTCCACCAAGCCTTTTTCAAGCACCAACAAGTCCTTATCTAATAGGATAACATCAGCTGTTTCTTTAGCAATATCGACAGCTGTATCAACTGAAATCCCTACATCAGCTACTTTCATAGAAGGTGCATCATTGATGCCGTCTCCCATATAACCAACCTTGTGCCCATTTGCTTTCAGCTGCAAAATGATACGCGCTTTTTGGTCAGGAGATAATTTTGCAAAAACAGTTGTAGTTTCAACTACCTTGCTCAATTTTTCATCTGACATCGTTTCAATCACAGAGCCAAGTAGGATATGTTCTGCATCTAAACCAACTTTCTCACAGACCGCTTCTGTGACTTTTTCATTGTCACCTGTCAAAATTTTGGTGGCAACACCATATTCTGCTAAAGCCTTGATAGCAGGCGCCGCAGAAGGTTTTGGCGGGTCAAGAAAGGCAAGATACCCCGTCAAAATCATATCAGATTCATCTTCTACTGTGTATTCATAGTCAGCATCTAAGTCTGAGCGATAGCTGACGCCCAGCACGCGCAGTCCTTGTTCATTTAACTGTGCAACTTCTGCTAAAATTTCTTGACGAATTTCTTCCGTCAAAGGAAGGATTTTCCCTTTGTCTTCGACATAATTTGAAATGGCTAACATTTCTTCCAAAGCACCTTTTGTTACCATGCTAACGACATTTTCATCATCTCGAACCAGCACACTCATGCGGCGGCGTTCAAAATCAAAAGGCAATTCATCAATTTTCTTAAAAGTTTGGTCCAAGTTCCGAACGATTTCATGCTTTTCAGCTTCTTTTTCTGTCCGATTGATAATAGCACGATCCATTAGGTTTTTTAGCCCTGTTTGGTAATACGAATTAAGATAAGCCCTGCGAAGAACGGCTAAATCAAGCTCTCCATGAATATCCAGCGGATATTCCAAGACAATCTCATCTTGCGTCAATGTACCTGTTTTATCCGTGCAAAGGATATCAATCGCTCCCAAATCTTGAATGGCATTGAGTTTCTTGATGACAACTTTTTCTTTTGCCATAAGAATAGAACCCTTAGCCAAGCTTGCAGTGATGACCATAGGCAGCATTTCTGGTGTCAAACCAACACCGACACTAAGTGCAAATACACCAGCCTCCAACCAATCTCCGTCTGTCAGACCATTGATGAAAAAGACAACGGGCACAAGTACCAGCATGAGACGAATGAGCAGCCACGAAATACTGTTCATTTCCCGCTCAAATGAAGTTGGTTCGTCATACGTATTGAGCGTTTGCTCAATAGCACCCATCTTGGTATCGTCTCCAACGACCAGAACAAGAGCAATGGCACGACCAGAGATTACATTGGTTCCCATAAAGGCAAGTGCTTCAGACTCAAGCAAGCTATCTGTTTCTTTTGTCTCACATTTATCCAGCGCCATTTTTTCAACAGCATCACTTTCACCTGTCAAACCTGACTGTTGCACAAAGAAGTCGCGCGAATCTAAGATTAGCACATCTGCTGGTAGCATATCTCCTGCACTCAAGCGGATAATGTCTCCTACTACTAATTCTGTAATCGGAATTTCTTGCTCTTTTCCCTCACGGACGACTGTCACTGTATTGACAATCATACGTGAAAGATTGCTGGCTGCTTTGTCGCTCCGCAATTCTTGCACAAAGCGAATACTACCAGACAACAAGACAAGGACAACAATGATGATAAATGTCGTCGGGTCTTCTTGCCCTGGCTTTGCCAGCCAAACATTGGTCACCAAGGATACCAATGCAATGAGTAAGAGAATGACGGTAAAGGGATTGATAATGGATTCATAGATCTTTTTAAAAATTGAATCTTCTTGCCCTTTAGTCAATTCATTTTCGCCGTATATATCACGGTTTTCCTCAACTTGCTCTTCTGTCAGCCCTGCTCTGGAAGTGTTGAAAAAAGTCATCGTATCCAGTACAGACATGCGAAGAGCATCTGTTAATCTTTCTTTTGCTGTTTTCACTGATTTCTCCTCTATCTAAGACGCATCCAAGCAACAAAATAACTGCACACAGCTTTTTGCTCAGATATCGTTCATTTGCTAGAGTCGATTCCAAAGGGAGCATGAGGAATGCTCAGATATGGCAATCGACTGGTTTTCTGTTGACTCGGGTGATCATCATTTGCCATATTCCTCACTCCTTTCCCCTGCAGTTTCCTTTTAAAAAATCAGCTAAAAAGCAATAAAATCCTACCATGAAAAACATGGCAGGACTGTATGTCTTGTGTTACCGTTCAAGCTTTAACTCCGTAGGGCGGTGAAATGACATTAGTCGAAACCTTAGCGATCTCAACTGCTAACCAACGCGTAGTGTCTCCACTACTTTGCGGTAGTCATCCGTATCCCTATGGTAGCCTCACCTACCGATTTTTCATACTAACTATACTCCACTTAAGAATGATTGTCAACCCCAAATGGCTGTTTCTGAAAATTTCTTTTCATTCTTATTGTGGCAAACAACGTACAATTCTCTTGCAAATCTCTTCTACTAAAGACTTAGGCGCTGCAATATTCAGCCTTGCATGAAGTTCGCCCTCACTTCCATAATCGCTTCCTCGATTGAGAATGACTTTGGCTTGGTCATGCAACAAAGTAAAAAGTTCATCATCTGTCAAACCATAGGCACTGAAATCAAGCCATATCAGATAGGTCCCTTGTGGTTTCATTACTTTTAAACGCGGATCCTCTTTGGCAAAATACTCGACTGCAAATTGAATATTTTCTTCTAAAACAGCTTTTAGTGCCACTAACCAAGGTTTGCCATAACGATAGGCCGTTTCTGTCGCAATATAACCTAAACTTGACACTTCATGGTGGTTATTAACAAGTTGCTGGTGTTTAAACTGCGCACGTAATGAAGGATTTTCAATAACAGCATAGGAATTTTTAGTCCCTGCAATATTAAAGGTCTTGGTAGCACTAGACAGTATAATGGCAAATTCTTTAAAATCAGGTGAAATGGTATTAAAGGAAACATGCTCATGACCAAACAAGGTCAAATCTTGATGAATCTCATCTGATACCAAAATAACCTGGTGTTTTTGACAAAGATGACCGATTTTTTCCAAAACCTCCCTTTCCCAGACACGTCCTCCGGGATTGTGCGGATTGCAAAGAAGATACAATTTCACATTATTTTCGACAATCTCTTTTTCCAATTGTTCGAAATCAATTTGAAACAGACCATTTTCTTCTTTGAGAGAATTAGATACTAATTTTCGATTGTTTAAGCGAACGCTACGAGCAAAAGGTGGATAGACAGGAGAATTGATTAGAACAGCTTCTCCTTCTTTGGTAAAGGCTTGAATCGCAAGGGAAATAGCTGGCACAACACCTTCTACAAAAACAATATCTTCCTTATCAAACGAATACTGATGTTCGCTCTTTTCCCAATCCAGCACCGCTTGGAGCAGCTCATCACTCGCATAAGTATAGCCATAAACCAACTGCTCTGCATAGTCATGAATCGCATTTTTCACTTCCGGCATAACCTCAAAATCCATATCTGCAATCCATGCTGGCAGCAATTGAGGATCTGTCTCTGTCTCTTTCCACTTATAAGTGTGGTGAGATAAGCGATTCGGTGCTGTTTGAAAATTGTATTTGCTCATATTATACCTCCAAAGCAAATTTTAAATCTGTTATCAAATCTTGACTATCCTCAATCCCAATGGACAATCGCAACAAGTCATCCGTTAAGCCATAGGATTTCCGCACGTCAGCTGGAATATCTGCGTGTGTCTGAGTCGCAGGATAGGTAATCAAGCTTTCGACACCACCCAAGCTTTCTGCAAAAGTAAAGACTTTTAGCGTATTTAGCAGCTGTGGAATAACTGCTTCATCCTTTACTTTAAAGGAAACCATGCCACCCTTTCCTGGATAGAGAACCTCTTTTACTGCTGGCGAATCTTTCAAGAAAGCTGCTACAGCTTGCGCATTTTTTGTCGAACGCTCCATACGCAAAAACAAGGTTTTCAAACCTCGAAGCAAGAGATAACTATCAAATGGAGATAAAACAGCTCCTGTTGTATTGAGATTGTAGAATAGATTCTCATAAATCTCTTTATCACTCGTCATAAGAGCACCAGCCAGAACGTCATTATGTCCTCCTAAGTACTTAGTTTCCGAATGTAGCACAAGATCCGCTCCATTTTCCAAAGGGCGTTGATAGATTGGAGTATAAAACGTATTATCTACAATAACCTTTGTACCTTTTGCATGAGCTTTTTCTGCAATAGCCGCAATATCAAACTTAAGCATTAAAGGATTGGTCGGGGTTTCCAGATACACCACATCTATATCCTCTGTTAAAGCAGCAAGCAATTCTTCTTCCGTATTTGCATATGTAAAGTGAAAGCGCCCTTCTTGCTCGACTTGATGAAACCAGCGAAAAGAGCCGCCATAAAGGTCACGAACCGCCAGAACCTTGCTCCCAACTGGAAAAACACTAAAGGCCAAAACAATGGCGCTCATTCCTGAGCTAGTGGCTAATGCATAATCCGCATGCTCAATGGCTGCTAACGCCTTTTCCAAGCTGCTTCGCGTTGGGTTTTTCGTGCTCGTATAGTCATAACCTGTAGATTTTCCAAATTCTGGATGCTGATAGGTCGTTGAAAAATGCAAAGGAGTTGTCAAGTCACCTGTTGCTTCATCCGTTTTAATACCAGCATGAGCTAAAATCGTGTCTAATTGTAACTTTTTATCCATAATAAATAACCTCCATAAGATAAGCGCGGAATCAAGCAATTCTTATATTTCTAAGTGATTCTATTGTATCATCTTACGAAAGCACTGTGTTTTGTTCTTTTCAAGAGCCAGATATAGTTTTAAACTATACTGACTATTCAAAAGATTATAGAACTTGATTGCAAGAATAGCTATTTTCATTATAGCTTAATTTTTATAAATTTTCTACAATATTAAAAAGCCTTTCGGCCTTTTAATGAATATGAAATTTTTGACGTAAGGTTTGAGCTTTCTCACCAATAAAACGGTCTAACAAACGGACTCGCAAAGCCATTGCTCCATAAATAGCCATGCCCAAGCCACCGATGATAACCAAATAAAGCATACTAGAAATGCGTCCACTTGGATGAAAGACAAAGCCAAGTACGACTTCTACAATGGCAATCAAAAGAGCCATGACTGTCGTTAAAATCCCAATCAACAAACTCCGTTTGAAGAGAATGATTTGATTGAGTCCAGTTACTTGACGAATGTGTTGGTACATCAGAATGATTGGGACGATGAGTCCAATTGTTGTTGCCAGAAGCGGTCCATAGGCTCTAAACAGATAAATAAATGGAATTTGCAAAATGAGCTTAACAAGAACTCCGTAACCAAAATAGAAAATTGCTTTACGATTTTGAAAAAGCGCCTGAATCATTGGCGACAAGACAGTATAGACACCAAGAATAATCGTCTGTAACATAGCAAAAATGAAGAGCCCCAAAGCTAAACTATCTGGTTGTCCGTAGAAAATCGTATACAAAGGATGGGCTACTAAGACGGAACCAATCGTTGCTGGTAAAAGAAACAGCAGTAACATACTCAAATTATCTTGAATCAAGCGCGCAGCCGCCTTTAAATCACCTTTGACATAGTTTTCTGTCAGCAAAGGAATCCCCACACCGCCGATCGAAGTTGCTACTGCAATCAAAATCATGGTAATCTTATTTGGATTAGCAGAGAAATAACTGAACATGACTACCAGCTGAGAATTGCTATAATTGGTGAACCATTTCATCGTATTGATAAATGTCATCTGGTCAATAATTTGGAAAAGCTGAATAGCAGAACCCGTGATGATAAAAGGAATGGCTTCACGAATCGTATCCACCAGCAAAGCATGACTGTTGATTTCAGCACTATTAGCTGGTTTGTGTAAGATAGATGTCAAGAGATTGGTTTTCCAAAGAAAATAAACCAAAACCGCCATACTGGCAAACATGCCGACAAAGGCTGCAAAAGTGGATTGGGTCACTGCAGCAACATAATCTTTAGAGCCCAATTTCATAATGAAGAATGTTGCAAGCAACATCCAAATCACACGAATGACCTGCTCGGCAATCTGGCTCATGGCATACGGTTTCAAATTGTTAAAACCTTGGAAAAATCCACGAATAACACTCATGGCCGGAAATACTAGCACAGCCCACGACAGACTCTGCATAACTGGAATCAGCTCTTTCCCAACTCCTGATACACGCGCAAAGAACGGTGATAAGAGATACATAATCACTGCAAAAATGACTCCCAACAAGAGCATGAATTTCAAAAATTCACGAATGAGAGCAAAACTATGATCTTTTTGATCAATCGTATTGTACTTGGCGACTTGCTTGGCGACTGCAACAGGTACACCTGCCGTGGAAATCAGAAGAAACCAAGCATAAATATTGTATCCCATGGTAAACAAACCATTGGCTTCTGCACCATGTTTCCCCATCCAGATATACCAAGGAATAATATAAATTGCCCCTAAAAAGCGGCTGATAAAGTTACTAGCTGTCAGCCACGCTGTCCCTAGAAGCATTTGTTTTTGTTGATTTGTTGTTTGTTGCTCCATACATAACCTCTGAAAATAATCTCATCTTATTATAAACTTTTCCTTTCCGCTTGTAAAACCTCGCCATTAAGTTTACAATAGAAATATGATAACAATTGAAAACGCATTAAACATTTTAAAAAACGATCACAATTTCCGTGAGATTATCGACAAGGGACAATATTTTTATCATTATCGTGGTCTTGTTTTTGAAAAAATCAGCTACGACAGCCGTGAAGTGGATGCTTCCACTCTTTTCTTTGTCAAAGGTGACAATTTTAAAAAAGAATTTTTGGAAAAAGCTGTTGAATCAGGCTTACAGTTCTATGTCAGTGAGACGGATTTTGAAGTAACTATTCCGGTAATTCTAGTCAACGACGTAAAGCAAGCCATGAGCCTTCTTGCCATGGAATTTTATGGAAATCCACAAAATAAACTCAAACTGCTCGCATTTACAGGAACTAAAGGAAAGACAACGTCTGCTTATTTTGCCTATCATATCCTCCAACAAAGTCATAAGCCAGCTCTCTTGTCTACCATGAACACGACGCTTGATGGAGAACATTTCTTCAAATCTACTTTGACAACACCGGAAAGCTTGGATTTGTTCAAAATGATGGCGACAGCTGTTGAAAATGGTCGAACTCATCTCATTATGGAAGTTTCCAGTCAGGCTTACCTGAAAAAGCGGGTTTACGGTTTAACCTTTGATGTTGGCGTTTTCCTCAATATTAGTCCTGATCACATCGGACCAATTGAACACCCGACATTTGAAGACTATTTTTATCATAAACGGCTTCTCATGGAAAATAGCCAAGCTGTGGTGGTCAATAGCGAAATGGATCATTTTGAAGTTTTGGCTGAGCAAGTTGCTTCCATGGAACATGATTTCTACGGACAGTATTCAGACAATCAAATTCATCACTCGCAAGCCTTCTCTTTTGAAACAAGCGGAAAGTTAGCAGAGAAATTTGACATTCAGCTGATTGGTCGTTTCAACCAAGAAAATGCGCTTGCTGCTAGCCTTGCCTGTCTCCGCTTGGGTGCTTCCATTGCGGACATCAAGAAGGGAATTGCAAACACACGCGTACCTGGACGTATGGAAGTGCTGACTCAAAAAAATGGTGCCAAAGTGTTTGTGGACTACGCACACAATGGTGTCAGCCTCGCCAATCTCCTATCTGTCGTCCAAGAACATCAAAAAGGTAGGATTGTTTTGGTGCTCGGTGCAACTGGAAATAAAGGAGAAAGCCGTCGCAAAGATTTTGGTCTACTAATCAATCAACATCCAGAATTGACCGTTATCCTGACAGCAGATGATCCAAATTACGAAGATCCAATTGCTATTGCCAAAGAAATTGCTTCTTACATATCCTTTGATGTTGATATGATTGCTGACCGCGAAGAAGCTATTAAAACAGCCCTTAGCTTAACTAGCAAAGAAGGCGATGCCGTCATTCTAGCTGGCAAGGGCGCAGATTGCTACCAAATTATAAATGGTAAAAAAACTGACTATCTAGGTGATTATGCCATCGCTGAAAAATATTTATAGAAAATAATAAAGGTCGAGACAAGCGTTTTCGACCTTTAATTATTTAAGAAAATTTATACTAGCAAGGAGAGATGAACACAATTCCTCAGAAATCAAAATCTTGCTTTATGACTTTACTTTCTCCAACTAATCAAGACATACATTAGACTTGACCCAAACATATCTGCAAGTGCATGCACGAGGAAGAAAGGCAAGAGATTTTTAACCTTATATTTGTAAAGAAAATAATAGAGAAGTCCAAAACCAACACCGATTGTCAGTGCCCAGAGCATTCCTTGATAGGTATGGAAAGAAACGCGAACAATCGTCGAATAAAGAAGAACCAACCACTTATATTTATCTTTCACTGAGGTCAATAAACCTAAGAAGAAAAATTCTTCATAGAAGCCATTGAGCAAAGCATAGAGAACAGCCATAGGTGTCAAATCAATAAATTTGCGGAAAATTTCTGTCAGATCAATATATTTCCACAATTGCAGATCAAAATAATTGTATTCTCCGCTAAGAGTCGTCACTGTATCTGCGAGAATCCCCATAACCGCAAAGATAAAGGGAACCCAAAAGAGCACAGACCACGATAAACGAATTGGCAACTGCTTAAAGTCAAAACGGCGAAGTATTAAATAGGCTATCGTCAAAGCTAACATGAGAAGCTGCAATTCTAAATTACTGAAATAAGCTGCTCCGTCACTTGCTGTTTTACTAGCTGTACCTGTTACTGCTGCCGTAGTGGACGGTGATAAGCTCGCAAAATAAAGTTCCGTTGAGCGATAGATAAATTGTCCAAATAGCAGAGCTGTAACAATGACAATATCAAACCATTTCAAATACTTCAACGGCTGAGACGGACGAATTTTTGCTAAAAGATTCACGATACCTTCCTTTCATGCAACGAAACGATTTAGTGACTACCAAATCTTGCTAAACTTAAACCTTATACTTATAAATCTATCAAATAAACCTTAAAATTTTATTATTCTAAGGTTTATCTAATGCTTCCTTTACACGAAAGGTCAATGTTGCCTGATCAAAATCCAACTTTAATTCATGTTTTCTTGCTTCGTTAGGCACGATGTAGCCTAAAATCACTAGAGCATCTACAAAAATATCACGCCGTTTCTGCATCAGCTCAGTTTTTCGACCATATTTTAAGAGAAAGGTCGTCATATATTTTAGAGCATACTCAGGATTTACATCTCCTACCAAATCATAGAGTTTTTGTTGCTGATTGATCAATGGATATTGTTGTTTCAACCTATAAAAATAATTGGAAAGCGTCAACTGCTCTCTGAGAAAATCCGTTTTTTCTACTAAAATAGCTTGGTTTGTTTGATTGGTTAAATGCGTCTCAAAACGCATATTCAGCAATTCTTGATAAAGAGGACTATCATCTCGCACAAAGACTTCCTGATCCAAAGACAAAGCCGTCACATTTTCCAACAGAGGAACGCTTTGACGATAGCGTTTATTTTCCCGAAGCACATAGCCTGCCTTGATATAATCCTCTATAGAGCGATCAATATTGGGAAAATTTACAAACTCACGCTTTATCTCTCGCAAAGTAACATCGTCATGTTGATCTAAATAATTTATCAATTCATGAAAAAAAGGCTGACGTGTCAAACGACTGGGATTGATTACTTTAATCATCTAATCTTCCTTTATAAACTAATTTTTCGGATTGAGCCAATTGGCTAGGATTGGTTCCTGGCTGATGAAGAGGAACTGCTAAACCTAACTCTTTGTAATACTGCTGCCAAAAAGGAGCTATTTCCTCTTTTTCATCACCGAACTGCATAGGAATGGTTTCAAAAATGGGGAGGATTTCTGCAATATATTCAGAACAATAAAAGCCTGTCGTATCTGGATAAAAGCTATTATTATAAGGTTTATAAAGGTGTTGCTCTGCTCTTTTCCAGACAGCTTTTACATCTATGTCAGAACAAGCATAAACAGCATAACATTCATCAACCTGTAAAAATTGATCTATCGATTCTTTAATGACACCGCGCTTACTTGTCGCATGGTAAATCCAACCAGCAAAGAAGATTGCCACATGGTTATACCGCCCAGTTGATCGCTGAATAGCTTCTGCTATATCAGATGGGCTGGACACAAAAAGCAAATCCCCATTTTTTAAATCTTGAATTTTCATAGAACTATTGTATCAAAAAAGGAGCCGAAACTCCCTTTTTATTCTATTCTTAAGCATTAAAACTTTCTGTTAATTGCGGAACGACTTGTTTCTTACGAGAAACAGCGCCAGCAAGGAAAGCGTGGTTATTGTCAAGAACAAAGTTGAAAGCTGCTTCTACCTTGTCCATATTGCGACCGATTGCCAGGATTTCCGAGTTTGAATTGACAATGTCAGTAATCATTAAAACAAAGTCAGAATAACCATTGGCTGCATTTGTTTTTTCAATAGCTGCTTCCAGTTCTGCTTGGCGTTCTAAAACTTCTGCAATATCAACTGTGTTGACCTGTGCCACACGAACTTGATTTCCGTTTAATTCAAATGTTTTAGCATCAATATCAATCAATTCCTCGGCTGTTTTGCTTGCTAAGTTCGTTCCAGCTTTAAGCATAGCCAAACCGTATTTTTCCAAATCAACTCCTGCAAGCTCTGCCAACTCAGGTGCAATCACTTTATCACTCGGATGAGTGGTTGGTGATTTCAGAAGAAGCGTGTCTGAAATCAAACCTGAGAGCATCAAGCCTGCAAGTTCTTTTGGTACAGCTACACCAGATTCTTTAAACATACGATAAACGATAGAAGAAGCTGAACCAACAGGCTCCAAACGCATATAAAGTGGGCTGGATGTTTCAAAATTAGCTACACGGTGATGATCCACAACGCCATACACTTCTACTTCTGCAATGTCAGAAATAGATTGTTGAAATTCATTGTGGTCTGTTAAAATGACTTGCTCAACTCCTTCTGCTTTGGCAGATGTCACCACACGCGGTGCTTTTACACCAAAAGTATCCAAGACAAACGCTGTTTCTTCATTTGGAGTCCCAAGAGCCACTGCTTCTGTATCCAAGCCATAAGCTTCACGCGCAAGATAAGCAAAGGCCACAGCTGAGCCAATCGCATCTGAATCTGGATTTTGATGACCGAAAACTAAAATTTTAGACATGATCGTACCTCGTAAACTTTTTATATACTTTATTTTAGCACAATTTTAAGATTTTCACAAAGAGAGGAATAGAAAAGCACTTAATCGTCAGTTTTTCTATCTAACTTCTTAGGTGCTGGTCAACATTTCACTTTCTACTTTTGATCAACTATTATGTATGCGATTCATATACTCTGTATAGGATTCGGTTTTCATGAGTTCTTTGGCATTTTTTACTCGGTCAGCAGTTGGTGGTTTAATACCTTCTAATGGATAAGGAATTCCTAATTCACGCCATTTAAATTCTCCCATTGTATGATAAGGTAGCACTTCAAATTTATCAACTGTTTTTAACGTTTTGACAAACTCACCTAATTCTTTTAAGTCGTCATCACGGTCTGTTAACGTTGGAACCAAAACATGGCGAATCCACATTGGAACACCTTTATCAGACAGATATTTTGCACATTCCAAAATATTCTTATTGGTATGCCCTGTCACAAATTTATGCTGGGCATCATTGATTTCTTTAATATCCAGCAACACTAAATCTGTCACTTCAAGCAGGCGATCAAAAACTTTGAGATACTCTGGTGTATTACGGAACGGCATCGCACAAGTATCTAACGTACAATGAATTCCCAATTCTTTAGCTTTGGTAAAAAGTGCAATCACAAAATTAATCTGCAAAAGAGCTTCACCACCACTTACTGTAATCCCACCTTTTTTACCCCAAAAGCCACGATAACGAAGCGCTTCTTGCAAAACGTCTTCAACCGTTCGCTCTCTTGAATTATTGGTTTCCATTGCCCATGTATCTGGATTGTGGCAATATTGGCAACGCATTTTACAACCCTGTAAAAAGACAATGAAACGGATACCAGGCCCATCAACAGCTCCAAAACTTTCAGTTGAATGGACCATACCTGTTACTTTTCCATAATCAATGACTTCTTTTTCCATCGTCTTATCCTCTTGAAAACGTTTTATAATACTATTATAACACTTCTTTTCTAGATAGAGGGACAATTTGTCTATTTTTTAGAAAATAATCTGTTTTTCGGTTTCATTTTCAATGTTTTTCAAAAAACGAGAGAAGTCTAAAACTCTCTCGTTTATCATCTATTCCTTTTAATCCGCCACTTTCTTTCGCCAAAGGAGGGTTGCGTTTAAGATGACAATCCCTACAACAACGACTTCAGCGCCTGTTGTTCCTGTAGATGGTAAAATCCTCTTTTTAGTTAGTTTATCATCTTTATTTGGTGGCATTGTGGTGTCACCAGAAGGTTTTGGTTCAGTTGATTGTGTCGGTGTCGTATTACCTTTCTTCTGACTAAAATCAAGCTGTGCAATAACGGGATCGTGATCTGACGCCCGACCGTGTTCTTCCATAAAGGAAGCATTGATATGAACTGGTGAGAATACTGTTTTATCTGCAATATTTTTTGAAATAAAGATATTATCTAAACTTTGATTGCTGCCACGGTAGAAGTAAGAATACCGATCAGCTGCATCATGATTGAGCATCATATTTACCAATTCATTACCAGCCACTGCTTTGGCAGTTTCTGAAAATTCAAAGTCATTAAAGTCACCAGTTAAGACAAACTTCAAATTTGGATTTTGCTTCAACCCTTCTTTTACAAAGGCATTCAGCAACTTAGCTTGTTCAATCCGTTGTGCCAATGTATTTTGTACTGCAGGCTGTTTTGAACCATAAACCGCATCGTCCCCGAGCTTGGATTTCAAATGATTGGCAATCACGACAATCCGTTCGCCTTTAAATTCAAACTCAGCTGCTAAAGATTTTCTAACTTTTTCAAATACTGGATTAGCTGGGGCTATTCTGGCAGGATTTTTCACCAAATGACCGTCTTTGAAAGTAGCCGCTTCTGTGCTACTTCCTGCTTCACGTTCTACTAGCTTCACTCGTTGAGGATTGTACAAGAAAGCTACACGAATATTGGAACCAGGTTTTCCTCCGTCTGCACCGTCAACAGGAGCTACTTCGACATACTTATACTCTTTGCCACCTAATTGTTTAATCTTAGCAGCTAACTTTTCCCCGCTTTCAACACCACTTACTGTGCCGTCATTGACACTTCCATTATTATCTTGAACTTCTATGAGTGTGATAATATCTGGACTATGGATTTCATTGATAAAGGATTTGGCAATTTTCTCCACTTTTGCGTCAGGTGTTTCGCCCGTTGCATTGTTCGCCGAGAAGTTTTCGATATTGTAAGAAGCAATCGTCAATTTATCTTCACTTGGGTAAAGTTTAGAAACCTCTCTTTGCAAACCACCGTCTTGCAAAGCTGGTAATTGGGTTGGCTCCAACTTAAAGACTTTACTGCGATAACTCACGACTCCAACAACATCTTCATTAAAGTAATCTTTGGCTTTGGCAACAAACTTATTTCCTACATAAACTGGAATGGTTGCCGTATTTTGCACATTCAGACGTAAATTGACGCCACCGATATTATTTAACGGTAATTCTTGATAGCCAGCAGGCAACAGGTAGATATCCCCGCGATATTGTGGTCCAAGCACATGAGGTTTTTTAACTGTTGTCAACATGCCTTCAAGACTTTCCCAATAGTCCAAGGCGTCATGCTCTGGATCGTAGACAGTCGGAGTATTGTCTACGATATCTTTTGGCATACGCTCTGAAATATTGACTGATTCTGGTAGTGCGGCTGTACCGTTTTTCGTTACCTTAGAAGCAAACAATTGTGTTACAGTTAAGCTGTCAGTTGGTTTACGGAAAGTTTGCCCCGGACGGACGCTGAGCGACTCCATGTAACCTTCTTTAACTTCACCTTCAATCGTCAATCGGTCTCCAACAGCTACTTTTTCCTTTGAAACTACATAGATAGCGTCTGAAGTCTTTGTGTTCCCGTCAGCTTTGATGTCTTGTGCATAAAAGCCATATCGATCCGTTTTAGTGACGACTACACTTGACACGCGCACCTTTTTCCCATTATAAGGCGATTCATGTGCTTCGCCTTGAATTTGACCAATATTAGCTACCTCGGTAAATTCCGAAACAGCGGCTCTTGCTTCACTGCTTGAAGCTTCTGTCTTAGGTGTTTCTTCGCTTGTGCTACTTGGCTCATTCGTACTACTCGTACTGCTTGCTGAACTTTCAGAAGTTGTTTCTGATGATTGCGACTGAGTTGTCGAAGCAACAGAACTAGACTCTGAAGTCGTTGTTACAGAAGTTTCTGAACTTGAAGAGCTCGCCTCATTTGCCTGAACAATAGGACTTAGAACGCTACTAGCTAACAAAATAGCTGTCGCAAACAATACAGGCAATTGTTTTGAAGTTTTTTTCATATATTCTCCTTTACATCATAATTTAGAAATCAAATTTCCTTGAGATGTATTTCTACCGTAATTATTATAAATAAAACAGAAGGCCGATGCAAGCGCTTTCTTTCAAATTTAAAAAAATCGCCTGAATGGTTCAGTCGATTTTAGGATTTATTGCTACATTTAGTGTTTATTTACAATAATTGCCAAACTTTCATAAGGTCTTAATGTTACAACTTCTGCTGTTTGAGTTTCTTCATAATTGGAAAGGAGCACTTCGCCATTTTGATACTCTGGTAAAATATCTATCGTAATCGGATCTGGATAAAAGTTATTGAGTACCAAAAGTTTTTCGTCACCTAATTGACGCTCAAAAGCATAAACTTGCTGACTATCTTCATAAGCTGGTTGATAGCTGCCTTCGGCAATAATAGGAAGCTCCTTACGAAGGGCAATCAGTTTTTGATAGAAAGTGAAAATCGGTCCTTGTATCTCATTTTCAACATTGATTTCAGGATAAGATTTCCCTGCTTTGAGCCAAGGGGTGCCTGTCGTAAAGCCAGCATTTGCTGAATCACCCCACTGCATGGGAGTGCGAGAATTATCGCGAGATTTGGCCTGAATAATTGCAAAAGCTTCTTCTGGTGTTTTGCCTTGCTCCAGCAGCATCTGATAGGCATTGATAGACTCCACATCCACATAATCTGCCATAGAGTCATAGTCTGGATCCACCATGCCGATTTCTTCTCCCATATAAATATACGGCGTGCCGCGAGATAGATGAATGCTGGCCGCAAGCATGGTTGCTCCTTCATTGCGGAAATGCTGAACATCAACAAAACGATTTAAGGCACGTGGCTGGTCGTGGTTGTTCCAAAATAGAGCACTCCAGCCATCATGGTCACTCATTTCCTTGCCCCACGTATGGAAAAGATGCTTGAGTTCCTCGAAATCAAATTTTTTCAAGCTCCATTTTTGACCATTTTCATAATCCACCTTCAAATGATGGAAATTGAAAGCCATAGACAATTCGTGACGTGCCGGATCTGTATAGAGAATGCAGTTTTCAATAGTAGTCGCACTCATTTCTCCGACAGTTATAAATGAGTTAGCCTGTCCGAAAGTCGCTTCATTCAGCATGTGCAGGTAGTCATGTACAATGGTCTTGTCCGTATAGGCAGGCTTACCATCATTTTCCGGACAGTTTTCCAACACCTCATCTTTTCCAATCAGATTGATGACATCAAAGCGAAAACCTTTGACACCCTTGTCCCGCCAAAAATTGACAACTTTGAAAAGTTCTTCGCGGACATAAGGATTGCGCCAGTTGAGATCAGCCTGCGTCACATCAAAGAGGTGCAGGTAGTACTTGCCAGTGTCGCCAAAAGGTGACCAGGCGCTGCCGCCAAACTTAGACAGCCAGTCTGTCGGCTCATCACGCAGAAAGAAAAAATCTTGGTAGTACGGATCGCCAGCTAAAGCTTTTTGAAACCATTCATGCTCGGTCGAGCAATGATTTAAGACCATATCCAGCATGAAGTCAATGCCGTATTCTTTCCCAACTTGGACCATCTCTTCAAAGTCAGACATCGTCCCAAAAAGAGGGTTGACAGCCGTATAATCTGAAATATCATAACCATTATCACGCTGCGGGCTGGGATAGAAAGGATTGAGCCAGACCATATCCACTCCTAATTCTTTGAGGTAAGGAATTTTCTCAATAATGCCTTGAAAATCTCCTAGCCCATTGCCAGTCGTGTCTTTAAATGATTTTGGATAAATTTGATAGACGACTTTTGTCTTATCTAATGCCATTTGTCTTCCTTTTCTATTTTCTAAAAGAAAGAGGCGGGGCTTGCGCTCCTCCCCTTTATCGTTACTTTTATTCTTTGTACGAGCCTTTTTGCCTCTCGTTAAGAGATTGCTGCTTGGATTTCCAGTAGTGAGGCAAATGGATTACTGAGATAAATTTGTCCATTCGTTAGATAAAATCCTGCTCACCATAGATCGTATCAAACATTTTACCCGATTCGAGTAGCTGTCATCAGCTTATCTCCACGTTCGACAGTCCGCGGTAATGTTCTCTGTTCATCAGCCTGAAATTGCTCTTGATTTGTGATAATCACAGGTGTTTCAGTCACTAAGCCAGCTTCCTGAATAGCTGCTATATCAAAACTAACCAGTTTCTGACCTACGCTCACTCTGTCTCCTTGAGCCACATGAGCTTCAAAACCTTTGCCGTCGAGATTAACTGTGTCCATACCGATATGCATGAGTAATTCGACACCTTCATCTGACACGATTCCAACAGCATGATTGGTTGGGAAAAGCACTGATACCGTCCCGTTCACAGGGGCCACCAGTTCTCCCTCACGTGGAAGAATGACAACTCCTTGTCCCATCACGCCTTGAGCAAAGACAGGGTCGGTTGCTTGGCTTAATTCTTTGACTTCCCCAGCCAGTGGGCTAGCAATTTCTGCAAAATCTACTTTTGGAGCGGCTTCTTTTGCTTCGTCAATGGCTTCAATTTGCGGTGATTTGACACTTTCATCTTCTGTCTTTGTAAACATGCCTGTCTTGCGGAAGAAGAAAGTCAAAATCATCGGTACTGCAATAGCTACTAACATAATAAGGAAGAATGGAAGCATGTATTTAGCTTGGATAGATAAGATACCTGGAATTCCACCGATTCCGATAGCATTGGCTGTTACGTTAAAGGTTACGGATAAGAGACCTGCGATAGAAGAACCAATCATCCCTGCCACAAATGGGTAGACGTACTTCACGTTGACCCCGAAAAGGGCTGGTTCTGTAACACCTAGATAAGCAGAAATCGTTGCTGGCAGAGAAATCTGTGCTTCACGTTCATTATGACGGTTCATCAGATAGTAAGCAAATACAGCTGAACCTTGAGCGATATTGGACAAGGCAATCATTGGCCATAGCGCCGTACCGCCTGTATCTGCAACCAGCTGTGTATCAATGGCATTGGTCATGTGGTGCAGACCAGTGATAACAAACGGTGCATAGAGGGCACCAAATATCGCACCAAAGAGCCATTTAACAGGACCAGTCAGACCAGCAAGCACCGCTGTTGAAAGCCATTGTCCAAGTGTCCAACCAATTGGACCAAGGACTGTATGCGCTAGAATCAAAGCTGGAATCAAGGATAAGAATGGCACAAAAATCATGGACACAACTTCTGGAATGCGTTTGCGCCAGAAGATTTCAAGATAAGATAGCGATAATCCTGCAAGCAGAGCTGGAATAACTTGTGCTTGGTATCCAATTTTTTTAACTGTGAAGAAACCAAAATCCCATACCCAGTTTTTAGCAATTTCTGAAGCCGGTGTGCTGGCTACTGAGTACGCATTGAGCAATTGTGGTGACACCAAACAGATCCCAAGAACAATTCCCAAAATCTGGCTGGTTCCCATTTTACGAGAAACAGACCAAACAATACCAACAGGTAAGAAGTGGAAAATCGCTTCACCCGGCAGCCACAAGAATGAGTTTACTCCGCTCCAGAACTGTGATACATCCACAATCGTATTGTAAATCGGAGTACCGTCTTTAGCAAACTGAGCAACACCGTCAACCATTTTTTGACCGAGTGCCTGAATCTGCACACCTTCCAGAATATTGCGGAAACCGAGAATTAGCCCCCCAACGATAATGGCTGGAATAATTGGAGTGAAAATTTCCGCCAGCATTGTCATGACACGCTGTACTGGATTCTGATTGCTTTTGGCAGCAGCTTTGGCTGCTTCTTTTGATACTCCTTCAATCCCTGAAACAGCTGTAAAATCATTGTAGAAAATCGGCACATCATTTCCGATAATGACCTGAAACTGCCCTGCATTTGTAAAAGTTCCCTTTACAGCTGGAATGGCTTCAATTGCTTTTACGTCCGCCTTCTTTTCATCTGCCAATACAAAGCGCATCCGAGTTGCACAATGGCTGACAGCTGAGATATTTCCCTTGCCGCCGATAGCCTCTAATAGCGTCTTGGCGTCTTTCTCAAATTTTCCCATTTTCTGTTTGGCTAGGCTTAACCTAACACTCTCCTTCTTTTTTTCATCATTGTACAATTGATTGATACATTTATTGTAAACGATACCAAAGATGTCTGCAAGTTGTTCGTGGTAAAAAAGGCTCTTTTTTGGTAAAATTTATTTAGTTGTATGCTAAAAAGAAAACAAGTGAGGATATCATGAAAAAATATGAACAAATTTTTAAACTCTTAGAACAAGATATTCTAAACGAGAAATATCAGATGAATGATTATCTTCCTAGCGAACACGAACTTGTCCAGACCTACAAGGTCAGCCGTGACACGATTCGTAAATCGCTTGATTTGCTTCAAAAAGCTGGTCTCATTCAAAAAATGAGAGGTCAAGGCTCTAAAGTCATCCAACAAGAACAGATTGACTTTCCTGTTTCCAACCTAACTAGTTACCAAGAACTTGTTCGGCAACATGGAATGAATTCTAAAACCAATGTCATACAGTTAGAAAAAATTACAGTTGATAAAAAATTATCCAGTCTTACTGGTTTTCCTGAATACCGTCTGGTGTGGCGGATTATTCGCCAAAGGGTCGTTGACGGGATTGCCTCCGTCTTGGATATTGATTACCTTGATAAGAGTTTTGTCCCTTCTATTAGCCGTGAAATTGCAGAACATTCAATTTATGCTTATTTAGAAGATGAACTGGGACTACACATTTCTTACGCCCAAAAAGAAATCACAATTGATCCAGCCACCAATCGCGATAAAATATTGATGAACATTGGAAATGACCACCATGTCGTCTCTGTCAAATCCAAAGTTTATCTTGCAGACGGACAACAATTTCAGTTTACAGATAGTCGTCATAAACTCGAAAAATTCCGTTTCGTTGACTTTTCCAAACGGCAAAAATGATCATGACCCTTCACAAAATTCACTCTTCAATATTAAAAATAGCCAAAAAGGAAGAATGTCGTTGTCATCGATCTGCTTCCTTTATTTTTAATGCCATTCACATATTTATAAAAAGTAAAGCAAACTTATCAATTTTTGAAAAACGAAAGAAGCAGAGATTATTTCTCAACTTCTTCCTCTTCTTCTACTATTTCAGAAACTTCTACTTTGAGCTTTGTCACACGTCCATTTTTTACCTTATCATTGGTTAAAATGAGCTTTTTGCCCTGACTTTCCACTTCATAACTCAAACGCTCTTTCACGTCGGGTATCGAGCCTACGCCCGTCAAATAATAACCCGCAATGGTATCAACGTCATCACTTTCCAGTTCAACTTCAAAATACTCGTTAAAGTCATTCAAACTCATGGTGCCAAGGACGAAATAAGTATGGTCAGAAACCTGATACACCTCTACTTCAGCCTTATCTGTTTCATCATCTATCTCACCGACAATTTCTTCCAGTAGGTCTTCCAACGTTACCAGACCAGACATACCACCATATTCATCTAACAATATCGCCATTTGATTTTGCGTGTTCCGCAACTCTGTCAGCAAATCATCCACGAAAATCGTTTCTGGCACAAAGAGCGGTTCCTGCAAAATTTTTCGTAGTACAATATTATCAAAACCATTAGTAAACGCCTCATTTAACAGACGTTTGGTGTGAATAAGTCCAATAACATTATCCTTGTCATCATCATAGACTGGGATTCGTGAGAAATTCTGCCTCAAAATACTTTCGATAATTTCCTTGGTATCATCATTGATGTCCACCATAAACGCATCGGTACGCGGCACCATTACCTCACGCGCCACCATCTCATCTAGTGAAAAAATCCCCTGCAGCATTTCAATTTCATCTGCATCCAATGTTTCTTCACTATTGGTCAGCATATACTCAATCTCATCACGTGTCATTTTCTCATCTGCATCATCAAAAGTCATGGGAGTGATTCGACTGAGCAGATTGGTAGAAGCTGATAAAAGCCAAACAAAGGGACTGACAATTTTTCCCAAAAAGATGATAACTGGCGCTGTACGAACTGCTAGGGAATCTTTGAGGTTCAGAGCGATTCTCTTTGGATACAATTCACCAAAAACAATCGAAATATAAGTCAAAATAGCAACAGATAAGAAGCTTGCAATCGCTCTTGCTGTCTCAGAATTTCCCATCCAAGAAGCAATTTCCCGACCGAGTGTATTAGCCAAACTAGCTCCTGACAAAATTGTAATCAAAGTAATCCCAACTTGAATAGTGGACAGAAAATGATTAGGATTTTCCAAGACTTTTAACAAACGAATGTATTTTGCATCGCCTTCTTCAGCTTTTTGCTCTACACGAGCGCGATTTAAAGATACCATCGCCATCTCTGCTGCTGAAAAAAAGGCGTTCAATAGCGTTAAAATCAGTAATAATAAAGCTTGCAGTAACAAGGTCTGACTGCTAGGGTCTTCCATGAATATTCTCTCCTCATATATAAGTAATCTTAATTATAGCATACTTTTTGACTTCTTGCACAGGGAGTGTTAAAAAGAAAGTTTGAAGGAAGATTGCAAAGAAGAAAATCGATTGTTTAGGCTTCTAAATTTTGCAGAACTGTTTCCAAGCGTGAAATTGCATCAATAGGAAGTGCCGTTTTCGGGTATTTTTGGTTGAAAGCAAGCAAGAAATTTAACCGTACCTGCATTCTTTCTCTGATTAATTGTTTATAGCGAGAATCAAAACTTGGAACAGGATAGCCCTCACATTCCATATATTCAAAACCTTCCAACGGTCCAAATGGTTTAAAATCTGCTTCTTCATCAACAATTTTTTCAATAATACTCAGACTGACCTCTTTTGAAATTCCCCTGCCCATATAAAATCCAGTATTGATGATATAGCAGTCGACACCAGATTCAAAGAGACTACGGAATATCCGATAATCTTCCACCAAGGGATACACTCTAAATGGATTGGCATAAGGTTCAATCACCAAATCATCATGCTTGCCAATCACATTTTCAGCATTGGAACGCTTGGCCATCAAGGTACAACCCATCGTAGAAGCTATCAGCGAATCGTTAATTTTAACCAAGGGTGTAAGAGAATCATCTTTCATAATCCAGAAAATGGCTTGGATAGGTTCATCAATTCGATCGACCCGATTTAGCGTTGCAAAACGAGACTTAACTGTCCGACCATTTCCATTTCGAATGTCCTCTGTCACCAATTTTTTTAGACCATTGTCATCCAGTGTCACACCACAATTCTGAACTGTTACAAAAAAGTCCTGCTCCCTATGTCCAATGGAATAGTCATTCGTTTTATCAAAATAGGACGGTTCCAAAGCAATGGAAGACCCATCTTTGACAGAAATAATAAAGGCATCATCATGCAAAACCTTAATATCATATTTTCCATTGTGTTTGGCATGTGTCAGTGTGGATTTCCCTGAACCAGATAAACCAAAGAAGGAGGCTACATAGTCTTGCTTTTCAACCTCTTTTTGTTTAAAGATTTTCAAGCCGCCATGACACGCCACATAACCATTTCTAGCAGCGGTTGCCCAAGCTAAGGTTAAAGTCGCTTTTTTCAACTCACCAAAGTAATTTAAACCCAAAATAATGACACAATTGTGCTGAGTATCAAAATATACCAATCCTTCAGGATAATCTGGATGCTTCCATTTGGGATCGAAAAAAACAAATATGTCATTTTCATCGTACTTTTTAGAAACTCTCAAACGATTTTTAAACTCTTCATCCAAAATTTGTAAGTTTAAAAGCCAAGAATAGAGATTGTTGATTTCATCTTCAGGAACCATGAGATGAGCACAAGCCATGAAGGCTTCAGCGAGCCCCACAACTGCATCTGCCTTATAAAATTTTCGATGATGAGCCTGATAGATTGCACTGCGTACTATTGAAAGCAGCTTTTCATCTTCCTCACTGTCCCTACCAAATCCGTCGAGCTTTGGCCGTTCGACCAACGACTGCTCCATAATTCGTTAATAAAACGCGAGCATAAGAAGGCAAGCCCAATTCCTTTGTATGAATGACAGGCATATCTAAGACAACTGTCCCAGCAGCTGCGGAAGCCAATTGATAAGCTTATTCCACTGTTTTTATTGCAACAACCTGATTTTCATAAAAAGCTGTTTCAATTATTGCCTTCAAAGGAGAGAAATAAGAAGAATTTTTTCTTATTTCCTGCGGAGAATATTTACGACGTGTTACCATAAGTGTACCTCCTCTATCTTATTAGTTCTATTTTAGCATAAAAATACACTTATGGTTTTAATAAAACGTATTAGAAAGAAAAAGGAGTGGAATTCCAAACTAAATTTTTGTTACATTTAGCTTGCTTCCACTTCCCTATATTCATCATTCTAAAACATTAAGACACAGTCCTTCTGAATGTCTATTCATCTTTCAGATTTTGAATTTATTCATCATCCCATTCTTATTTATTAATAATTCCGTACTCCTCATTTTTCTTTTGCTCCTGTGCAGCTCGATGATTATCATATAAATTCGCTAGGAATTTTGCAATTTCTTTCAAAATAGAATAAATCGGAATCGCTACAATCATCCCAACAATCCCATAAATATTACTTGACAAAAGCAAGAGAACCATAATGGTAATTGGATGCACCTTCATCACGCCACCTACAATCCGTGGATAGAGAATATTTCCGTCAATTTGCTGCACAATTAACATATATATAACTGCAATCACCATTTTTTTCGGATCAGCAATCAGATAAGTGATAATCATCGGAATCAACCCAATGCTTGGACCCACATAAGGAATAAGATTAGTAATCATAGAAAAAATAGCAAATATCAAAGCATATTTCAGACCAATAACACTATAGCCAATGAAAGCCAACGTTCCAATAATAAACGCATCAATCGAAATCCCACTAATATACCGAGCAATCGTTGCATTAAGATTGGTCAATAATTTCGTGATGTTGAGCTTATCCCGCTTCAAAACAGTTCTTTCCAACATGGGCAGTAATTTATCCCCGTCAATTAAGAAATAGACCAAAAAGATCGGCGTCATGATGAGAATCAAAAATGTATTCACTACTGCTGAAACGACACTCCCCAGACTATTGGTGACACTATTTAAAATATTTTGCAAAATATCCACATAAGACAAATTTAACTGCTTAATAATAGACTGGATATTCAGATTTTTAAAGAGAGAGTGCTGCGATAGCTGGTTAATCCAATTTTGCAATTCCCCATAAACATTTTGACTAGAAGAAATCAAACTTGTCAACTGCGTAATCAAAATAGGTAGCAGATAAATAATGCCCAGAGCAATAATTCCAAACAAGAGAACCAAGGTAATCAAAATTCCAAAAATTCTCTTAATTTTCAGCTCTTTCTCTAGGAATTTCACTAAAGGATTCGTCACATAGTACAAAAATCCCGCAATTAGAAAAGGAATTAAAACCGTATTTAAAACGCTCACAAAAGGGGAAATCAAGCCGTCCATTTGCCGCCAGATAAAAAAGATAATGGTTAGTAGTAAGACTTCTGTTGTCCAAAAAAATAACTTACTTTTATGAAACATACTGTTCCTCCTATCAGCTATTCTATCATATTTTCCACTAAAATAGAGTGCTTTTCTTAAAATGGCTTAAATTATTTTAGGAACAGACTCTTTCGTTTCTCATTATCAAAACTTATTTTCCCATTTATTCTCGTTTGTAAACCATTTTCACATGTACTCGTGATTCTAAGATGAAGGGTTCACTAACAGCTTCAAATCCAAATTTCTCATACAAGCCCACCACCTGCTCTTGCGCCTCTATGTAGATCTCTTTTTCAGGCCATTTTTCAGCACAAGTCTCCATAATAGCTTGGACCAACTTACGACCAAGCCCTTGACCGCAAGTAGAAGCCGCTGTTACGACACGTCCAAAATGAATGGTAGTGCCCGTTTCAAATACTCTCGCATAAGCATCTACCTCGCCGGCTTCATTTTCATGAAAAATATGGATCGCTTCTAAGTCGTGCTCATCCAAATCATTATAAACACTATTTTGCTCTACGACAAATGTTTCCAAACGTAATTTCAAGCATTTATAAAATTCTAAGGTGGTTAATTCCTCAAATATCTTTTTATACCACATACTTGTTTTCCCTTCTTCTTTATTATATGATAATTGTAAATGCAACTATAAAAGGAGCCTTTTATGGATTATCGTCATCTCTTTCGTCAAATGGGCATAATTTCTCGCCAAGCCACGATGAATATGAATCATGAAGCCA
This sequence comes from Streptococcus sp. HMSC066F10, assembly GCF_001813805.1. Taxonomy (NCBI): domain Bacteria; kingdom Bacillati; phylum Bacillota; class Bacilli; order Lactobacillales; family Streptococcaceae; genus Streptococcus; species Streptococcus sp. HMSC066F10. The sequence goes on from NZ_KV813959.1 coordinate 57,722, forward strand.
GCCAATACAACCTAGATAATAATCTCTTTCTTATCCTTATCTGCATTGTTGAGCATGAAGGACTGAATCAATCTCAACTTTCTCATATGGTAAAAATTGATAAAACAACACTTAGTCGCTCCCTTAGAAAACTAGAGGACAAAGGATTTATCACAAAGAAAGTCAACTCTAAAAATAAGAAATTTAAAGAGCTTTTCCCTACGACGAAGGCTTTGCAAATCTACGACCGATTGATTGGATTTGAAACAATCTATATTCAGTCTGTTATGAAAAATCTGACATCTTCCGAGCTCTTTCAACTAGAAGCCATTCTCAATAAAATAGAAAATTCTCAATAAAATCAGCATAACATACATTAGTTGCATTTGCAACTTTGGAATTAAAAAATGACGAGGCTGAAAGTCCTTAACCTCGTCAGATTTTTATGAGTTTCTTGCAAGCCGCAGTGGTTGAGTGGGTGGGACGACAGAATCAAATTTCTCTGAAATTACCGATTTTTGTCCCACTCCCTTT
>NZ_KV813959.1:58334-187672 GCF_001813805.1 Streptococcus sp. HMSC066F10
ATTACCGATTTTTGTCCCACTCCCTTTTGATTATTTTGTTTCAAATCCTTCTGTAACTGCTTGCGCAAAATGTTCTTCAACGATTTCTGCACAGTGGTCACAAACAATTGCATGATAGCTACGTTCTTTGACTGTTTCATCTACCCGACGGCAACGTTCACAAACTTGTCCTTCTGCATGCTCAACTGTAAAAGCTACATCCTCGAAAGCAATAGCACTTTCAGGAGCTTCCCCGTCTGCGATTGTTAATTTAGAGACAATGAGAAGTTGCGCAACGTCGCTATTAACCGCTTCAAGTAGCATTCTCACGACTTCATTTGGATAAACAGTCAAGTGAGCTTCCAAGGATTTTCCAATCACTTTTTTGTTACGTGCTTCTTCCAAAGCTTTTTGCGCTTGACTACGGAAGTTCATAAAGGCTGTCCAAGTATCTAACAGTTCTTCCTCATTAGGGAAAGTCAACGCATCTGGCAATTCCGCTAATTGAACAAATTCTTCTGGCTCATGTTCTAAGTAAGACCAGATTTCTTCTGCTGTATGTGGAAGAATTGGGGTCAACAATTTTGTAATTTTTACTAAAATATCATAAAAGACGGTCTGCATTTGACGGCGTTCCAATGATTTAGCTGCTTCAATATAGACAACATCTTTTGCAAAATCAAGATAAAAAGCTGATAAATCAACTGTCACGAAGTTTACAATCGCTTTGTAAATATCTAAAAATTCAAAGTCGGCATAAGCCTCACGAATCGTCTTGACAAGTTGATTAAATCGAACGGTCATATACTTATCAACAGAGCGAAGGTCATCATAAGCAACAGCGTCTTCTTTTGGATTAAAATCAGAGGTATTCGCAATCAAGAAGCGCAAGGTGTTACGGATTTTTCGGTAGGTTTCAGACACTTGACCAAGAATATCCATAGAGATACGCACATCGTTGCTAGAATCCACACTCGTCACCCAAAGCCGCAAGATTTCCGCACCAAATTGTTTTTCAACATCACTTGGAGAAATCGTGTTGCCGAGAGACTTCGACATTTTCTCGCCTTTACCGTCCAAAGCAAACCCTTGTGAAAGAATTTGTTTATAAGGAGCTACACCATGGTTGGCAACCGATGTGATAAGCGATGAGTTGAACCAACCACGATACTGGTCTGACCCTTCAAGATAAAGGTCAGCAGGATAAGTCAATTCAGGACGATTGACCACCACACCATTCCAAGAAGAACCAGAATCAAACCACACGTCCATGATGTCCGTTTCTTTAGTGAATGTACCATTTGGTGATCCTGGATGAGTAAATCCTTCTGGAAGCAAATCTTTCGCTTCTCGTTGCCACCAAATGATAGAGCCATGTTCCGCAAAGAGCTCAGCCACATGCTCAATTGTTTGCTCTGTCATAATCGGTGTGCCGTCCTCCGCATAGAAGATTGGAAGTGGCACTCCCCAAGCCCGCTGACGCGAAATGACCCAATCTCCACGGTCACGGATCATATTGTAAAGACGAACTTTACCCCATTCAGAGTGGAACTTCACTTTTTCAATCTCATCAAGAATTTCCTGACGGAATTTTGAAACTGAAGCAAACCATTGCGGTACCGCACGCCAAATAATTGGCTTTTTCGTCCGCCAGTCAAATGGGTAGGAGTGAGAAATTTCTTCTTGCGCAAGGAGAAGTTGACCTAACTTTTCAATTACTGTAGGAACTACCTTGTCATAAAATTGCCCTGCAAAATCTGGGCCAGCATTTTCCATCATGATACCACGTTCATTGACTGTAACGGCTACTTCTAAGCCATTTGCAACTCCAACATTGTAGTCGTCCTCACCAAAACCAGGAGCTGTATGGACAATCCCTGTACCTGAATCTAGTGTAACGTGGTCACCAAGAATCACCAATTCATCTACTTCCTCATCCCACGGGTGCTCTGTCACGATATGGTTCAGTTCAGCACCGCGATGAGTTGCCAAGACCTCCACATCTTCCCAGCCAAATTTTTCAGACAAGCTATTGAGCAAGTCAGCAGCAACAACAAATTTACGGCTTTCCCCAGCTGGTTTTACCACAACATAATCAAAGTCAGCACCTACTGTCAAACCGCGAGAAGCCGTAATAGTAAATGGTGTTGTCGTCCAAACTACAATATAAGTATCTGTATCTAGCACATTTTTGCCGTCTTTTACCTTATTTGCATAGTAAAGAGAGGTTGAAACCAAATCATGATACTCAATTTCTGCCTCTGCAAGAGCTGATTCAGATGACCATGACCAATAAACCGGCTTCGCACCGCGGTAGATATAGCCTTTTTTCGCCATTTCTCCAAATACGCGAATTTGAGCAGCTTCATAATCCGGAGTCAACGTCACATACGGATGCTCCCAATCACCAGAAACACCTAAGCGTTTGAAATCTTCCCGTTGCTTGTCTACTTGACTCAGTGCATAATCGCGACAAAGTTTTAAATACTCTGCCAAATCTATTTCTTTGCGTTTCACACCTTGCTTCGCTAGGACTTGCTCAATTGGAAGGCCATGAGTATCCCAACCTGGAATGTAAGGTGCATAGTAGCCAGACATCGATTTTGAACGCACAATAATATCTTTTGAAATCTTATTCATGGCATGACCAACGTGAATATTTCCATTAGCATACGGAGGCCCGTCGTGAAGTGTGAAGTGCGGTTTTCCTTCATTCAATTCTTGACGGCGTTGATACAATTTTGCATCTTCCCATTCTTTTTGCCAAAGAGGTTCTTTATTCGGCAAACCAGCACGCATTGGAAAAGCTGTTTTTCCAAGATTAAGAGTTTCTTTTAATTTCATAAGTTCTCCTTTTTCATATTAGTAACAAATTAAAATAAAAAAACCACAAATTCATCCAAAGGACGAAAATTCGTGGTACCACCTTCATTTAGACAAGAATAAGATTCCTATCCCTCTTACTCGTAACGTGAGTTAAGCGTTAAATCTTACTGTTTTCAGATTTAAGTTTGCAAAATGATAATCCTAACAAAAGGAATTACAGGTCTCTCACCGTCACCTGCTCGCTGCGAATATTTTGTTAGCATCTTGTTTTTACATTCTCTTATAAAATATCTACAGATTCTATTGAAGTAGCTTCTGAGTTATCTGTTGAAGTCTCAGCATTTGTCAGATTTAATCCTAAGACAGACTCATCTAATGTTTCAAACGCTTGTGTTTCGGCTAATTCACGATTTGCTTCTTCAATGCGTCTTTGTAATTCTTCCATTTCCTCTGGAGAGAACTGACGCGTCACATCCACTTCATCTTCTTCTGGAGTCGTTACGACTTCACCCAAAGCAGACTGAACAACTTCTTTAAAGGCTTCATCACTAGTCTGCAAGTAAGTAGCTGTTGGGCGAAGAATATCTTCCCATTCTGAAGAATTCACAATGCTTAATTGACTTTCAATGGTTGATTTTAAACGTTGGTGGAAAACACGCGTTTTATTTTTCAACTCTTCTGTTTCAACAGCCACTTTCTTAGCATTATCAGTCGCTTGACGAAGAATTTCATTAGCCTTGTATTTTGCCTCATCCAACAAATGTTGGGCTTCTTGCTCAGCCTTATGAACAATGTTTTCAGAACGGTCATTTGCCGCTTGTTTTACACGTTCTGCTGTATCTTGTGCAATCAATACAGACTGGCTAAGGGAATCCTTCATCTCGTCAAAATAGGTCAAACGTTCTTCCAGATTTTTAATTTTTGACTCTTGTTCATGATTGACACGCACTAAATCTTCGTAATCTTGGACAATGATATCAAGAAATTCATCTACTTCGTCAACATCATATCCTCTAAATTTATGAGCAAAAGCTTTATCTTTAATTTCTAATGATGTAATAGCCATATTTTCTCCTTACTTACTAGACAATAATTCAACAGTTAATTTGTACTTTCCATTTTTTGAAAAGCCATTTTCTCTTAAAACTTTTACTCTCCCATATCCTCGTACACTAATCAAGTCATTTAATAACAAATGATGACTGGGATTATCCAGCGTAGAATAGTTTACCTTAACTTGCTTTGTTGCTATCAGCCGAGTGGCAATGCTTCGTGACAAATGAAATGAGGCAGCTACCACTTTATCCAAACGCATACTAGAGACAAGCACATCTCTTAGTTTTGAATCAGTTTGAGCGATAATTTGTTGTGAAAAATCTACTTGCTTTAATTTTACAGGTATCTTTGCTATCCTTGAGATATGATCGATGAAAAATTGAGTAAATTTCTTATCTACCATAATTTGTGCTCTACCTGAAGCTACAAGAATATCACCAAAAACTTTACGTTCAATCCCTAATTGATTCAATAACGTTCCCATTATTTGCGAATGGGTGAAATGGTGAAATTTATTCGCATAGCTGATTTCTAACAGATCCATTTCAAAATCATTTAATTGCAACTCATAGTAGAGAGGAGCAATAATGACTTTAGCAAATTCACTCGTATAATAATCCGAACTTGAAAACATTTGCAATTGTAAGCGATTCCCAAGATTTCGCAAAACTTCAACTTGATGTGGATTTACAAATGAAGTCACTTCAAAAGAATAAGAATCTTCAACTCGCTGCATCTGTTCTAAACTTTTATCAACAAATTCACGATCTTCTTCAGCAAAATGTTGGTATAAATATTTGGTATTCTTCATGAATTTAAGCTAAAAGCAAAAGGGCATTCAAAATGATGCCAGAAACAAAATTCAGAAGAAAGATAACGACAAGAACCGTCCAATCAATCCCAGCAAATTGTAGGTTGAAACGTTGAAATGGTTTTAAAACAGGCTCTACTATCCGCAGAATCAACTGACCAAACGACGTTTGATAGGCACCTGGAAACCATGATAAAAGAGCATACACCACTAAAATAAATGAATATAATCTCACTAAATTATAAAGTATATTTACAATCCAAACCATGTTTTTATCTACGTTTCATATCAAAATCAAATTCGCCACTTTGTAAATCCTCAGGTAATTTCAAATCCTCAACATTTACAACAACATTGATTGGTGTTAAAAGGTACATTGTACTTGCAACTTTTTTTATATTTCCTGCAAGCACATAACGAGCACCATCCAAATAATCCAAACAACGACGAGCTTGCACTTCTGTCATATATTGAAAATCAATCAAAATGCTTTCATTAACAATTAACAAATCAACAATTTCAGTTGTTTCTTCATATTTTCTTGGATAACGAACATTGATTGTCACTTTGTCATCTGAAATTGTCCGATGTTGTGCCAATTCTTGCTGACGTGCATGCAGACGAGTAATGTTCTCATTTGCTCCCGACTTTGTAGAAGATTGTGAAGAGCTACTCGCTGTATGTACTAGTCTTTCTTTGGTAGGTGTAGATTGATTACTCACACGTGGTGGCAACTCTGGCGTTTGAACGCTTGCGTCTTCACCATCTTCTGTAAAGTAATCAATGAATTTATCAAATCTATCTTTAAGAGACATAATACTTTCCTATTTAAAAAATGCAATACCAATTCTGACAAAAGTCGAACCATTTGCAATAGCTATTGCATAATCACGGCTCATTCCCATACTTAAATCAGTAAAAGGCATATTAGGTAACTGTTTACGTTGTAATCTTTGCTGTAATTTATAGGCTTGTTGGAAAATGGCATTTAATTCCGCTTCATCTGCTTCAATCGGTGCCATTGTCATCAAACCTACAATCTGAATGTTTTCAAGTTTTTCTAGCTCAGGTAAAATCGTATCTATTTCCTCTATAGCAAAACCATGTTTACTAGCTTCTTTGGAAATATTTACTTGTAAAAAGCATTTAATGATATGTTCAGCTCTTTTGTTGATTTCTTGAGCTAATTTTACTGAATCTAAGGCATGGAAATAGTCAACATAATTGATGACATCTTTCACTTTCCGCCTTTGAAGTGTACCAATTAAGTGCCAAGTTACACGTTCATCTTTCAGAGCCTGATATTTCTCTAGAAATTTATCAACTCGATTTTCACCGATATGATGAATTCCTGCTTTAACCAGCTCTTTAGCAGTAGAGCTGTCAACATATTTGGTGACAGCTATTACTTCTACTGAATTTTTTGAGCGATTGGCTTTTTGAGTAGCTTGCGCTACATTTTCCAAAACTTGATATGTATTCTTTTCTAAATCCATTTTAACGGTTTTTAAAGAAAGGTGGTGTTTCTAATTCATCGTCATCAGAACTAGTGTCTTCATAACGCTCTATAGCTGGTGCAGCACTCGCATCTGTTGAGCGAACAATATTTTCACGACGCAAATCCCAATCACCAAATGCTGAAGCCTGTGGCGCTTCTGTCCGTTGACGACTTGGCTTTGGAACTTCAAGATGTTCAGTCAAATCAAAGTTACGGTCATAACCTTGGCTTCCTCTAGAATTACGATTTTCACGAGTTCCAGCTGCATAAGAATTTTGTTGAGCAACTGGACGAACACCACTTACTCGATCAATTTTTTCTTGACGAACACCCGTTGCAACAACTGTCACACGAATTTCATCTTTCATGCTATCGTCAATAGAAGTACCCAACCAAATATTAACACCATGACCTGCTGCTTGATTGACGATTTCTGATGCTTCTTCTGCTTCAATCAAGGTCATATCAAGACCACCTGTAACGTTGATAATGACATCTTCAGCTCCATCAATCGTTGTTTCAAGAAGCGGTGAATAGATAGCCTTACGTGCAGCTTCAATAACACGTTCTTCGCCACTACCAATACCGATTCCCATAAGAGCATCACCTTTATTTGCCATAACGGTTTTTACATCGGCAAAGTCAAGGTTAATAAGTCCTGGGCTTGTAATCAAGTCCGTAATTCCTTGTACACCTTGACGAAGGACATTGTCTGCTTCGCTCAATGCTTCAAGAAGAGGAGTTTTCTTATCAACAATTTCAAGTAAATTATTGTTTGAAATGATAAGAAGTGTGTCTACATGCTCACGAAGTTCATTGATTCCTTCAATAGCAAAGTTACCACGCTTACTTCCTTCAAAGCCAAACGGACGAGTAACAACTGCAACAGTTAAGGCACCAAGACCTTTTGCAATACGAGCAATAACTGGTGCAGCACCTGTACCAGAGCCACCGCCCATACCAGCAGTAATGAACACCATATCAGCTCCCGTAAGAGCTTCCGTCAACACTTCTTCGCTTTCTTCAGCCGCTTTACGACCGATTTCAGGCTGTCCTCCAGCACCTAGACCGCGAGTCAACTTTGGTCCAAGCTGAATAACTGTTTCTGCTTTTGAGCCACTCAGAGCTTGCACATCTGTATTGGCAGCGATAAATTCAACGCCTGATACTCTTTCATCAATCATGCGGTTAATGGCATTACCACCACCACCACCGATACCAATAACTTTAATTACTGCTCCCTGTGCCGCAGCTGCATCAAATGAAAATGTCATAATGTATTACCTTCTCCTTTAATCAAACATATTGCCAAGTAGATTTCGAACACGATCTGTCAATTTTTCTTTTGGCTGTTGAGATTGTGTTGGAAGTGGTTCTGGACGTTCAACTTCTTCTACTGCTTCATCAACCAAAGACGCAGTTGGCTGTTGTGGTTGAGTAAAGCGTTGCAACGGATTGAACGACTGACTTTGCTGTGTTGAACGAGAGAATTCAACTGGCTGATGCCGTAAAAGTTCATCACCATGAACAGCAGCTTGTGCTAGAACATCCACTTCAGATAAGTTTCCTGCATACTCTGATAAACTAATAACATGGGCAAACGCTGGATTACGAATACCGATTTGATTTGGAACATATAATTTAACGGGAACACCGAAAACTTCTTGTGCCAATTCAACCACGCCCGGCAAAATCGCACCGCCTCCAATAATAACAATACCACCTGGAAGCTCTAATAAATGTCTTCTCTCTAAATCTTGCTTGATTTGTTCAAAGATATGTTTAACACGCGCTGAAATAATTTCTGCTAAATAACGCTCTGTCACTTCAACTGGTTCCACTTCACCAATTACTTCCACTTGGAAAGACTCATTGCTAGCGGCAGGTACGTATGCTTCTCCATAGTTAAACTTCAAGCTCTCTGCCAACTTCTTAGATGTTTTTAAAACCTTAGAGATGTCTTTTGTAACATATTCGCCACCTTCTTGATAGATATTGGTAAATTGTAATTCTTGATTGCGAACAGAAGCTGCAGTTGTTTGGCCGCCCCCCATATCAATGACAGTTGCACCAAACTCACGCTCTCCTTCATTCAGAACGGATTTTGTCATAGCGAGCGGAGAAATGATAATGTTTTCAACTTGAACTCCTGCACGCTCAACCGTTTTTCTCAAATTATGAAGAATAGTACGTGGACCTGTATATAGAAGACCACGCATTTCTAAACGAATTCCCATCATTCCGCGAGGATCACGAATTCCTTGAAAACCATCTACGATGAATTCCTCTGGAATAAAGGTAATAACTTCCCGGTCTGGAGTCATACTTTTTGTCAAAGCAGATCGTACAACATTTTCAACATCTGCATCTGTAATTTCTTTCGTTTCACTTGTCACAGGAATCATACCTTGTGTTGCTTCAATCTGCAACAGGTTAGCAGGCAAACCAACGTTCACCAACTTAATGGAAATTCCTGCTTTTTCTTCTGCTTGTGAAATTGCTGATTTTATAGCACTTGCTGCCGCTTCGATATCTACAATAATACCATCTTTTACGCCAGCACTTTTTGCATTACTAACTCCGATTACGTTTAATTCATTGTTTACATGTTCTGCTACCAAGACCTTAATGGAGCTGGTTCCTATATCTAATCCTGTAAAAAAGCCATCTCTAGCCATTAGACCATTCCTCTCTATCTACCAAGTTTCTCACTTATCAATTTAACTATCAAAAAGCTATAGTTATTCAAAGCATATTATAACATAAAAAAATAAAAATTGGGTAGATTTTCTGCATTATTTTAGCTATTTCTATAACTAAATATTCCTGCTTCCATATCCACAACACTTGTTTCCGTCAATTGTGGTTTAATTTTTTCATAATAAGGTAGTTTTTTAGCTACTTCTGACAAAGGAACTAAGATTTTATTTCCATCTGTCATAGTGATTGTCAGCAAATCCTCAGTCGCTTTACTTGGTGTATGCTGAACCGTTTGAATTTCTGATTTGATTGTATTAGAAATACCTGATAATTGTTGCACAAATTTCTTAAGCATTGCTTTATCTGAAAAATCAAGTGTTATATAACTTTTTGGCAACTGGGATTTTTTAACCGGAGTAGCAATTTCTTCTCCACTAGATAATACTAGGAAATACTGCTCCCCAGAATAATCATAAGCAACAACCGTGTATTCTGTTACTTTTACTTTAAATGTAATTGGAAATTGGTAACTTATCTCTGCTTTTTTCACCCATAGACTTGACAATTTAATATTTCTAGCATGTGCCTTTTGACTTAAATATGTCGTCAAGGTGTAATCCTCTTTTTGAATACTAGAAGCATCCAGCACCTCTGTTTTTGAAAGCTGTTTATTACCCGTTACCTCTATATTCTTTAATTTTGAATAGGGACTTATAAAATAAACAGCTAAAATTAACAAAATAGAACTTAGAATCAATACTGGTAAAGCACGGTAAACATGGCGAGGAGCGATTTGTTCTCTTGTCTCTTTTGCTTCCCGCTTAGCTTGTTTGCGTTCTGCTTTCTTCTTTTTTCGCAAGGCTGCTTTATCAAGAGGTTCATCTTGTTCTTCCTCAGAAGTTTCTGTCTCGGTAGGCTTTTCTGCCTCCTCTGACTCGTTCTCTTGAGTATCCGCTGTCACTTCTTCTGCACTTTCATCATTCTTTTCGACTTTCTTTTTTTCAGAATTTGGCAAATGCTGCTTTTTTTGCTCTGCTAGTTCTTTCACTTTTTCAGCTTCTTCTTGAGCCTTTTTTTTAAGGTATTCCTTGTTTCTTTTTTGCCACTCAGAAAGTTTTTCTATTTCTTGCTCTTTCTGATCCTCTTGCTTCTTTTTTGTCATTTTCTTCCTTTGTTCATGTCATTTTTTAAAAGGTTATAAAATTCATCTAACGATTTTATTTCGTGGGACTGTTTCATGTTTTCTTCATAAAATTCTTTCTGTTCAAGCAACTCTGTTATCATTTTTTGAAGATTTTCCAAATTCAATTGAGACTCGTCTAATTTTTTAGCATAACCTTTTTTTACAAAATAATCTGCATTTTCAATCTGATCACCGCGACTTGCTTCGCGTCCCAAAGGAACAATTACATGGAGTTTTGCCATAGCCAACAATTCAAAAATAGTATTAGATCCGCCACGTGTAACAACGACATCCGCCAAATCCATCAACGGTTGATAGAGATCAGTCACATAGGCAATTCGGTACAGATGATTTGATAATTCATCTAAATGAGCATCGCCTGATAAATTGATAATATTGTAATGCTGAGTTAGCTCTGCTTTATTTGCCGTTACAAAATCATTAAAAACCTTTGCTCCCGCTGATCCACCAACAAACAGAAGTGTCGGAAAGTTTTCATCAAAACGCTGCCGAATCGCTTGAATCTGCTCATTTGGAGCAGTTGTTTTTTCTCCTACTTTTGTCACAGCTCCCACATGCTCAATTTTTGTCAACGCATGGGCTTGTTCAAAAGTAGAATACATTTTTATCGCACATTTGTAAGCAATTTTATTTGCTAGACCAATAGAGAGGTCTGATTCATGTACATAAACTGGAATCCCAGCTAAGCGAGCTGCAATGACAGGAGGAACTGATACAAAACCACCTTTAGAAAAGAGAGCTTGCGGACGAACCTTTAGCATAATTCCTAAAGATTGCAAAATGCCCCAAGCCACTTTGAATACATCTAACATATTTTGCCAAGAAAAGTAACGTCGTAATTTCCCCGTCGCTATAGAATGAAAAGCGATGTCCAACCCCGACTTCTGGATTTCTTGGTATTCAATCCCATGCTTATCACCAATATAGTGGACTTGCCATCCTGCTTCTAGGAATTTTGGAATGAGCAAAAGGTTTAGAGTCACATGACCAACCGTCCCTCCACCTGTAAATATAATCTTTTTCATCTTAACCCTTTAATTCTTCAAATGTTGCAATAAATTCATCGCCACGAACTTCAAAATTTGGATACATATCCCAGCTAGCATTTGCAGGACTGAGAAGAACAATGTCACCTGCTTGTGCTTCAGCAAAAGCTTTTTTCGTCGCATCTTTCACATCAGCAGCATCCATATAGCTAACACCTGCTTTATCCGCTGCTCTCTTGACACGTGCTGCAGATTCTCCAAGAATAACCATTTTCTTCAATCCTTGAATATCTGGCACCAATTCGTCAAATTCATTGCCACGGTCCAGCCCACCAGCAATCAAGATGACCTTACTATTGTCAAAACCAGATAAAGCCTTTTGCGTTGCAAGAATATTTGTGGATTTGCTATCGTTATAAAATTTAACATGGTTGATTTCACCGACATATTGGAGACGATGTTTAACACCGCCAAAACCTGCCAAAGTTTCTTTGATGACTTGATTTTCAATGCCACGCAGTTTCGCAACTGCAATAGTTGCGAGGGCATTTTCAACATTATGACTGCCCGGAACGCCAAGCTCATCTGCTGCCATAACAGGCTCTCCACGGAAGGTCAACATGTTTCCCTCTAAGTAAGCGCCGTCTACCTTTTCTGTCGTTGAAAATGGTACAACGGTTGCTTGCGTCTTTGCAGCCAGCTCTTTCGCTAATGTTTGGTTGAAATTCAATACGAGGAAGTCAGATTTGCTCATATTTTTTTGAATGTTCCATTTAGCCGCCACATAATTTTCAAAAGAGCCATGATAATCAATATGAGTTGGCATCAAGTTGGTAATCACTACAATCTCTGGGTGAAAGGTTTCAATACCCATGAGTTGGAAAGAAGACAACTCCATGACTAGAGTATCATTTTTGGTTGCAGTTGTTGCAACTTGACTGGCTGGAAAACCAATATTTCCAGAAAGTAGACCACTTTGACCACCTGCAGTCAAGACTTCCGCAATCATTGTTGTCGTTGTTGTTTTTCCATTAGAGCCCGTAATCCCAATAATTGGAGCATCTGAAATCAAATAAGCCAACTCAACTTCAGTGATGACTGGGATTTCCTTTTCCAATGCTTTCTTGACCATAGGGTTGTCGTAACGAATACCAGGATTTTTGACCATTAGTTCAAATTCTTCATCCAAGAGTTCCAAAGGATGACCACCTGTTACTACTTTGATGCCTTCTTCAAGAAGAGACTGTGCAGCAGGATTTTCCTCAAATGGCTTTCCGTCATTCACTGTGACAATCGCTCCCAACTTATCTAGTAAACGAGCAGCGGATTCACCAGACTTGGCCAAGCCTAAAACTAAAACTTTCTTATTTGCAAAATTTGTAATGTGCTTCATAACATGCCTCTTTTTAATTCTTCTGTATCTATTTTACCTTTTTTTCAGAAAATAAAAAAGCCTTTACGGCTTTTTATTCTTGTCTGTTACGAAGTTTTGAGCGAAACGATACTTTTCTATCTTTTTGTGACAATTTTGAAATATCACGTAGAGAAAAATAAGCTACGCCAATCATTGCAATTCCTACGAAAAATTCAGACGGTAATTGAAAAATCTGAAATACTGCCAATCCTAATAAAATGATAAAAGCGACTAGAGCAATCACTAAAACTACTACATTTAAAGTCCCTTTAATGCTTTGCGGAGTAGCAAAAATGTAAAATAATAGAATGAGAATTCCAAAGATTAAATAAAACATTTCTGCTCCTTTCTAGCCTATTTACTTCTTTAATATATTAGCAACGAAGCAAATCGTCCTTTCATTATTCAGCTGATTTTTTCTTTTTAGCAGCTTTGGCACGTTGATTTTTATCAAGAATTTGTTTCCGCAAACGGATCGATTCTGGTGTCACTTCCATGTATTCGTCATCATTCAAAAATTCGAGTGATTCTTCCAATGTCAAAATACGAGGTGTTTTTATAACCGCCGTTTGATCTTTCGTTGCAGAACGTACATTAGTCATTTGTTTGGCTTTTGTAATATTGACCGTCAAGTCGTTTTCACGTGAATTTTCACCAATAATCATTCCTTCGTAAACTTCTGTACCTGGATTAACAAAAATGGTTCCACGTTCCTCAATAGACATGATTGAATAAGTCGTTGCTTTTCCTGTATCAATCGAAACAAGAGCTCCGCGACGGCGTCCGCCAATCTCACCTGGAATCAATGGTAGATATTGGTCAAAGGTATGGTTCATAATCCCGTAACCACGCGTCATAGAAAGGAATTCAGTTGAGTATCCAATCAAGCCACGCGCAGGCACAAGGAAAATCAAACGTGTTTGTCCGTTTCCGGTAGCCACCATGTCTAACATTTCACCCTTGCGCTCAGAAAGACTTTGGATAACCGAACCTTGGTATTCTTCTGGGGTGTCAATTTGCACACGTTCAAATGGCTCACATTGCACACCGTCAATTTCTTTGACGATAACTTCTGGGCGCGATACTTGTAACTCATAGCCTTCACGGCGCATGGTTTCAATTAAGATTGATAAGTGCAATTCTCCACGACCTGACACAATCCATTTATCTGGTGAATCAGTCGGATCCACACGAAGTGAGACGTCCGTTTGCAATTCCGCTTGCAGGCGTTCCTCAACCTTACGAGATGTTACCCATTTCCCTTCACGACCAGCAAATGGTGAATTGTTCACCAAGAAAGTCATTTGCAGCGTTGGTTCGTCAATGTGAAGAATTGGCAATGGTTCTACTGCATCTGTCGGAGTAATCGTTTCTCCAACAAAGATATCTTCCATACCAGACACGGCAATCAAATCACCTGCTTTGGCTTCGTCGATTTCACGACGTTCTAGTCCAAAGAAACCAAATAGCTTGGTGACACGGAAGTTTTTCGTTGTGCCGTCTAGTTTAGAAAGTGTCACTTGGTCTCCAACTTTTACAGTCCCGCGGAAAACACGGCCAATCCCAATACGACCTACAAAGTCATTGTAGTCCAAAAGAGAAACTTGGAATTGAAGTGGCTCGTCTGAATTATCCACTGGTGCTGGAATATGATCAATAATAGTATCAAAAAGCGGTGCCATAGTGTGCTCTTGGTCAGCAGGATCGTCTGACATAGAAGACGTTCCGTTGATAGCAGAAGCATACACGACAGGGAAATCCAATTGGTCATCATCTGCACCCAGCTCAATGAAAAGTTCCAAGACTTCATCCACCACTTCTGCAGGGCGTGCAGATGGTTTGTCAATTTTATTGACCACAACAATCGGCACTAAATCTTGCTCAAGAGCTTTTTTTAATACAAAACGAGTTTGTGGCATGGTTCCTTCATAAGCATCAACAACCAAAACAACCCCGTCCACCATTTTCATAATCCGCTCAACTTCTCCACCGAAGTCCGCGTGTCCTGGAGTGTCCATGATATTGATACGAACACCGTTGTAAGCAACAGCTGTATTCTTAGCAAGAATGGTAATTCCGCGTTCTTTTTCAAGATCGTTAGAGTCCATTGCGCGTTCTTGCAACTCTTTGCGTTCGTCCAATGTATGTGATTGCTTCAATAATTCGTCCACCAGCGTTGTTTTCCCGTGGTCAACGTGAGCGATAATAGCGATATTGCGAATATCTTCTCTTAATTTTGTCATTTTATCCTCTAAATCTTAAGTTTTATTTCTAACTGAACAATTATACCACAGATTACAGTAAAAAACACGGTTAAACCGGGTGTAAATGTTTTCATTAGAAAATCAATGCCCGACAAATTTATTTACATTCTTTATTGCAAAATTATGATATGATAAGAAAAAAACAAAGGAAACTGTATGCGTTTAGATGTTCTACTAGCTCAAGCTCACATTAGTCGTAAAAAAATGAAGCAAGCTCTCCTAAAAAAGAAAATCTTGGTAGATGACTGTCCTGCTCGAAAACTCAGTCAAAATGTTGATACAGGTCTGCAGACGATTACGCTAGAAGAACAACCTGTTCTGGGCAAGCCTCATCAGTATTTTATGATGAATAAACCCCTTGGTGTCGTGACAGCTAACTCCGATGCCAAATCCCAAACGGTTCTAGATCTCATCAAACCAGAAGATTTCAATGATAAGTTATATTCTGTCGGGCGACTAGATCGAGATACTTCTGGACTGCTGTTAATCACTGACAACGGTCCGCTCGGTTTTCAATTGCTTCATCCTCAATATCACGTCACAAAAACATATGAGGTTGAAGTTAATGGTCCCCTAGACGACCAAGCAGTGCAATCCTTTCAAAAGGGCATCGTTTTTCTTGACGGAACAAGTTGTAAACCAGCTACTCTTACAATTCATTCTTCTAGCTCAAACAAAAGCAGTGCAACTGTCACTATTTCTGAAGGAAAATTTCACCAAATCAAAAAGATGTTTTTAACTGTTGGTGTCAAAGTTACTTCTCTTAAACGAACGCATTTCGGAGATTTTGAATTAAACCCAAACTTAGCCACAGGAGAATACCGAGTATTGAACCAAGCAGAACTCGAAATAGTGAGGCACTATCTAGAAAAAAGCTATTAAAAGTGAGCAACCCGCTTGGATTACTCACTTTTGATTTTTCCTTTCCATCCATCTAGTCCTGTAGAGAGGATGTAAATATTTTGATAACCTTGTTTTTTTAATAGAATAGCTGCATTCATCACACGTTGTCCACGACTATTTTCATATAGTAAAACAGTCTTGTCCTTACGAATCGCTCCTAAGCTTGTTTTTAATTGCTGTGACGGAATATTTCGTGCCCCTAAAATATGTTTACGACGAAAATCGGCTGGATCTCGTAAATCAATTAACTGACCTTGACGAATCATATCACCAAATTCTGCATTGTCTACTACCTTAGCCGCACGACGAACACGAATATAGTTAAAGCCCATCCAGCCTAACGTTCCAACAATAATTGCCAATAAAATCCAGTTTAACATGTTTTCTCCTCATTCTTCTTCAAATATTGTAACTCCAACTGATGTTCCTTTCGCAAGACCCGCTCAGCTTCTAGATAGTCCATTCTTTCTATCAAGCCCGCATCATAAATCCTCTCTAACTCAATTTTCATCATTTCAATATCATACAAGCGCTTACCCATATAGATAATAATGCCAAAACTTTTGAGGTATTGCTGCACATCATAAAGTGTTTTCATGAGGCTTATTTTACCAGAATTTTAGGAGTATTTCAAGGTTGAAAAGAACTCATTTTGTAAGTAAAACATTCTTCAAGTGCTCAAAAACAACAAAAAAGCCGCCGATTGGGCGACTCTTATAGGGAGATTATTATGAAAAAGAAAAGTTTAGGATTTTTATCAAATAAAGTTAGGAGGTCTTCATCTGATGATGTTAGTATAACGCCACCTCCTTAAACTTATCTTAAATTCTAAAAGATTTTAAAAATTTATTTTCTACTCTCAAAAATTTACTTACAAACCCGGAGTTTGACCGATTTCTGCTGTTAACATCCAGATATTCTTTTCAAGTTCTGCTTTTGCACCGACAAAAATATCGTTGGTCACATCATCCCCTTCTTCATCTGTTACATCCAGAGCTTCTTGGTAGAGGCCTACCAAGTAACGGAAGATTTCGATGACACGTTCCAAACTTTCTGCAACATTCTTACTGAATTTTCCTTCTTTTTCTTCAATATTGCTGTGTTGGATAAATTCACTCAAAGTTGAATACGGCGTTCCACCTAAAGTAATCAAACGTTCACTTACTTCATCCAAAGTCGTATCCAAGGTTTCCATGTACTCATCCATCTTAGGATGCCAAACCATAAAACCAGCTCCACGCATGTACCAATGTACTTGGTGAAGAGCAATGTGAGCGGTGTATAAATCCGCTACCACTTGGTTTAAAACTGCTTTTGTTTTGGGAAGAGACTTACTGAAAGACTCAACACTTGAGAAAGTTGCAACATCTTTTGCTGCTTCATTTTTTAGATTAACCATTATCCTACCTCGCTTTTATTTAGAATGATTATAATCTTTTTGATTATGATTTAATTATAATGTTTCTAAATAAGAAAGTCAAATGATTGAACTCAGAAATTTCTTTTATTAGAAAAGTTGCAATTTTTTAGAATTATTTGCGAATAAAAAAGTATGATTCATTTTTATTTTTTCTTGGTTGGAAGCATTGTGGCTTCTTTTTTAGGGCTGGTTGTTGATCGCTTTCCTGAACAGTCCATTATCGTTCCTTCCAGTCATTGTAATGCTTGTGGGCAGAAATTAGCACCTCGTGATTTAGTCCCTGTCCTTTCACAGCTTATCAATCGACTGCGCTGTCGGTTTTGTCAGTCAAAAATTCCCATTCGCTACTTGATATTAGAGTTGGTAGGTAGTTTACTCTTTCTCGCAACTTCCTTAAGCTACTTAACTATCAGCCAACTTGTCTTGCTCATAATGGGAATTACACTAGCTCTTTATGATCAAAGAGAACAGGAATATCCTATCCTCATTTGGTTGTTCTTTCATCTTCTTCTCCTATTTTTGGTAGGTTTTAATCTTCTAATGATTAGTTTTTTAGCCCTTGGAATAGTAGCTTTTTTCTTTGACTTACGAATTGGCGCAGGAGACTTTCTTTTTCTAGCTTCTTGTTCAACTGTTTTCAAGTTGACAGAGATTCTTTGGCTGATTCAAATTGCCAGCTTAGTGGGCTTATGTCTCTTTTGCTTAAAAAAGAGAAAAGACAGGATAGCTTTCGTTCCCTGTCTTTTGATTGGAGTGATTGTTCTACTTATGTATGAGTTGTTACTTCAATAAAATTAGAATGACATCCTATCATGAGGCTAGGATGGATGTATCCGGATTCTCGAAATAAGAGAGCGATGATTACAATTTTCAAATTTTAGTTTTTAGACATAATTTTCCCAGATTTCATAATTTTTGGGGAATAATGTACCAGCAATCATGGTCGTCTATTTCACTCTTGATTTTTCATGTTTCTTTTTTCTAAATAATCAGCAATAGCGGCTACATCTTTATCACCACGCCCAGATACATTGACAATGATAATCTTGTCCTTACTCAATCGAGGCGCGCGTTTAACTGCTTCTGCAATATCGTGGGAACTTTCAATGGCAGGAAGGATCCCTTCTTTTCGCGTCAACAATAACAGTGCATCTACTGCTTCATCATCTGTCGCAGCCACATATTCAACTCGACCTAAATCTTTAAAAAAGGCATGTTCAGGACCAACTCCCGGATAGTCCAATCCAGCGGAAATAGAATAAACAGGAGCCACCTAACCGTCTTCTGAAAATACAGCATACGTTTTCATGCCATCAATAACTCCAATGGACCCTTTAGTCATTGTAGCCGCATGCTTGTCTGTATCCAAGCCATGACCAGCTGCTTCAACACCAACTAAATTGACTTCTTTATCTGCCACGTATTCAGAAAATGCTCCAATTGCATTAGAACCTCCGCCGACACAGGCAATAATATAATCTGGTAGACGACCTTCCTTATCTAGAATTTGACGGCGGGATTCCTGACTAATAACCTTTTGAAACTCATGCACAATCGTTGGATAAGGATGAGGACCAACAGCCGAACCCAGGACATAAAAAGCATCTAAATCTGTCATCCAAGCAGCAAAAGCAGCATCCACCGCATCCTTTAATGTTTTAGTCCCTGTTTCGACCGCATGGACAGTTGCTCCCATCATTTCCATTCGGAAAACATTCAATCGCTGGCGTTCCACATCTTCTGCTCCCATATACACATCGCATTTCATGCCAAACTTAGCAGCCGCTGCAGCTGTTGCTACTCCATGTTGACCAGCTCCAGTCTCTGCGATAACTCTACTCTTACCCATTCGTTTTGCTAGGAGAATTTGCCCTAAAACATTGTTTAATTTATGAGAACCTAGATGATTCAAGTCTTCTCGTTTGAGATAGATTTTTGCACATCCTAAATAGTCCGTCAAACTTTCTGCAAAATAAAGCGGTGTCTCTCGACCTGCATAATCTGCTAAATAACGATGATATTCTGCTAGGAATTCTGGATCTTTCTTATACTTTTCAAATGTCCCCTCTAGCTCGTCTAATAAAACTTGAATCAGTTCCAGTACAAAGCTACCACCAAATTGACCAAAATATCCTTTATTTCTACCATGATGCCTCCTCACAATCTTTAGTATTCTTGAATTTAAACAACAAAATGCCCCCACACAAAAACTGTGTGAGGGCGTATGAGCGCGGTACCACCTCAATTATGGGAAAAGTAGACCTTATCCGCATATCTCTATCTTGTCTATCAACAAGTTGCACTATAAGGTGTGCTCACCGAATTTTTATCGTTTAAAATTCATATCATTTACATCAGCCCATTTCATAAATATCTACTACTTGTTTACACCTAGCACAAGCTCTCTGGAAGTATCAATTTACTACTTTTCTGATGTTTGAGCATTATTATAGAGTTTTTCTACCATTCTGTCAATAAAATAGTGAAAAAGCATCCTAAATCCGAACAATAACCCTTATTTTTACTTAGAAGTCAGAAACTTATCTTTCCAATGGCTGACACAAGTCTTATACAACAGAAAAGCCAGATATCCGCCTAATGTATTTGTCCATAAATCATCTATTTCAAAAACACGATTGGCATCAATTAAAATATCTAACAAAATCTGTGTACATTCAATGAAAAGGCTTATCGCAAAGCTGACAGAGAGTACACGTTTGGTATTTCGCAAGTTCGGAAACAACCAGAGAAGCTGAAAAATCAGTGGGCTCAGCAGAAATATATTCATTAGATTTTGTACAAAAACTTTGACCAATTGAAAGAAGGACGTAATTTGCCCAAGATTGATAAAAGAATTAAAAGGAATGAGAAGCACTACAATACGACCAAACTGCTGAATTCCCGGTGTTTCCATTCCCTTTTCTGGCACTTGAGGGAGAAAACACATCAGACATAATAATAAAATGTAGAAAATGCTTCCCCAAGTAAGAAAAGTACGTCCCTTAACGGTTAATTCACCATCTGTTTTCAATAGATTGTTCAATTTAAGCATGCTTGGTAAGAGCTTTCTCCTTGTCTTGCTTCATGGTGTTTGAGCGCAATTGACCGCAGGCTGCATCAATATCTGTCCCATGCTCCTGACGAACAACACAGTTAATACCATTCTTTTTCAGAGTATCGTAGAAAGCCATTACACGTTCTTTGGGACTGCGACTGTATTGATCATGTTCGCTAACCGGATTGTAAGGAATCAAATTGACATACGATAGCTTTTTGATGTTTTTGAGCAATTCAGCCAATTCCAATGCCTGCTCTACTCCGTCATTGACTTCATTTAACATAATATATTCAAAGGTCACTCGGCGGTTGGTCGTTTCAATATAATATTCAATTGCCGCAAATAACTTCTCAATTGGAAAAGCACGATTGATTTTCATAATGCTAGAACGCAATTCATTATTGGGTGCATGAAGAGAAACAGCTAAATTAACCTGCACCCCTTCGTTTGCAAAATCACGAATTTTATGTGCTAGACCGGAAGTGGAAACCGTAATGTGACGAGCTCCGATAGCCAGCCCCTTGTCATCATTGACAGTTCGCACAAACTTGAGAACATTGTCATAGTTATCAAAAGGCTCGCCAATCCCCATAACAACAATATGGCTGACGCGCTCACCTTGTCCACGCTCATCAAAATATTTTTGCACCAGCATAATCTGAGACATAATTTCCCCATTATTCAAGTCACGCTGCTTTTTAATCAGCCCGCTGGCACAAAAAGTACAGCCAATATTGCAGCCAACCTGAGTAGTTACACAGACCGACAGACCATAGTGCTGACGCATGAGAACTGTTTCAATCAACATACCGTCTGGCAATTCAAAGAGATATTTGACTGTTCCATCAGCCGATTCCTGCACAATTCGTTGCTTCAGTGGATTGACAACAAATTCATCTTCTAATTTTGCTAATAACCCCTTTGAAATGTTTGTCATTTCTGCAAAAGACTGAACCCGTTTGCGATAAAGCCACTCCCAAATCTGGCTGGCTCGAAATTTCTTTTCTCCTTGACTTTCTACCCAATCTATCAAATCCTGACGGGTCAAGCTATAAATCGATGGTTTCATTTTTTCTCCTTCATTTCGTTACAAAACCCCATTCCATACACTATTTTTGACGAATGACAAAGTGGCGCTGGCTGCTTGTTTGTTGTTGCTTCGTTGAACTTTGCTTTCTTGATCTTTGCTTTTGATTTTGTCGCTTACTGCGCTGGCGATTTTCTCGCCTGGGTTGTTCTTCTTTATAGGAGCGAGCTTGTTTAGAACGACGTGGCTTGTTCTCACTTTCTTTCTTGTGATGTGATTTTTTATCAAACGATGCGCAACGCGGCTGTAAATTTTCCAAGACAAAATAAGCACAGCCATAATTGCAGTATTCTAGTAAATATTCTTCTAAACGGCTGATTTTTTCTTCACTTTCATTTGCCTTGTCATCTTTATAAAATCCACGCAAACGCAACTGCTCATTTCCCCAGTCGCCAACAATATAATCAAATTTTGTTAAAATTTCTGAAAAGCGCTGATTAAAAGCCGTTATATCAAAACCTTCCTTGAAAGTCTCTACCAAGTCAAATTCAATTGTCTCAGTCAAGATTTTGGTTCCTATTTGCCGAAACTCCGGTCCAGGAAATTTATTGTAATTGTATAATTCAGGTGCAATTTCTTTTCGCATAGTCATCCTTTATCACCTTATTTCTTGTATAAACTTATTTTACCATAAAAAGAAGTGTTTTTGATAGTTGAAATAGAGAAAGAAGAAAAGAGCAAAGTCAATTTTCTATCATTAACTTGCTCTTTTATTGAATTATTTTTACGACTTTTTTGTGCTCTTGAGGTAATCAATTGCGTCTTGCAAGGTCTTGACAGGTACAATTTTCATTTTAGTTTTAATTTTTTTAGCAGCTGCCAAAGCTGTCTCATAGTTTGTTTTCGCTTTAGGATTGGATTTTTTCACTTCCTTGGTGACTGGATTATTTGGCGCAAAGAAAATTTCTGCGCCATTTTTAGCTGCTGAAACAACTTTTTTGTCAATCCCACCAATGTCGCCAACTTTTCCTTCTCGGTCAATCGAACCTGTCCCAGCAATATTTCTGCCGTCTCTCAATGTTGGATCTGCAATTTGCGTATAAATTGCCAAACTAAACATCAAGCCCGCACTTGGTCCACCAATACCGGCAGTTGAAAATTCAATTGGTGTGTTGCTTGTGACTTCTGTTCGGTCAATCAAACTAATGCCAATCCCGTTTTTCCCATTTTCAAGTTTAATAATTTTACCTGTAGCAGACTTCTTCTGACCGTCTTCTACATAGTTCACCTTGACCTTGCTGCCAATCTTTTGCGCTCCGACATAGTCTATCAATTCTTTTGAACTATTGAAAGTCTTATCATTCACACCTGTCACGGTATCTGCAATATTTAAAATACCTTTAAAAGTAGAATTCTTTGTGACTTGCAAGACGTAAACCCCTAGATATTTCAGAGTAATGTCTTTGCCAGCTTTTTTCAACCCTTGGTATTTAGCTAGGTTTTGCGACGTTTCCATATAAAACTGATTGATCCGCATGTATTCTTTATCAGAAGTTCCACCAGTCAAATCCTTCGCCGAATAAATATCCGTAAAAGGTGTCAGCCAAGCATAAACCAAATGAGCGAGGGTCGCATGCTGAATTCCAACCGTTACAAAATTATAAGAACCTTTTTCCTTATCTTCTTTGTTGTCCACGCGCAATACCTGACGGACATCCGCTGCACCACCTGGCACCTCAATATAATAAGGCAAGGGAACTACAAAAGATAAGAAAAGCAAAATCACCCCTACTACTGCAATTATCGGCCATTTTTTAAATTTATTTCTTGGTTTTTCCATATTGTTTCTTTAACTCCTTTATGACACTTTCGGGCACATACTTTGAAATATCCTGCTCAAAGGAAATCAATTCACGAATTCTTGATGAGCTGAGATGCTGATAAGCTGGTTTGCTTATCAAAAAAATGGTTTCTATCTCAGGTGCTAATTCATGATTGAAAAAGTTGAGATTCCCCTCATAATCCAAATCCTGACTATTACGTAATCCCCGTACAAAAGTTGTCACTCCTAGCTTTCTAGCTACTTCCACTGCCAATTCATCATGAGAAGTAACAATTTTTACATTCTCCAAATGAACTAGAGCAGCTGCTATCATTTTTTCTTTCGCTTCAATACTAAAAAAACTCGTTTTCTCAAGATTATAAAAAATACCAACATAAAGGCAATCAAAGAGCTTACTAGCTCGCTTAATCAAGTCAATATGCCCCTTTGTAATCGGGTCAAAAGAGCCCGCAAATAATCCAATTTTATCTGACATAAACCGTCACCTTTGAAATTCCATATATTTTTTGCTTCCAGATACCTAGCCCTGCGATTTCTTCTGGTAAATCCACCGACTTGTCTGTCTCACAAACAACCAGTACATCATCGCTCAGAAGCTCTCGTTCAATCATTTTTATAATATCTGAAACAATCTGTTCTTTTGCATAGGGTGGATCTAACAAAACCAAGTCAAACTGTCCTGTGACCAATTCAAGTGCTCGATTGGACTCCATTTTCAGAAGTTCAAATCGTTCTTTTTCCTTAGTCATACTGATATTTTGGCTGATAATCGCTTGCGCCCTGCGGTCTTTTTCAACCAAAACAGCCGAAACCATGCCTCGCGAAATAGCTTCAATCGCTAAACTGCCGCTTCCAGCATACAAGTCCAGAACCTGTCCTCCATCAAAATAAGGACCAATTATATTAAAGATAGCTCCCTTAACCTTGTCTGTCGTCGGTCTGGTTATTTTGCCTTCCAATGTTTTAAGAGGACGCCCCCCATATTTCCCTGCAACAACTCTCATAAAGAATATTATAACAAAATCTCGAAAGAATGTATCAGTTTTTCTTCTGTGATAACTGTAAGTCAATTGGTTTTTCTGTCTAACTTTTGAAATGCCGTTCAAACATGATGATTTTTAATACAGTTTTTTGCAATTATCTTGGGCTGATTGCAGACCACATAAAAAATCCCCTGATATGAATCAGAGGATTGATTGATTATCTCACTTCAAGCAAGCCAACGTCACCGTCTTCACGACGATACAAAACATTGGTTGTGTTGTCTTCTACATCAGTATAGATGAAGAAGTCATGTCCCAATAAATCCATTTGAAGAAGAGCTTCTTCTAAATCCATTGGTTTTAAGTCAATTTGTTTGGAGCGAACGACTTTTGCAGGTGCAGCTTCCGCTTCTTCAACGACAGCATCTGTAAACAACTGGCTAGTTGATTTTTTATTACGGTTTTTACGCTCAATCTTTGTTTTATTTTTACGAATTTGACGTTCAATTTTATCTGTCACCAAGTCAATCGAACCATACATATCTTGAGAAACATCTTCTGCACGAAGAGTGATAGAACCAAGTGGAATAGTTACTTCAACTTTGGCTGTTTTTTCACGATAGACTTTCAAGTTTACACGCGCATCCAATTCTTGATCAGCTTGGAAATATTTTTCGATTTTTTCAAGTTTAGAAACTACGTAATCACGAAGAGCTTCTGTTACTTCTAGGTTTTCACCACGGATACTATATTTAATCATATAAGTACCTTCTTTCTAAGCATTTGTTTTTCTTTATTTTATTATAACGCTTTCATTTTTTTTTTGCAAATTTTTTATCATCTGGCTAATGAAAATGTCACAATTTCTTTCACTCCTGCTTCCACTAAAATTTCCTTGGCTAATTGTAGGGTTGAGCCTGTTGTATAAATGTCATCTATCAAAAGGATTTTAGGTGGAAGTTGAACGTTGTCTTTCAATTTAAAACACTGCCGGCTTTGCAATCGCTCCTCTCTTGTTTTACTGGATTGAGCAATTGTATCATACTTTTCTAAAACTTCCTTAAATGGCAACTTTGCGCCCTCAAGAAGAGCTGTTACTTGATTAAACCCTCTTGTCTGATACTTTTCGGCACTTACCGGAATGGGAACAAGCGCATAATCACGGTAAACTTTCAATTCCTTTTGCAAAACTGCAGCAAATACAGAATAAAGGGCATAATCTCCTTGAAATTTATATTGACTGAAGAAGTCTTTCATGGCTTCATTATACACAAAACAGCTTTTATGGTAAACTTCTTTTCCTTTTTCTATCCACACTTGGCAATCCATGCAGACTTCACTTGCCCCGTCACGATAACACTTCGGGCAATGCTGCCCTGAAATGCGTTGAAATTTTTCAAAGCAGGCATCACAAGCCCTTGCTTTTGGCTTCGTCAAGGTCAATAAATCACAGAATTTCAGCTTTTCATCAAGTGGATTTTCACATAAAACACATGAATTCATAAACCGGCCTCCTGATTCATCTCCTGAATTTCTTTAATCGCTTTTTCTATCGCCATAGTCGTACCGTCATGAAAAAAGATTAACTCGCCTGTCGGTCGCTCCATACTGCGACCAACGCGTCCAGCAATTTGTACCAGAGCGCTGCGACTAAACAGACGGTGGTTGGCTTCCACCACGAAAACATCTACACAAGGAAAAGTCACCCCACGCTCCAAAATTGTCGTCGTTACCAAAATCGTGATTTCTTTTTGACGAAATTTCTCTACAATTTCTAGTCGATTTTCAGTCGTCGAGGCTACAAAATCAACTTCTTCATTAGGAAAAGTGCTTTGAAGAATCTCTGCCAGCTCCTGCCCTTTTCTGATCTCGGAAGCAAAAATAAGAAGTGGAAATCCTGTTTTTCTCTGCTTTTGAATAAACTGCCTTAACTTGGGAACTAGCTTCTTTTGACCAAGATATTTTTGAAAATCCGCCAACCAAATTTTTTGCGGAACAATCAAAGGATTGCCATGAAAACGTCTGGGTAGACTCAAACGAGTTAATTCTCCTTTAGCCACTTTTTTATCCAGCTCATCTGTGGAAGTTGCTGTTAAGAAAATCTTCGTCCCCTCTACTTTGACTGCCTGATGAACTGCATGATAAAGCATCGGATTGTCCACATAAGGAAAGGCATCTACCTCATCAACAATAAGAAGATCAAATGCTCGGTAAAATTTGATAAGCTGATGTGTGGTGGCAATCACGAGAGGACTGCGAGAATATGCTTCTGATTCACCGTGCAGGAGTGAAATATCACAAGTAAAATCCACTTTCAGTCTGCGATAAAGTTCTAAGCAGACATCAATTCTGGGGCTAGCCAAGCAGACTGCTCCGCCCTGATTGATGACTTGTGCCACCACTTGATAGATCATTTCCGTCTTTCCGGCTCCCGTGACTGCGTGAACCAAGCTATCTTTGCGTTTGGTAACCGCCTCTACAAGTCCTTGAGAAACCTTGGCTTGAAATTCTGTCAACTTTCCTTGCCATTTCAAGACATTCGCTTTGGGAAATTCTTCCTGTGGAAAATAGTAGAGATCTTCATCACTCCTAACTCTTCCTAAGATCAAGCAAGACCTACAATAATAAGCACCGATTGGCAGTTGGTGTTTTTCTTTGTCAATGGCTTGTCCACAGCGATTACAGCTTAATCTCCCTTTTTCTTCTACCATTCCAGTTAAGGTTTGTGCTTGCAATTGCAATTCTGGTGACAGTTGATTTTTTGTAAAAATGCGACCTAAACAATCTTGTAATTCTGTCATATCTATTTATTCGGAAAAACTTTGGCAAAATAAAAGTTTTTTTGTAAAATGAAGATATGGAATTTAGAACAATCAAAGAGGACGGTCAAGTCCAAGAAGAAATCAAAAAATCGCGCTTTATCTGTCATATCAAGCGTGTGACAACAGAGGACGAGGCACGAAATTTTATTCAGGCTGTCAAAAAAGAACACTATAAAGCTACTCACAACTGCTCTGCCTTTATTTTAGGAGAGCGGAGCGAAATGAAGCGAAGCAGCGATGATGGCGAACCCAGCGGAACTGCTGGCGTGCCTATGCTAGGCGTCTTAGAAAATCACCAACTAACCAACGTCTGTGCTGTCGTGACGCGCTATTTTGGGGGCATCAAGTTAGGAGCAGGTGGACTCATTCGGGCTTATGCTGGCAGTGTTGCCTTAGCTATCAAAGAAATCGGAAGTGTCCACATAAAAGAACAACTTGGACTAAGGCTTACTCTTTCCTACAGTCAATATCAAGAGTTACCAAATTTTCTTAAAGCCAAACAGTTGCAAGAACAGGATACAGCTTTTACAGATCAAGTACAAACGACTATTTTCATTGACAAAGACGATAAGGAGAGCGTTATAGAAAGTTTGATTGAGCTGTTTAATGGAAAAATTGACATTGTTGAGCAGGGATTTCGGAAAGTTGAAGTTCCCATTTCTTTATCCTAAATATTAAAAAAAGCTATCAACTTGATAGTTTTTTTATATTTTACAAAGACTCTTTTTCGTTTTATACTGATTGTATCAACAGAATTGAGGTATCATTTTATGGCACAAATTTATCATAACATTACAGAACTCATTGGAAATACTCCTATTGTGAAATTGAACAAGCTGGTTCCAGAAGGCGCTGCTGATGTTTATGTCAAGCTAGAGGCTTTCAATCCAGGATCGTCTGTCAAAGATCGCATTGCTCTCAGCATGATTGAGACTGCTGAGCAAGAGGGCTTGCTTCAACCAGGTGCAACCATTGTCGAAGCAACCAGCGGAAATACCGGAATCGGTTTGTCTTGGGTCGGTGCTGCTAAAGGTTATAAGGTTGTTATTGTTATGCCAGAAACCATGAGTGTAGAGCGCCGCAAAATTATCCAAGCTTATGGCGCCGAATTGGTGCTCACTCCCGGAAGTGAGGGAATGAAAGGTGCGATTGCCAAAGCTGAAGAAATCGCCAAGGAACGTAACGGATGGCTGCCGCTACAATTCAACAATCCAGCTAATCCTGAAGTACACGAAAGAACAACAGGAGCTGAAATTATCGCTGCTTTCGGTGAAAAAGGATTGGATGCTTTTGTCGGAGGAGTTGGCACAGGTGGTACAATTTCTGGCGTTTCTCATGCTCTCAAAAAAGTCAATCCGAATATACAAGTTTACGCAGTTGAAGCCGATGAGTCCGCTATCCTGTCTGGTGAAAAGCCTGGGCCACACAAGATTCAAGGAATTTCAGCTGGTTTTATCCCAGAAACACTGGACACTCAAGCTTATGACGGTATTGTCCGCGTTACTTCTGATCAAGCGCTTGACCTTGGACGCCGTGTCGGTGGACAAGAAGGCTTTCTTGTAGGAATTTCTTCTGCCGCAGCTATCTATGCCGCACTTGAAGTCGCCAAAAAATTAGGCGCAGGCAAAAAAGTCCTAGCTCTTGCTCCAGATAACGGCGAGCGTTACCTATCAACAGCTCTCTACAATTTTGAGGTTTAAAAATCAAGGTTATATACACGTATAAACTTTAAATTTGGATTTGCTAACAGTTTACCAATGATAACTGTAATATATCAATGTCAGCTAATTAACAGCTAGAGAGAACGAAATTCGTTCTCTTTTTTCTGTATGTTCAAATCTATAAAAATGCTGTATCCATTCGATTTGTTGCTTTTACTAGCTAACAATCAACAATTATTAAAATTCTTTAGTATAAGATGTATTAGAAATATCCTCCCCTACAGCGTGAAAAGCTCGTTAAAAAACAGTCTCTTGAAACTTAGAATTGATAATCAGAACAACATAGTTTTGCATATCTTTGTTTTCAGTCAAGGCTTCGCAAATGGCCTTGAAGATATTACCGTTGTCATGACCAACCATATTTTTAACATTTTCAATGAAAATTACCCAATGTTTCTACCCTTCAATCATACGAAACAGTTCAAAAAACAAATCCCCACGATCATCATCAAATCCCTTGCGATAACTCACAATACTAAAGGCTTGGCATGGGAAACCTCCCATCACCACATCCACACGCTCAGCTGGAATCTCCTCCAGCTTCACCGCATGATGTCACGACTATCCAAAAAAGTATCTGGCTAGTTTAACTCATAAGTAAGCCGTGCGTACTTGTCAAACTCGTTGGCATACACCACTCTGAACTCGTTGGTCTGTTCAAATCTCAACTCAATTCCCCCAACACCTGAGAAGAAAGCTGCAATGTTATACTTCTCAGAGCGGTTCGAACTTACAGAATTTGTCATGTAGTTACCTGCTTTCTAAAAATTATTAGCTTTAATATGGTTAACCAAACTCATTAATTTTTTAATTATCTTATCTTAAAAATATCCTGATTTATAAAACGAAGCAATGATTCCTCAGGAACTTCAAGTAACTCACTTCTATGATTAAACTTATCTTCAAATATATACGTCACAATATTTCATATGTGAGTAAGCATTTCTTACTATCTTAAATTGATCCCAAACTCGTCTATCTTCTCCATCTAGTGAGTAAAAAAATGAATCAAATTTATTAATGCGTATTTTAAAAAGATTATTCAAATACTTCTTATGATTTTCTAAAAATGGGCGTTCTCGTATAAAGAGTTTTGAATCATTCAATCTGTCAAAAAATGGTTGAAAGGCAAATTTGTCTTTCAAATAAGCATTATAAACCTTCTCATTATTGAAAGTTAATAATACTGCATCCAGAAATATTCTAAATCTATTTAAATCAATAATACTTAAATTATCAAATTGACCTTGTTTTAATTTATTAATCAGTTCATCTATTACAATCTCATCATGATATATATCTTGATAATAATCAATCATTTTGAAATTATTATTCAAATAGTCTCGTTTAAGTCTTTTGAATCTAATATATTCAATGGTTGATTAAACCACGATTTATATTTTCCTTAATCTTCAGCCACTATTTCACCAACTTCTTCATCTCATCAATACGTGCTACGGTCGCATCATACTTAGCTTGGTAGTCGGCTTGTTTGTCGCGTTCTTTTTGGACGACTTCGGGTTTGGCGTTAGCGACGAATTTTTCGTTGCCAAGTTTGCGTGCAACTATATCCAATTCTTTTTGCCATTTAGCAAGTTCTTTGTCAAGGCGGGCTAGTTCTTCTTCAACATTGAGCAAGTCAGCGAGAGGCAGATAGATTTCTGCTCCTGTGATGATGCTGGACATGACTAGTTCTGGCACAGCAAGGTCCTCCGCAATTTCCAAATGCTCTGGATTTGTAAAACGCTTGATGTAGTTGACATTGGCGTTGAAGAATGCTTCTAATTCTTTATCACTTGTTTTCACGAGAAGTGTGATTGGTTTACTTGGAGCAACATTCACCTCGCTACGTGCGTTACGGACAGCACGGATAAGGTCTTTAAGACTTTCAACACCTTTATGCGCAGCTTCATTTTCAAATGCTGGATTAACTGTTGGGTATTCAGCTGTTACGATTGAACCTTCAGAAATTTGTTCAAAGATTTCTTCTGTCACGAATGGCATGATTGGATGAAGGAGACGAAGGATCTTGTCCAAGGTGTAAAGGAGAACAGAGCGTGTGATAACTTTCTCTTCTTCATTGTCACTATAAAGAACTTCCTTGGTCAACTCAACGTACCAGTCAGCAAATTCATCCCAGATGAAGTTGTAAAGGATATGACCAGCCACACCAAATTCAAATTTATCAAAGTTTTCAGTAACTTTAGCAATTGTTTCATTCAAGTTGTGAAGAATCCAGCGGTCAGTAACATTCCCGGCTGTACCAACCACAACTTTTGCAACATTTTCACTCGCTTGGTCAAGTGTCAACTCTTCATTGTTCATCAAAATATAACGAGAGATGTTCCAGATTTTGTTAATGAAGTTCCAAGCTGCATCCATTTTCTCATAAGAGAAGCGCACGTCTTGTCCTGGTGCAGAACCGTTTGATAGGAACCAACGAAGGCTATCTGTTCCGTACTTATCAATAACATCCATTGGATCAATCCCGTTACCGAGAGATTTAGACATCTTGCGTCCTTGCTCGTCACGGATGAGACCGTGAATCAAGGCATTTTTGAATGGCGACTTGCCAGTAAATTCCAAACCTTGGAAAATCATCCGAGATACCCAGAATGGGATAATATCATAACCAGTCACCAAGGTTGAAGTTGGGAAGTAACGTTTGAAGTCTTCTGAATCGACATCAGGCCAGCCCATGGTTGAGAATGGCCAAAGGGCAGAACTGAACCACGTATCCAAGACATCTTCATCCTGAGTCCAACCGTCACCTTCTGGAGCTTCTTCGCCGACATACATTTCACCCTCAGCATTGTACCAAGCAGGGATTTGGTGACCCCACCAGAGCTGACGTGAGATAACCCAGTCGTGGACATTTTCCATCCATTGGAGGAAGGTATCGTTGAAACGAGGTGGGTAGAATTCTACCTTGTCATCTGTGTCTTGGTTGGCAATAGCATTTTTGGCCAATTGGTCCATCTTGACGAACCACTGAGTAGACAAGCGTGGCTCAACCACGACACCTGTACGTTCTGAGTGGCCAACACTGTGGACGCGTTTTTCGATTTTGACAAGAGCACCTATTTCTTCCAGCTTAGCAACGACTGCCTTACGAGCTTCAAAACGATCCATGCCTGCAAATTCAAAGGCCAAGTCATTCATAGTTCCGTCGTCGTTCATGACGTTGACTTGTGGCAAGTTATGGCGTTGACCAACCAAGAAGTCGTTTGGATCATGGGCAGGTGTGATTTTCACGACACCAGTACCAAATTCTGGGTCAGCGTGTTCATCACCAACGATTGGAATAGCTTTGTTAACGATTGGAAGGATGACATTTTGACCAATCAAATCTTTGTAACGATCATCATTTGGATTGACAGCGACAGCCGTATCCCCAAACATAGTCTCTGGACGAGTTGTCGCAACCTCTAAACTGCGCGAGCCATCTTCCAACAGATAATTCATATGGTAGAAGGCACCTTCCACATCCTTATGGATGACTTCGATGTCGGACAAAGCTGTGCGGGCCTTAGGGTCCCAGTTGATAATGAATTCGCCGCGGTAAATCCAATCTTTTTTATAGAGTTCTACGAAAACCTTGCGGACCGCTTTAGACAAGCCTTCATCAAGGGTGAAACGTTCACGTGAATAATCAACAGAGATACCCATTTTACCCCATTGTTGTTTGATTGTTGATGCATATTCATCTTTCCATTCCCAGACTTTATCAAGGAATTTTTCACGACCAAGGTCGTAACGTGAGATACCATCTTCAGCAAGACGTGCTTCAACTTTTGCCTGTGTTGCAATCCCCGCATGGTCCATACCAGGAAGCCATAAAGTATCAAAACCTTGCATCCGTTTTTGACGGATAATAATATCTTGCAAAGTAGTATCCCAAGCGTGACCAAGGTGAAGTTTACCAGTTACGTTTGGTGGTGGAATAACGATAGAATACGGATGAGCTTTCTTATCGCCAGAAGGCTTGAAAACATCCTCATCTAACCATTTTTGATAACGCCCAGCTTCAACCTCAGCTGGGTTATATTTTGGTGAAAGTTCTTTTGACATAATATGTCCTTTCTACATTTTTTCAATATCATTTAATTTTTGTAAAATAAGCTGTGCTGATTCACGAGCGGATAGCTCGGTATTATTGATTTTATAATAATACTTAAGAAATTCTGGTGACTTCTCTGGATTAAATTGGGCAAATGTCATCGTTGACAAAATATCATTTTCAGACCATTCCAAATCACGCTTTAATGGTTTGCACTGCAAGCGATGCTCAGTACGATTACGCCGAAGCCGTTCAGTTAAATCCGTTTCAAGTTCTACAAACAAGACCTCTCTATTAAATGAGTGAAAAACATCTTGAATCTGTCTCAAAAAATCAATATCATTTGAATCATTAAAATCAATCACAACAGTAAAAATAAGAGGTTTGTTGCTCTGAGCAAAAGCTTCAAAAAAATTCATTCTAATTTTCCGAATAAGTTCAGTTGAGATAGGCCCATATTCCATAAAACGCCTAACAAAATCAATGCTATCGTGATTATGAAACAAAGTCATATCAGTCATCTTTTCAATTTCTTGACCAATCGTCATCTTACCTGAAGCTTGTACACCAATAATGACAACATTCATCATCTCCCCTCCCACTCACTCCTCAGTAAGCCATATATCAGACTGTCACAGCGATTTCCTTGGGCATCCTTTCTGTCTCGGATACGAGCTTCGAGGGTGAAGCCAAGTTTTTCAGCAATACGTTGGCTTGCTTTGTTGTATCCATAACATTCAATTTCGATTTTGTGGAGATTGAGTAGGGTGAAGCCATCTTTCAACAGCGCACGCGCAGCTTCTGTCACAATCCCTTGCCCCCAATAATCTGGGTGAAGCAAATAGCCCATTTCAAGAACATCATCAGCATGGCGATTATTAAAATCAATCGAGCCAATGACTTCATCTGTTCCTTTCAAGCAGATACCATAACCAGACGGTATTTTTTGCTCAATCCAGCGCTTTGGCATAATGTTTTCGAGATAATTTTCCTCTTCTTCCACGCTTTCTGCAGGTGGAAAACCAGCTGGCCAAGTTACTTCTGGCAAGCTTGCATAAGCAAAAATATCCTCAGCATCTGAGACTAGACGTTGGCGCAAATACAGCCGTTATGTCTCAATATCAGGAAGTTTATTGTCTTCAATTTGACCTAAAATATTTATCATAATCTCTCCCTGTTACGATTATAAAAATTCGTCCCTGCCATACATGACAGGGACGAATCACTCCGCGGTACCACCCAATTTCGGGCAGACGCCCGCAACTCTGGTCTTCTTGTTTATCTTTTATTACGTTGTTAGCTCGCTTAGACGTACGCCAGTGCAACCCGCAACTTGTGGCTTGTGGCTTAGTCCTAAAAGTAAACAAAAAAACACCATTATTTCAATTTTAGCCTTAGCAACCAGTTTTGACATTTGTGCGGATTTCTCAGCAGTGCCGCTTTCTGTGACAAATGGGATTCAAAACACCTCTAATGTATTTAGTTTAACATGTTTTCTAGAGAAAATCAATAATTTCTCTGCCCAAAAAGTCCGTCTGGTAAGTCATGAAATCCCTTGCCCTCTTGATAGTTGGCAAATTTACCCAATAAAAACTGATAGGCATCCAGACGGCTCTCATAACGAATCGCAGCTTCTTTAGCACGTTCATCTTGGTCTTCTTCATAGACTTTCTGACTCTCTTGAAGAGCCATTTCGTTGATTGCTACTTGAGTTTTGACCCAAGCTTCAAAATCCTTTAAAAATTCCTGTTCGTACATCATCATATTCCTTCTAATCTACTCCTCGGTAGAAATCTTCTTCAATATCACGGAAAGGCTGAATATCTTGGACATATTCCAGCACACCTTGAAATTCTCCTGCTTCATCTCTCACTGCCGCATACGTCACATGAACAAATTTATCCCGCGACTCAGACTTGAACCACATAACAAACTTGTCTCGCTTGCCTTCACGCAATTCCTTAAAAATAAAGCGAACTTTCTCCAAAAACTTAGGCGGGTGGCACAGCTCGACATTGCGCCCCACTTGACCCGGCGTCCGTTTGAAAATCATCTCATCAGCTGGCACACTGTCATTGTAGTACTGGAAAATATCCTCCTTATTAACAAAGGTAATCTCCATTGGCAGATGATTGAGAATCAAATTAGCCTCTTCCACTGATAAATAGCCATGTCCAAACGGCTGTTGGTTCTGCCAATCAAAATTGTTTTCTGTCTTTTTCTTTTTTGGTTTAAAGGAAATGGTGACCTGTCCATCAGGCGTCTCAATGACTTGCTGAATAGTACCGTCTGACACAAACTCGTCACTGGCTGCCGCTTCGCTTCCAGTCTTCTCAGCAGTCTCTTTTT
Source organism: Streptococcus sp. HMSC066F10 (assembly GCF_001813805.1). Lineage (NCBI taxonomy): Bacteria > Bacillati > Bacillota > Bacilli > Lactobacillales > Streptococcaceae > Streptococcus > Streptococcus sp. HMSC066F10. The sequence continues at coordinate 93,259 of NZ_KV813959.1, forward strand.
CTGCCTCCGTGAATGATTGACGATCTGGTACCCATTTCTCAGTCGGCTTGATAATGGCATAACCATAGGCACCACTTTCTTCTGCAATTTTCAACCAATCGTCCTGTGTGAAAGATTCCAGCAAAATCATAAGCAAGATGGACTCTTCCTTGAAAATCATCGCTTCAAACTCAGCTGCAAAATTTTCAAATGTTGCTCGAACTTGCTCGATACCTAGATTGGACAAATCTTCAGCAGCAGTCTTTGCTTCCTGAAAAAGCTCTCGAATCTGGTCGTCCACACCCCACATAACCTTGGGTGGTGAGTCATGACCGTATTTCTCCATAATCGGAAACATCAGCTCTTCCTTGCGCTGATAATGAATGTCAAATTGACCGACCAAGACCAGCTGGCGCATCAGTCCCCTTTCCAACTCTGTCTTCATTTCTGCATCATCTGTTTGAGCATAAGTATCAAGGAGACGCCGAACCCGCAAAAGAGCTGCTCTCAGAGCCAGATTTTCCTGCTTAAAAATTTGAACTGGATGTCCTGGATGATCTGTGTCAGCCACTTCTACATTTTTCACTGCTCCCTTAAAAAGATTCGCATGAACATTGCAAAGCGACATAACATCCTCAAAGGTTACACCCGTATCCGAGTTCATCAGTTCGTGCTCCATAAGACTGATCTCAATAGCCGAAACACCTGTAAAATGCTTGTTAAACTGCTCTTGAACCTCTTCTGCTGTTGCACCATGATGCAAATCCAGCAAAATGGATTTCAAAATCTCAATTCGTTCATCTGCCATCAGTCTAGCCCCACCACTTCATAGCCATTTGCTTCCAATGTCATGACAATTTTATCCATAGGGGTTCCTTCTAGCTTCGATCCTTGCTTTAACGACACCTTGCGACCAACCGTATTGCGCATGATTGGATTGGCAAGCGGTTTAAAACCAAGTTCCACCAAAATCTCCAACACTTCTGGGTGTTTGTCAACTACTTCTGCCGCAGGAATGGATACATCAATAATATTGTCCATACTTCACCTCATGAACATTTTTCTATTATTATAACACAAAAAGTAGTTGCTTTCTAAGCAAAACCAAAACGCTCTTTATCTTTGCCTCATTCCATTTTTCTGAATCAATCATCATCTATAACTATTTTTAATATAGTATAAGTATTTGTTATAATAAAACGACTCTTTGTTTTTCACAAGTAAAACAATTGATAAATTCTCTTTTCAAAGCAAAATATTTCACAAACAAAAGAAAATTTATTAAATCACAATTTTGAAAACGTTTTTATAATCGTGATATACTAATTTCAAAAACAGGATGAAGGAGATAGTATGTCTATTACAACTTTACTAAACATCAAATATCCAATTTTTCAAGGTGCTATGGCGCAAATTTCTCACTATCAGTTGGCTGTTGCTGTTTCAGAAGCGGGTGGCTTGGGGATTATTGCTTCAGGTGGTATGACTGGCGACCAATTGCGCGAAGAAATTCGTGAATTGCGTAAACTCACAGACAAACCATTCGCTGTTAATGTGGTGCTGATGCTGAAAAATGTCGAAGAGCTTGTGAATGTTATCATCGAAGAAAAAGTTCCTATTGTGACAACTGGTGCTGGCACCCCTAAATTTATTCTGCCTGCTCTCAAAGAAGCAGGTATCAAGGTTATTCCGGTCATTGCCAGCGTGAAACATGCTAAAAAAATGCAAGAATTAGGTGTTGACGCTGTTATCGCTGAAGGATCTGAAGCGGGTGGTCATATCGGTAGCACCAATACCATGGCTTTGCTGCCACAAATTACTGATGCAGTTGATATTCCCGTGATTGGTGCAGGAGGTATTGCAGACGGTCGCGGGCTTGCTGCTGCTTTCGTTTTAGGCGCACAAGGAGTTCAACTCGGTACGGTATTTCTCGCATCAGAAGAATGCCCAATCGCTGAAAGTTATAAAGAAGCCGTTCTCAAGGCAAATGATACAGATACAGCTGTCACAGGCAGGAGGGCGGGTGCCCCCGTTCGTTGTATTCGAAACGAAATGACAGACCATTATATAGAACTTGAAAATAAAGGTACCAGCCGTGAGGAACTGGAAGAGATTACTATTGGAGCTCTCTCAAAAGCTGTATATGACGGAGACACAAAAAACGGCTCCATGATGTGCGGTCAAATTGCTGGTATGATAAAAGAAATCCGACCATGCAAAGAAATCATTGAAACAATCGTCTCAGATGCACAAAAAGCATTGAAAAACACAGAGATTTCCTTGTAAAATCGAAAAAACTTGTAGAAAATGATCTCTACAAGTTTTTCTATTGCTGAAGTAGTTGAAAATATTTGCGTTTCATTTTACTGCTCAACTTCTGTCGCCTATTTGTCATCTGCCTTAAACTAGGCTCACTCATGAACAAGTCATTCTAACCCATTTACCAAACGCTATAAAATATCAATAGCATTGCTACAGTATACCTTCTTTGCAATTTTTACATCCTGATTCTTTGAACTTTCGTTGTTAGAAAGTGCCTCGTATATTATTCTAACATACAGTAAAAGTGTTTCATATCATTTCCCGTCATTTTCAGTACGTTCTTGTCCCCACCAGTAAGGCATGAGTTCTCCCAAAGTAATCGTTTCTCGTTTTTCAAAATCTAGCATAAACTCTGGATGACGATTCTCAGGATTCAACTCCATTAAAAATTCTCTACACGCCCCACAAGGCATACCAGAACCTCCTCCATAAGGTGGTTTATCACGAAAAGCCAATACTCGTTTCATTTTTGTCTGTCCAGAACACTGATACATATTAAAAGCTGCTGCCCTTTCAGCGCAGAGATGAAAAACACCACAGGTTCCTTCAAAGCAAAAGCCGGTATAAATCTTTCCATCCTCTGCTTCAATAGCTGCTACAACATGATTAGCGTACACAAAGGGCGATACCTCATGCGGATCATAGAGCTTCTTGGCTTCTTCATACATTTTTCCCAAATATCCATTCTAATCCTCTTTCTTTACCAATTTCACTACAGCCTCGGTCCTGGCTGTGTGTGGAAACATATCCACAGATTGAATATAATGAACATCGTAGACCTTGCTCAATTGTATCAAATCTCTAGCTAGAGTAGAGACATTACAGGAGACATAAACCATTTTCTTTGGTGCATAACGAACAATCGTTCCAAGCAGCTTTTCATCTAAGCCAGTCCGTGGCGGATCCACAATCAAGGCATCTGCTCGGTAACCTTCCTTGTACCAACGAGGCATAATGCTTTCAGCAGTCCCAGCCTCATAATAAGCATTGTCAAAGCCCATCTTCTTGGCATTTCGCTTAGCATCCTCAATAGCTTCTGGTATAACATCCATGCCACGAAGAGACTTCACTTTTTTAGCAAAAGCAAAGCCAATCGTTCCCACACCACAATAAGCATCAATCAGACAATCCTCTGAATCGACATCCAGAGCCTTAACAGCTTCACTGTAAAGCACCTCTGTTTGCTCTGGATTAAGCTGGTAAAAAGCCCTAGGCGATAAGGAAAACTCGTAATCCAAAACACCTTCCTGAATGGTTTCTTTCCCCCAGATAATCTCCGTCCTATCTCCATAGATTTCACTTGATTTTGTCGTATGGTAATTGACCGCCACTGTTTCCAACTCTGGAAATTCTGCTGACAAATCACGAATGACTGGAGAAAAGTCCAACTTCTTTCCCGTGACAAAAATCATCTGTACCTGACCTGTTTTCCGAGCCCTGCGAATCATAACCGTCCGAATGCCGGCATTTTTTCGCTCATCATAGATAGGAAGATTGTACTTTCCCAAAAGGAGAGCCACTTTATTGATGATTTTCTGCGTTACCTTATCCTGAACCAAACAGTTTTTCAAAGAAATCAGATAATGAGAATTCTGCGCATAAAGACCCGCTTTTACATCTCCCTTAAATTTCCGTGTTTGAAACTGCAACTTCGCTCGATAATATTGAGGTTCTTGCATACCAATCGTTGGACGAATCTCATAGTTTTCATAACCTTGAGGCGCAAATTTTTTCAAAGCCTGCCGCAACAGATCCGTCTTAAACTCCAGTTGCTTATCATAATGCAAGTGCATAATCTGGCAGCCCCCGCATTTTTCATAAATCTCACAAGGAGGCTCTACTCGATACTTGGAGCGTTTGTTAATCGTCAACAGTTTCGCTTCAACAAAATTACGCTTAACCGTCGTGATTTGACAAAAAATATCCTCACCTTTTAAAGCACCTGGTACAAAGACCAATGTCTTTTTATAAAATCCAATCCCTTCCCCGTTGATTCCCATTTTTTTGATTTTCAAGGGGATTTTTTGTTTTACTTTCAGATTCATAAGCCTATTATACCATGCCAACACGATAATGTTGAGAATATGGTACAATAATCAGTATGAAAAAAGAAAAAGTAACTCTCACAATTTCTCAATTCCCAGAAGAATTACGAATATATACAGAGAAAGCCACTTTGTATGACAGTTCTTCCCACTCAGGCGCAACCGTGCTTTATCTAGACACAGGCTACTATCTTAAAATAGACCAAAAAGGAAAGCTAGCACGAGAGGCACAATGTGCTAAATGGTTTGACAAACAAGGGCTCGGTGTTCCTGTATTGACATACATCAGCCAAGACAGGGACTACTTGCTCACTAAAGAAGCATCCGGCATATCAGGATTGGAAGTGCTAGACCAACCAGAAGTCCTCTGCCAAACCATGGCAACAGCGCTAAGACAGCTCCATAACCTCCAACCAGTCCACTTTCCCACAAACTCACTTCTAAAGAACTATATTCAGCTAGCGGAAGAGAATTATCAAAAAGGGCTTTTCTATGAAAAAGCTCTCCTGCCACAATTTCAGATTCGCAGTAGAAAAGGAGCCTATCAGCTTATCCAAGAACAGGGACATCTTCTTACAAGAGATGCATTTATTCACGGTGACGCTTGTTTGCCCAACTTTATCTTAAAAGACGCTAAGACGTTCTCCTGTTTCATTGATGTTGGGCTATCTGGCTTTAGCGATCGCCACATTGACCTTTACTGGGCTATCTGGTCACTGAATTATAATCTAGGCAATCCAAAATATGGCGACCTATTTTTGGACTACTATGGTCGAGAAAATATCAACTCCGAGAAATTACGACTTATCGCAGCTTTTGAAGCATTTGGCTAATAGTCACACTTACTATCCCATTCATTAGCTCCAAATTTCACACAAGTTATCGAAAGAATGATTATGAAAATCACTAAAATTGAAAAGAAAAAGCGTCTCTATCTTTTAGAATTGGACGAAACTGACAAAATTTACATCACTGAAGATACTATCGTTCACTTTATGTTATCAAAAGGCATGAACATTAGTGAGCAAGAATTAAAAGAAATTCAGAACTACGCACAGTTTTCTTACGGAAAAAATCTAGCTTTATATTATCTTTCTTTCAAGCAAAGAACTGTCAAAGAAGTGCGGGATTATTTGACAAAACACGAGATTTCCTTAGATACTATCGAGAAAGTCCTAACGATTCTCATAAAAGATAATTGGATAGATGACAGACAATATGCTTATTCCTTTATTCATTCCAATCTTCTATCTGGTGATAAAGGTGCTTTTGTCCTCAAGCAAAAATTGGCTCAAAAAGGTATCACAGCTCCTATTATTGATGAAGAATTATGCAAATTTGATTTTACAGAAGTAAGCCAAAAAGTCGCTGCAAAACTACTCCGCAACTATCAAAGCAAACTACCAAGTAAGGCCCTGCAGGATAAAATTCTTCAATCTATGTTGAGCAAAGGCTTTTCCTATACCGAAGCTAAGGCAGCTTATCAAACCTTAGACATCAAAGAAGATGAGGAAATTCAGCAGAAATTACTGTACAAAGAATTAGACAAGCAATACCGCAAATATTCTAAAAAATATGACGAATATGAGTTAAAACAACGCCTCACCCAAGCACTCGCACGCAAAGGCTATGATTTCTCCGACATTGCAAGCGCTCTCAAAGAATATCTACAAAAAATGTAAGGTTTATTTATGTTTTTTCATGAAAATATGTTACAATAAAAGCGATAACCTGATAAATTGTAGAAAGTTGGTAGATGATGAAGCTTCCAAAAGAAGGCGACTTTATTACAATTCAAAGTTATAAGCATAATGGAAGTCTGCACCGCACTTGGCGCGACACCATGGTACTAAAAACAACAGAAAACGCCATTATTGGTGTCAACGACCATACCTTGGTCACAGAAAGTGACGGGCGGCGTTGGGTGACACGCGAGCCAGCTATTGTCTATTTTCATAAAAAATATTGGTTTAACATTATCGCTATGATTCGCGAAAATGGGATTTCCTACTATTGCAATCTAGCCAGTCCCTATTATCTTGATGCAGAAGCATTAAAATACATAGATTATGATTTAGATGTCAAAGTCTTCACCAATGGTGAAAAGCGATTGCTGGATGTAGATGAATACGAGCGCCACAAGCGGCAAATGAACTACTCCACTGATTTAGATTACATTCTCAAGGAGAATGTGAAAATCTTAGTAGACTGGATTAATAATGAGCGTGGACCTTTTTCACAAGCCTATGTCAATATTTGGTACAAACGTTATGTAGAACTAAAGAATCGCTAAAGTTGCCAAGGGACCTCTGGTCCTTTTTGATTTTCAAAGAACAATTTCTTGCAATTCAAGCTTATTTTATGTATCATATAGAAAATACTTTGATGAATTAGCACAGAAAGGAAGGAACAATGGCTTTTACAAATACACGTGGACGTTATGCCAGCTTTGGCGTTGTAACAAGTTTGCCAGATGACATTATTGATTCTTTCTGGTACATCATTGATAATTTTTTAAAAGGTGTGTTTGAATTAGATGAGCTTCTTCGATTTGAACTCATCAACCGTCAAGGAAAATTAACATTTCGATTTTCCGAAACAAGTCTGTCAACTACTGTCTCTTTTGATTTTAATGACGCTTTCGATCCATTTTTTCCGAGAGAAATCTTTGTAACGGACAACAAGGGAAAAGAAACCATTATGCTGCCAGATGAATATGCTTTAATGTGATAGTGACCTGAACAAAGAATACAGAATTGATATCCACCTGAAAATGTATGAGAATAAATAACCCCCCTCAATAAGGTACTCACAACAATCTCTTATTGAGGGGGTCTTTTATGTGAAAATATCACAATTCTTGTCATTTGGTTTCTTCTTTTGATTGATTCAGAAAATCCATTGCTTCCTTTGTCCAAGTCGACAAACTTTTGGCGAGCGGTGCAAAACCAATCTTGTAACGGTCATTTGAAAAGCGATGGCGTTTAGGCAAATGATGCTTCTCTTCTTCCAGAGTTCTCATTGACAAACTAGCCTTACCCGAAAATTCATCATAGTCCATCACCTGCACCAATACTTGATCGTCGACATGCAGAATTTCATGGATATTTTCGATATATCCTGTCCGAATTTCTGAGATATGAATCAATCCCATGTCACCCGTTTCTAGTTCCACAAAAGCACCATAAGGCTGAATACCAGTAATTTGGCCTTTTAGTTTTTCACCAATTTTCATCTCAATCCTCAACTTTAATGGTTTCAATCACGACATCCTCAAGCGGTTTATCCATTGCACCAGTTTCAACTGCCGCAATCTTATCTAACACTTGATAAGAAGCTTCATCTAGCAATTGACCAAATACAGTATGCCTACGATCCAAATGCGGCGTTCCACCTTTGCTTGCATAAATTTCAGCAATCGGTGCTGGCCAACCACCCCGTTCCAATTCCTTTTGTGCATAAGGAATCTTGCTATTTTGCACGATGAAAAATTGACTGCCATTTGTATTTGGACCAGCATTAGCCATTGAAAGTGCTCCACGGATATTATACAATTCTGGTGAAAATTCATCTTCAAACTTTTCACCATAAATGGATTCGCCACCCATACCCGTACCAGTTGGATCTCCACCTTGAATCATGAAATCCTTGATAATGCGGTGGAAAATCACGCCATCATAGTAGCCATCCTTTGACAAAGCGATAAAATTCGCTACTGTCTTCGGCGCTTGCTCTGGAAATAGTTGAATTTTCAAATCTCCGTGGTTGGTTTTAATAGTCGCTTTCGGACCTTTCGCTAATTCAATCGTTGTTTGTGGAAAATGCAATTCTTTTTCTACCATTCCTAACTCCTCTAAGGCATAAAAAATGCCGTCTTCTTCTACTGTTTTTGTCACAAAGTCAGCCTTTGCTTTGATCTTTTCATGGGAAATGCCCATAGCAACGCTGATACCTGCATAATCAAATAATTCTAAATCATTAAGCTCGTCTCCGAAAACCATGACATTTTCAGGTTTCAATCCTAGATGCTCCACAACTGTCGCAACTCCAGATGCTTTTGAACCATTTGTTAGAACTACATCTGATGAATGTGGATGCCAGCGAACCAATCGTAACTGTTCTTCTAACTCTTTAGGCAATTGCAAGCTATCTCCAATATCTTCAAATGTCCACATTTGATAAACGTTGTTATCTTGATAAAAATCTGGCTGAATAGGTAAATTAGGATAAACAATATCAATGGCTTCGTCAATAAGCGGTGTTCGCATCGAAAGCGCTGCCTCATGACTACCAACGAGGCCAAAGTCAATCCCAACTTCCTTCGTCCAAGCGATATAAGTTTCTACTAAATTTCGATCAATCGGGGTTTGCGCAATAACCTTTCCTGCTTTATCTTCAATATAGGACCCATTCAAGGTGACAAAAAAATCAGGCTGCAACGCTTTCAACTCCGGCACCACACCAAAAATTCCTCTCCCTGAAGCAATTCCCGTCAAAATTCCTTTTTCTTTTAATTGTTTAAAAACCGTTTTGATCGATTCTGGAATGTAGCCAGTTGCTTTTACTCGCAAGGTATCATCAATATCAAAAAAGACGATTTTGATCTTCTTGGATTTGTATTTTAATTTTGCGTCCATAATCTCCCTCTAGCAATTATTCTGTTTTCTATTATACCACTAAATGTCATCTTGTGGAACAAGGTGATGTTGGAAAGCATAAACAACAGCTTGTGTACGATCGCTCACTTCTAGCTTTGATAAGATATTGGACACATGTGTTTTCACTGTCTTTAAAGAAATAAATAATTCATCTGCTATGCGTTGATTTTCATAACCTTTTGCCAGTAGTCCTAAAATATCTCGCTCACGCGCAGTCAAATCTTCGTGCAATTCAATATGATTTCGATGATATTCTACTTTTTGGCTGACTTCTGTTTCAATAGCAAGTTCACCCTTGGCTACTTTTCGGACCGCTCGTAAAATATCATCCGCGCTAGAAGTTTTGAGCATATATCCTTTAGCACCCGCATCTAAAACCGGATAAATTTTTTCATTATCCAAATAAGAAGTCAAAATGAGAATTTTAGCTTCAGGCCATTCTTTTAAAATAGCAAGTGTCGCTTCAATCCCACTCATTTCAGGCATGACAATGTCCATCATAATCACATCTGGACGCAACTCCAAAGCTCTTTCAACTCCTTCGCGACCATTTGAAGCTTCTGCCACTACATCCACATCGTCTTGTAAATCCAAATAACCTTTTAAGCCAAGTCTTACCATTTCATGGTCATCTACTAATAAAATCTGCATCCTAAGCTCCTTTCAATAACGGCACACGAATGTCAATTGCCACTCCCTGCTTCGGAGCGGTTAAAATTTGCATTGTTCCTGCCATATCATTTACTCTTTCTTCCATATTTTTCAAACCATAGCTCAATTCATCAGGCGAGGTATGCTCAAAGCCAATTCCATCATCTGTCATTTTCAACTGCAATTCATTCCGAGTTTGATACAAATAAACATCTAAATGATTCGCATTTGCATGACGGAGCGTGTTACTGATAATTTCCTGAGCAATTCTAAAAATATGCTCCTCAATCTGTTTCGGTAATTTTTGCACATCATGGTGAAAACTTACCTCAATATCGCTTTTATCTGATAGCTCTTTCAAAATGAGGTTCAGCCCTTCAACCAAGCTTTTCCCTTCCAACTCTGTCGGCCTCAAATGTAAAAGCAAGATACGCAAATCCCTCTGAGCAGTATTTAAAATTCCTGATACACCCGTCAATTGTTTTGATAATGCATCTGTATCTAAATTCTCCACTTGACCTGTCACACCTGACAAAATCATATTGGCAGCAAAAAGTTCTTGACTGACCGTATCATGTAAGTCACGCGCCATTCTCTTGCGTTCTTTCTCAATAATCGTCTCCTCATTTTGCAGGGCGCGGTTCTCTGACTTTTGCAGATTTTCTGTCAAATGAGTTAATTTCTCTGAAATCTGCCGAAAAGAGACATCAATTTCAGGCTGATGAATCTCTTGCAATTCTCGACCTTCTAAAACATTTTTTAGGTTTGTTTGAATGGTAGACAAAGTGACCATTTGAATCACTTTAACACCTAAAATCATCAGCATCGTCAGAGATAAAGTCAGCACAATTACAAAGAAACTAAATTTTTCTAGCCACTCTACATTACTAAAAATCAGTTGCCAGTCAAAATTAAATAGACTAAAAATATAATGAATAATGAGTCCTAAAATGAGTAGGGAATAAAAGCTAATCAAAAGGTAGTAGACTTTTTTCATTTGCGAACCACCTCAACATTCCCTACAAACGTTGACAGGACAATTTTGACGCTTTTATGTGATCGCTTGAAGTCCGGTGTCGTTAGGCTGATACTTTCATTTCGCAATTCATAAACAGGTTGATCTAAAAACTGCAATTCACCATATAGATTATTCACTTTCAGGCTAACTGCCACATCAACTGGCACGATGATTTTTGTATTTCCAAAAAATTTTCGCAAAATAATCACATTATCATGGTTTGTGATAATGACTTGTTCCAAATGAATCGTATCTTTACCCATAAGACGGAAAAGATTGATGTCATCAAATCGACAGGTATCTGATGAGCCAAAATGATGAAGATTTCCCAACCATTGATTTTTTTCACGTTTTTGTTCTACTGCATCATCAAAGATGAGATTCGTCACTCCATTTTCTTTATAAATGTAAGGATAAGCCACAATCATGCCATAAATGACCGCAAAGAGCAAGGCAGCAATGACATAAGGATTGAGCATAATAATGAAAAAAAGCAATATAGTAGAAGTTACTAGCAGAAAATTTCCTCTTTGTTTACCAAAATAATAATAGAGTAGTAACAAGAAAAGCACCAAAAAAAGAATAACACGTGAAAAGTGACCAGACAAAATCGTCACTAATGCAAATGTTAATAGAATAGATTCAACAAAGATAAAAAATTGGATCTTTCTCATAGCCTCGATACCTTTCTGCTTCTATTGTATCAAAAACTTTTAAAAATTCCTCCGGCTAAGGTATGAAAAGAAGGGAGTGAACTGGAAGAAAATATTTTAAAGTTCTAGTTTGTAGTCCTAGAAGCTAACATTTTTAATTACAATATACTGGATAAACTTGATTGAGCAGAAGCAATGCTTATCAATGATGTAAAACGAGTGTAAAAAAAGAGGGAGGGGAAATCGGTTTAACAAAACTACGATTTTATCCTCTCTCTTTTTTAATTACTTGCACTAGCACTTGTGTCTGGTGTTTTTGAGCTGCTCCCATCATTACCACTAGCTGACGAACTGCTAGAGGATGGGCTAGTTTTATCTGAGCTGCTATCAGATTGTGAACTACTTTCAGATGTTGAAGAATCTTCGGTTTTTGGCTCATATACATATAAGACAATGCGATCACTCTTCAAATTCAAAGACTGACCAGCTTCTGGGGTTTGTCTGATAATCGTATTTGCCTGTGTACCCGTTGGAGCTGTTGTAATCGAACGTTTTTCAATATTCGCACCTTGAATACCAATCACTTCCGTCAAATTATTATAAGCAAATTCATAGGTTGAACTGATATAGCTTGGCATCGTGACACTTGAAACGGACTTCGCTACTTTTAACGTAATACGGGTCTTTGAAGTCAAATCATAAGTGCTGCCTGCTGCTGGTGTTTGATCAACAACTGTTCCTGCCGCATACTCACTACTCTCAACTTCTTCTGTTTTAATTAAACCTTTTGAAACCTTGTATTTTTGTACCAGATTGTTGATGGCATCTGCTCTTTTCTGACCTTTATAATCTTCCATAATAAAAGTTTTAGTCCCTTTTGAGACAATCAGATCCACCGTACTGCCCTCACGACGTTGCGTTCCCGCTTCTGGATTGGTGCGAATGACTGAATCTTTTTTAACAGAATCACTGTATTCGTCTTTTTCCTTGCCAACTTTCAAACCTGCAGTTTCGATTGCAGAACGTGCTTGGGCAATAGTTTTTCCAGTAACATCTGGAATTTTTACATTTGATGGACTCAAATAGACCAAAGCCACCAGAGCTGCGATAACTAAAACCACTGCTGATAACAAAACTTTATAGCGTGTTCTTAAACGGCGCTTCTTTTTTGCTTTTGGCTTAGGCGTAGGTTTACTACTGACTGCTTCTTTTGTGGGAGCAGGTGTTGGCTTCGTCGCAGAAGTCAAAGTATTTTGTGACACTTTCGGCAGTGTCTTTGTGTCTGCCTTAGCCGTGTCATCAAAAACTAGTTTTTTCTCATTTCGACGGTCAGCAGATAAACAGCTTGATAAATCCACATACATTTCTGCAACTGACTGATAACGATCCGTCAATTTTTTTGCCGTTGCCTTGATGACTACATTTTCCAATGCCTGTGGAACGTTTGGATTTTCAGCAATAATGGACGGTAGAGGCTTTTGGAAATGCTGTAGGGCAATCGTAACAGCACTATCTCCATCATAAGGGATATGTCCTGTCAGCATTTCATAGAAAATAATCCCCATGGCATAAATATCACTCTGAACGGTCGCTTTTGAACCACGCGCCTGTTCTGGTGACAAATAATGTACAGACCCCAACATAGAGTTGGTTTGCGTTAAACTCGTTTCTGCAAAAGCTACCGCAATTCCAAAGTCAGTGACTTTTGCATCGCCATCTGGAGTTAAAAGGACATTTTGAGGTTTCAAATCACGGTGAACAATCCCATGCGTGTGCGCCAAACGCATCGCTAAAAGGATTTGTCCCATGATTCGAACCGCTTCTTCATTAGACAAAGGAGCATGCTCTTTGATATAGCGTTTTAAGTCAAGTCCAGCCACATATTCCATTGCTAAATACTGCTGGCCTTCTTCTTCTCCAATGTCGGTAATCCGGACAATATGAGGATGATCCAAGTCTGCCATGGCGCGTGCTTCTCTTTGAAAACGTGCTACAGCAATCGGATCTGTCTGGTAATTGGTTCTTAGAACCTTAACTGCGACTTCTTCCCCGTCTAAAATCAAGTCTTTCGCCAAGTAGACATCTGCCATACCTCCTCGGCCAATTTGTTTGATGATTCTATATCGTCCGGCAAATATCTTGCCGACTTGAATCATTCTGCGTCCTCCTTATGATAATGAACCAGGGCAACTGTAATATTGTCCAGACCGCCTGCATTATTTGCAAAGCGAATCAAGGTTTCCGCTTTTTCTGAAAGAGCAATATCGCTTGTCATAATATCATAAATTTCACTTTCTGAAATCATATTGGACAAACCATCGCTATTCAAAATAATGTAATCATCATCTTCTAAGCTAATCATGCCAACATCAGGCTGCACTTCGCCTCTTTGACCGATTGATTGCGTGATGATGTTGCGTTGTGGGTGACGTTCTGCTTCCTCAGGTGTAATTTGTCCTGCTTTGAGCAATTCATTCACCAAAGAATGGTCGTTTGTCAACTGCTTATAACTATCACCACGCACCAAACCAATACGAGAATCTCCTACATGAGCATAAATTGCTTGATTGCCAATAATTGCTAAGGCTTCAAGCGTCGTTCCCATGCCTTTATATTCTTCATCTTGACCAAATTGATGAACTTTTTGATTTTCTGTTTCGAGATGTTCTGCGAACCACTCACGAACGCCGTTAATGGAATCAATTTGAGTATCCACCCAAGCGGCACCGAGGTCTGTTACTGCCATTTCACTAGCAATATTACCGGCACGGTGACCTCCCATACCATCTGCTAAAAGAACCATTGTCATACCGGCACGATTAACAAATTGATTGGCATAATCTTGATTATTTGTACGCTTCTGACCAACATCTGTTAATAATGAAATTTCCATACTGTCAGTTTCCTCCTATTAGGATATTCGTTTGAATTGACTGATGAAAAATCCGTCACTTCCATACAATTCTGGCGTAATTAAAATACAGCCATCTTTTAGAATATCCTGTCTATTATGTTCTAGTTTTACCTGTTTAAAATTTGGATGAGCTGCCAAAAACTGCTCAACAACTTGAAAATTTTCTTGCGAAACAATCGTACAGGTACTGTAAGTTATTATACCACCTTTTCGCAAGCTTTGACAAACACTATCCAGTATCTCAAGCTGAATTTTTTGCAACGAGGCAAAATCTGCATTTTCTTTATTGTATTTAATATCTGGTTTCCGTCGGATTAGACCAATTCCTGAACACGGCGCATCTACTAAAATTTTATCAAAGGCGTCTGCTCCAAAAGTTTCAAAAACCTTTCTCGCATCTAGCTTTTTCGTAATCACTTTATCTGCCACACCTAAGCGCTGTGCATTTTCTTTTATCAGAGCCAACTTATGCTCATAGAGATCTAATGCCGTGACCTGTCCTGTCGTTAAGTAAGAAGCAATGTGCATGGTTTTACCACCGGGTGCACTGCATGCGTCTAACACTTTTTCATCGCCGCGCAATTCAAGAGTTGGCGCAACCAATTGGCTAGATTCGTCTTGAATAGTAGTAGCACCTTCCTCAAACAAGGCATGCCCTGCAAAATGACCGTGGCTTTTCACCAACGCACTCGGAGCTAATAGCGAATCTTCTGCCTGCAACAGTTGTTTTAATTCTTCTTTACGGCTTAGGTCCACTACTCGAACGCTGGCTTTATTTCGAAGAAATAAACTCTCAAAAATGGCTAGAGCTCGTTTTTCACCGTACTCTTCAATCAGCACTTTAACCAGCCAAACTGGCAGAGAATACTGAATAGAATAGCGTTTGTTTTTACGTTTAATACTGCCTATATCTGCCACACCGTTCCGCAATAGTCTTCGCAGCACTGCATTGACGAACTTTTCGCTTCCCTTTTTTCGTGCCTTTGCCAGCTCCACCGATTCATTGACGACCGCATGCGCTGGAATTTTATCAAGATACTGTATTTGATACAAACTCATCAACAAAAGAATATAAAGCCAGGAATCCAACTTATCTCGATTTTCAATAACATGAGACAAATACCATTCTAAAGTGATTTTACGTGCAACCGTTCCATAGACGATTTCTGTTACAAGCCCTTTATCAACAGAACTTAAAGGCGCCTCTAGCAAAGCCTGATTAAGAGCGATATTAGAATAAGCTCCCTCTGAGAAAACCTCTTCTAAAACAGCAAGAGCCGTTTGCCGCGCTGTTTTTATTTTATTGACCAAAGAAATCACCTACTGATAATTGCCGCCCCAGACCATTCAGAAAATCAATGATAGTCATTTTGGACTTTCCAGCTGGCTGTACTGTTTGAAGAGAAAGTGCACCTTCACCAGTTGCCACAATCAATTCTTTTTTTCCGATAACAAGGATTTCTCCAGCTTGTCCTAAGCCCTCTACTGGAGTAGCTTCGTAAATTTTAAAACGTTCTCCATTTAAAAGCGTATGTGCCACTGGCCAAGGATTCATTCCTCGAATTTGGTTAAAAATTTGGTGATTTGTCTTAGTCCAGTCAATTCTCTCCTTTTCTGGTAAAATATTTGGTGAAAAGGTAACTTGATTTTTGTCTTGCGGAACTGGTTTTAAATCTCCAGCTAGATAACTAGGCAAGCTCTCAAGTAGCAAATCGCGTCCGACCAACGCTAACTTTTCAAACATCGTCCCAACATTGTCTGTTTCCTCAATAGGAATCGCTCGACGCGCAATCATATCACCCGCATCCATCTCTTTGACCATTTCCATAATAGTCACACCGGCTTCTTTGTCACCATTGATAATGGCGTAGTGAATGGGAGCTCCTCCGCGATATTTTGGTAACAACGAAGCATGCACATTGACGGCAAAATTGACCGAATCTAGCAATTTGCTTGGTAAAAATTGACCGAAAGCTGCTGTGACGATACCATCAGCGTTTAAATTCAGCAAACTATCTAATTCAGCACTTTTAGACAATTTCTCTGGCTGATAGATTGGTAAGCCATAGTCTAAAGCCAGTTCTTTAACAGGCGTCATGCGGATTTCTTTTTTACGTCCTACTGCGCGATCTGGCTGTGTAACTACTGCCAAAATCTCGTACTGTTTGCTTTCCAGCAATCCTTTAAGCACCGTTGCAGAAAAATCTGGCGTTCCCATAAAAATAATGTTTGTCATGGTTTCCTCATATTCTTTTTTACTATTATATCAGAAGAAGTCGTGTATTTCTTTAAAAAAGGCTAAAATAAGGCTATATAAAACTTTGTGGTTCATGGTCTATGCTTAAACGTAAGTCCTTATTGACCTTTTCTTGAGTCCAATCCAAAATCTGATTCAACACATCTTGCAAATGCTCTTCAAAACGGTATTTAATAATCAATTGATAGTGATATAGGTTGTGAGTGCGGGCAATCGGCTTAGGAGTTGGTCCTAATATCTGAACTTTGTCTGACAAGCCAGAACGTATCATATTTAAAACTTCGTATGACTTTTTAACAACCTCTGCTTCCATTTTATGAGACAAGGTAAGTCCCACCGTAAAATAATAAGGTGGATAGGCCAACTGCTTTCTAATACTCATTTCATAAGCATAAAAGCCCTCATAATCCTGATTTTTCGCAAAAGTAATCGCATAATGCTTCGGATTGTAACTTTGAATAATCACATGACCTTCCTTTTCAGCTCGTCCTGCACGCCCAGCAACCTGAGTTAAGAGTTGAAAGGTGCGCTCAGATGAACGAAAATCTGGCAAATTCAAAGCCGTATCCGCATTGAGCACTCCCACGAGAGTAACATTTGGAAAATCCAGACCCTTTGCAATCATCTGGGTTCCCAGCAAAATATCTGCCTGTCCGTCTCCAAACTCTTTGAGAATTTGTTCATGACTGCCCTTTTTCCGAGTAGTATCAATATCCATTCTCAAAATACGAGCCTGCGGAAAGGCTTCTGCTAATTCATCATAGGCTTTTTGCGTCCCAGTCCCATAGTAACGAATGCTCCTGCTGGAGCAATTCGAGCAACTGTGGGGAATCCCTTTTGAGAAACCACAATAGTGACAATTCATACTTTTCGTATCCATATGCAAGGTCAAGGAAATATCGCAGTTTGGACAGGTGTCAACCGTTCCGCATTCACGACACATGACAAAACTAGAATAGCCACGTCGGTTTAACATCAAGACAACCTGTTCTTTCTTATCTAGTCGATCTTGGATTGCCTCTAACAGAACAGGCGTGAAATTACTAGCTTCATTCTGTCCAATATAATCACGAAAATCCACAATTTCCACTTCAGGAATCTGAGCCTGCGGATTTGCTCGCTTGGTCAATTGCAAAAAGTGATACACACCTTTGCCAGCCCGCGCTCTGCTTTCTAAACTCGGCGTCGCCGACCCCAACACCAGAACGGCTTGATTGTACTTTGCACGTAGTAAAGCGACATCTCGCGCATGATAGCGTGGGTTGGAGTCTTGCTTGTAACTCGCTTCATGTTCCTCATCAATGATAATTGCACCAATATTTTTTAACGGAGCAAAAATAGCAGAACGAGCACCAACAACCACTTGTGCTGCTCCTCGCTCAACTTTGCGCCATTCATCATACCTTTCTCCATTTGAAAGACCTGAGTGAAGAATGGCTACTTTCTTTCCAAAACGCGAAATGAAGCGGTTTGTAACTTGTGGTGTCAAGGAAATTTCAGGCACTAACATAATGGCTGTCTTGCCACGGCTGAGCGCCTCTTGAATGACCTGCAAATAAACCTCCGTCTTACCGCTACCTGTCACTCCTTCTAGTAGAAATGGCTTGCCGTCATGCCCGATCTGCTGCGTGATAGCTTGAACCGCAGCTTCCTGCTCTTCATTTAGCACCAAGGCAGAAGTCGCTGAAATATTTTCAAAATAAGCCTCAGAACGACTCACCTCTTTTTCAACGATTTGCAAAGCTGCTTGCTCTATAAAATAGTGAATAATTTCCCGTGAAAATGTTTCTTTCAAATCTGCTAAACGGTGCATTCCAGTCTGAACTTGCAAAATGTCTCGCAAGGCTTGCTTTTTTGTCGCCCGATTAGGAATGACCAATTGAGCTAAAATCTCGTGATTAACCTGATACCATTTTTCTGTTTTGATATGTTTTTGGTCTATCGCTTGGTATTCTACCTGAATCGCCCCTTGCCGTGTCAAACGCATCACCTTAGCCTGCAATTCTTTATCAAGCGATGAGAAATGTTGCTGATCTGCATTGCCAAAAATGAGCAGTCGATCTTCTTCATTCAAAGAGGGTTGAGCATGAAGAATTTTATCATAGCTGGAGTTCAGAAACCCCGGCAACATAGCTTTTAAAATTGAAATTTTGTAAGAAAAGACAGATTTTCTCAATTCTTCTGCCAGCCACAGCTGCTCCTCATTTAAAACTGGTGTAAAGTCTAACACTTCCACGATTTCCTTCAATTCTGTTGTCGTTTCTTCTGCTAGCTCTACGACAATCCCTTGAATCAAGCGATTGGCTTTCCCAAAAGGCACATGCACACGCATGCCAATTTCTAACATAGTCGAAAATTCTTTCGGCACCGCATAACTATAAGGTTTATCTGTCTGCATTAGAGGAACATCCACAATGACTTTTGCAATCTGCACTTTCTCACCACCTCTCATTTATCAGTAAAAGAAAAAATAAGATTGAGCTGACCCAACCTTAAATTTTTTCACCCTCTTCTTTTTCCTTCGCAATTTGTTCTTTGATTTTACGCTCTTCTTCTTCTCTGCGCAAGCGTTCTTCCTCAGCACGTCGACGAACTGCTTCTCGCTTGCCTTCAGGATCTGGGTGAATCCCGACATTGCCAGATTCGATTTCTTCTAAAGCACGAAGTGTTGATTTGACAGACTTAAACTCTTGAGTCGGAGCTGCTCCTTCTTCCAATTCATGAGCACGTTTTGCTTCAAGAATCACCAAGGAGTATTTTGAAGGCACCTTATCAAGCAAGGTGTCAATTGAAGGTTTTAACATCATAATTCTTTACCTAATTTCTAAATTCTTATCTTACTGAAAGTTGTTCTGACAGCATATCTTGATAGTGACCGATGACACGTTCCACTCGAAAATGCTCTGCTTCAATAACGCGCTTGACACGTTCCGCTGCTAACGGAACTTCATCATTGACAATGGCATAATCATATTCGCGCATGAGAGCAATTTCTTCTCTTGCTTTGGCAATGCGTTTGGCGATTACTTCGGCACTATCTGTTCCACGTCCCACTAAGCGATCTTGTAATTCTGCCAAATCAGGTGGCGTCAAAAAGATAAAGACAGCATCCGGCACTTTTTTCTTCACCTGAAGCGCCCCTTGAACTTCAATCTCAAGGAAAACATCAATCCCTTTATCCAAAGTTTCATTCACATAGGTCAAAGGAGTTCCATAGTAGTTGCCAACATACTCTGTATACTCTAACATCTGACCTTGCCGAATCAACTCCTCAAACTCTTCGCGCGTACGGAAAAAATAGTCAACTCCGTCCACTTCACCAGGACGTTGAGCACGAGTTGTCATGGACACAGAGTATTGAAACTGATTATCCGAGCTTTCAAAAATCTCACGTCGAACCGTTCCCTTTCCCACACCTGAGGGACCAGAAAAAACGATTAACAAGCCACGATCCGCCATCATATCTCCTTCATTGTCTTTCTATCTAGTGTAACAAAAAAGCAGTATTTTTTCAACTGCTTTTTCGCATAGATATGTGCTTGTTTTTGAAAATCAATATAGGCATCATTTGCTTACAGGGAGCTGCACATCATAGATGAGTAGCTCATGTTAAGCAAGGTCTATTTTGCATAATCTACAGCACGCATTTCCCGAATGACCGTTACTTTGATATTTCCTGGATATTCGAGGTTGTTTTCAATCTTTTCACGCACATCATGAGCCAAGATAGTAATCTTATCGTCTTTGATTTGACCAGGATTGACCATAATCCGAATCTCACGACCTGCTTGTAAGGCAAAACTATTTTTCACACCTTCAAAACTATTGGCAATTTCTTCCAAATCTTGCAGGCGCTTGATATAGCTTTCAAGGGATTCGCTACGAGCACCTGGACGAGCCGCACTAAGTGCATCAGCTGCTGCAACAATAACTGCAATCACACTTTCAGGTTCTACATCACCGTGGTGACTAGCAATTGTATTGACCACAATTGGATGTTCCTTATACTTACGAGCCAATTCTGTTCCAATTTCCACATGGCTACCTTCCACTTCACGGTCAATAGCCTTTCCAATATCGTGAAGGAAGCCTGCACGGCGAGCTAAGTTAGCATTTTCACCGAGTTCACTTGCAATGACACCAGACAACTTAGCAACTTCAACAGAATGACGCAATACATTTTGCCCATATGACGTACGGAATTGCAAGCGTCCCATAATCTTCATCAAATCCGGATGTAAGTTTGGTGCACCGATTTCATAAGCCGCTGCTTCACCATATTCACGAATCTTATGGTCAATTTCCAGACGATTCTTCTCTACTAATTCTTCAATGCGAGCTGGGTGGATACGACCGTCTTTCAACAGGGCTTCCATTGTCATGCGTGCAATT
Source organism: Streptococcus sp. HMSC066F10 (assembly GCF_001813805.1). Taxonomy (NCBI): domain Bacteria; kingdom Bacillati; phylum Bacillota; class Bacilli; order Lactobacillales; family Streptococcaceae; genus Streptococcus; species Streptococcus sp. HMSC066F10. The sequence goes on from NZ_KV813959.1 coordinate 114,148, forward strand.
TCACGTCGAATAGGATCAAAACCAGATAAAGTCACCACTTCTGGTGTGTCATCAATAATGACATCAATACCCGTTAAACTTTCAAAGGTTCGAATATTCCGACCTTCACGTCCAATAATGCGACCCTTCATCGTATCATCCGGCAGATGAACTGTTGAATTGGTTTGCTCCGCAACATAGTCACCTGCAATCCGTTGCATGGCTTGGACTAAAATATCCTTTGCCATTTTATCAGAACGTTCTTTGACTTCTTGCTCTGCTTCACGAATATGCATCGCAATTTCCTTTGATAACTTATCCTCAGTCTGAGTGAGAATGATGTCTCTGGCTTCAGTTTGTGAAAGTGAAGCAACACGCTCTAATTCTGCTTCTTTGTGCTGCTCCAACTCTGTCAGTTTGTTTTCACGCGCCTCAAGGTTTTTGTTTCTATCAGAAATACTTTGTTCTTTCTGCTCGAGTGTTTTTTCTTTGTTGGTTAAATTGTCATCTTTACGATCAAGACTTGTCGCACGTTCTGTCAAACGACTTTCCAATTGCTTCAATTCTTGACGATCAGATTTAAATTCTGCCTCAACTTCTTCTCGATATTTTCTGGCTTCTTCTTTTGCCTCTAACAGTGCTTCTTTTTTAAGGGATTTACTTTCGCGCTTCACTTCTTTTAATAACAAATCCGCTTCGCGCTCAGCTTGTCCACGTAAATTAGTTGCTTCTTGTTCAGCATTTAAAAGAGTAAGTTCCGCAGCTTCTTTCGCAGATTTCATGCGAACTGTGATACTTACATATCCAATGACTAAACCAATGATGACGGCAAAAACACCTGCAAAAATTATTTCCATGTTTTTACCTCAAATTATTGATATTGAATTGTAAAATTCTTAATTATTTTATCATAAAAATCAATTTTTCACAAACTAAATTCTTATAAATACGTGACTGTTTTCACATTCTTTTTTGTGATTCCTTTTTCCTGACAGGCTTTGTGAAGCAGAAAATTTTTTCTTTGCTAGAGCAAAATATGGTATAATTTATTAAAAGTAAAAGGAGTTCTATTTATGGTCAAAGAAGTCATTGTTGAAAGTTTTGAGTTAGATCATACGATTGTCAGAGCCCCCTACGTACGCTTGATTGGCGAAGAGGTGGGACCTAAAGGGGACATCATTTCCAACTTTGATGTTCGTCTGGTACAGCCTAATGAAGATGCCATTCCGACCGCTGGGCTTCATACGATTGAACATCTGCTAGCTAAGCTCATTCGTACTCACATTGATGGTATGATTGATTGTTCACCTTTTGGTTGTCGGACAGGATTTCACATGATTATGTGGGGGCAACATAGCTCAACTGAAATTGCTAAAGTCATTAAATCTTCTTTAGAAGAAATTGCAAAAACCACTACGTGGGAAGATGTCCCTGGTACAACTATCGAATCTTGTGGTAATTACAAAGATCACAGTCTCTTTTCTGCTAAAGAATGGTGCAAGCTGATCTTAGAAAAAGGCATTTCCGATGATGCCTTCGAGCGTCATCTTGTATGAAGTAAAAAAACGGGCAGGAACTTCAAGTTTCCTACTCGTTTTCTTTTTATTGACGAATCAAATAATCAAATGCTCCCAGAGCTGCTGTCGCTCCTGAACCCATTGAAATAATGATTTGTTTATAAGCGCTATCTGTGCAATCACCTGCCGCAAAAATTCCCGGAACATTTGTTGCACCATGTTTGTCAACAATAATTTCACCGCGTTCATTAAGAGCAACTGAGCTATCTTTGAGCCAGTCTGTATTTGGCAAAAGACCAATTTGAACAAAGACACCGCTGAGTTCAATTTTATGTTCTTCATTATTCGCACGATTGAGATAAGTAATGGCTTCAACTTGATCGGAACCATGAATTTCTTTTGTAGCCACATTGGTTAGAACCGTCACGTTTTCAAGTTGATGCACACGGTCTTGCAACACTTGATCAGCTTTCAAAGTTGGTAGAAATTCTAGTACATAAACATGATCTGCCAGACCAGCTAAGTCAATTGCTGCTTCAATTCCAGAATTGCCTCCACCGATAACAGCCACTTTTTTACCTGTGAAAATAGGACCGTCACAATGTGGACAATTGGTTACACCTTTCGTCCGAAATTCTTCTTCACCAGGAACATTAACATTTCGCCAGCGAGCACCAACAGAAAGAACTGCTGTTTTCGCTTTCAGAACAGCTCCATTTTCAAGCTCCACTTCAATCAAATCCTTTTTCTCGATGTTTTTCACACGTTGATTCTTCATGATATCAATTGGATATTTCTTGGCATGTTCTTCTACCTGCGCCATCAGCTTAGGTCCTTCTGTATAAGGCGTACCAATCATATTTTCGATACCGACAGTCTCCATAACTTGTCCACCGAAAGTTTCAACGACCATACCTGTACGAATTCCCTTACGAGCAGCATAAATAGCTGCGCTGCTTCCTGCAGGTCCGCCCCCAACAACCAACACATCAAATGGTTCTTTTTTGTCAAATTCTTCACTTGAAGCAGGTCCAGAAATCTTGTCGAGCAGTTGCTCAATGGTCATACGACCATTTGCAAATTCTTCACCATTTAGAAAAACCGTTGGGACAGCCATGATCTTTTTGTCTTCAACTTCTTGTCTAAACATGCCCCCTTCAACCATTGTGTGGCTGATAGTTGGATTCAGCACAGCCATTGTATTCAGTGCTTGAACAACGTCTGGACAATTATGACAGGTTAAGCTGACATAAGTTTCAAAATGAAGCAGCTGCTTAATAGCTTGAATTCGTTTTATAACAGCATCTTCTACTTTTGGTGCGCGACCAGAGACTTGCAGCAAAGCCAGCACAAAAGATGTAAATTCATGCCCTAAGGGAAGTCCTGCAAACTGCACACGCCCTGCTTGCCCCACTTGTGTAACGGTAAAACTTGGCTTGCGGTTAGTCTCTATATTTTCCAGTGATAAACGTGGAGACATTGCTACAATTTCCTCTATAAAAGCCCGCACCTGCTCAGAACGCTCATCTTGACCTAAAGAAGCTTGAAATACAACATCAGATTCTAAAAGTTCCAAGTATTGCTTCAGTTGTGCTTTAATTGTTTCATCTAAGGCCATATAAGCCTCCTTAAATTTTACCAACTAAATCAAGACTTGGAGTAAGTGTTTCAATTCCTTCTTTCCATTTAGCTGGGCAAACTTCACCTGGATGGCTCCGTACATATTGTGCAGCATGGATTTTGTCAATCAAGACAGACGCATCGCGCCCAACACCGTCTGCATTGATTTCAAGTGCTTGTACAACTCCATCTGGGTCAATGATAAAAGTACCACGTTGAGACAATCCACTTTCATCTAACACATCAAAACCAAGTGAAATGGTATGAGATGGATCGCCAATCATGATATATTCAAGTTTTCCGATGGCATCTGAATGATCATGCCAAGCTTTATGTGTAAAATGCGTATCTGTTGAAACAGAATAAACTTCCACACCTAGTTCTTTAAGATCTGCATACTGCTCTTGCAAATCCTCCAATTCAGTCGGACAAACAAATGAAAAATCAGCAGGATAGAAGCAAACGACGCTCCAATGACCTTTTAAATTTTCACTAGAAACTGTGATAAATTTCCCGTTTCCAGCGTGATAAGCATCTGCTGTAAACTCGACAATTTCCTTACCAATAAGTGACATAAGATTACCTCCAAAATTAGTTTTATAATAAAATAAAAATCTTATAAGCCCATTATAGCCTATAAGATCTTTAGTGTCTAATATCTTGCTTGAAAACGTTTCCTAATAATCCAAAGCATCTGCGTAACCCGCGCCGTTTCCTACAAAATAACCCGTTTTACAGTTAATACTAAAGAGGTAGGTTCCATCTGTTCTAAATAAATTGTAATAACCATTTCCGTTGATAATATTCACACGTTCAAGAATATAATTATCTCCTGTGAAATAGCCACGTTCCCGTGAGGTTGCTAAAATTTTTTCTAACACACCAGGATTGAAATTCCAAGCTGGATTATTACTGTCGTTAATTTTAGTTTGGTCGTATGGTACTCGACTTAAATGACGCTGTAAATTCGTGCCTGACGCTGTTGCTGCTGGAGCAGTTGTTTGCGCTGGTACAGAAGCTGGTTGTTCTGCTACAGGTGCTTGAGCGGAGCTTTGTGACGGTGCAGCGGCAGCCTCAGATTGAGGAGCAGAGGTTTGTTGACTCTTTCCTAAGCTAATCGCAGATTTCAACACCTTATCCAAGTCCGTATTTCCAGTTGTGACATCTGTAAATTTGGCATCAGCCTTAACCTTTGCTTTAGTATCCAAAACACCATCTGTAATAGCTGCTGAAGTGAATTGCGCATTCACATTTTGAACAGCCTCAACTTGTTTGACCAAGCTATCGTATTTTGCTTTGGCAACATTGTACTCGTTGGTGTTTTTTAATTTTTCCAATGCTGCTTTTAGTTTGTTTAAGTTTCCGAAACTGCTGTTTTTCAAAGCCAATTTATTGGCATCTGTAAAGAATGAATCATAAAGGCTGTTGAAAGCTTTCAAATTCTTATTTTCAGAGCTAGAAGCGGTAGAAGATTTATTTGTTTGGCTCGTTGAAGTTGTGGTTGTTTTCGCTTGCTTTTTGTTCAAAGACAGATAAGCTGTTCCGCCGATTAAAGCCAGTAAAATAACACTCGCTGCAGAATAGAGGACTTTCTTATTTTTATAAAATGGAACTTTCTCCGTTTCCATTTCTTCATCTAACGCTGTAAAAGTCGGATAGCTTTCCGTTGACTCAGTTGAACTCACAGGAATATCATCCATTTCAGGCTGAATTGGTTCCATTATTTTTGTCTCAGCCTCTAACTCCTCTGGAGTTTGTGTACTGTTTTCTTCCGAATTTTCTTGCGGTTCTGCTTCTCTGGCTGCAAGTGCAGCTACTGTTTCATCAAAGGCAGACTCCTCAGACGCTACCTCTGCAGATTCTAGGGGGGCTTCCTCTTGAACCTCATCGTGCATCTCCTGGATAAATTCTGCCAAGTCTAACTGGCTCAGTTGTTCTTTATCTTCTGCTTCAGACATTTCTTCTGCAGATTGAGCCGAAAATTTTCCTGCTTCAATTTCTTGACGATGCTGTTTAATGTATTTATCCAGCACATTGTCCTCTTCCGTCACCCCTGCTTCAAGTTCTTCGCTTTTTCTAGCAGCTTGACCAACTGTCATTTCTTTAGCTGTTTCAAAATCAAGAATTGATTCTTTTTCTTCTTGTTCTGGCAAATGTTTTTCGTCTTTACTCACGGCAAATCCTTTCTAATCTATCTGACGTTTGACTCTCTGACCAAAATATTGATACAAATCAACTTTTAAAGTTCCATTATAGAGTTTGCGTTTTTTATCGGCTTGGCTGCCAAATTTTGTTTCAAATGCTTCATCACTCGTCAAGATAAACTTGCTCCACGTCTTTAGTGGTGCAAAAGTCTGTCCCATTTCTTGATAAAGCTTGGTCACAGCATCATCATTCAACAATCGCTCGCCATAAGGCGGATTGGAAACGATGACACCATTTATCTTGTCGGTGTGCAAATCTTGCAAACGCATTTGCTTAAAAACAATCTGCTCAGAAACACCTGCTTCTTCGGCATTTCGTTTGGCAATCTCCACCATACGTGCATCAATATCAGTCCCTAAAATATCAAGCTGAATGTCTTGCTTAATCTGTCCTAAAGCTCTAGCACGAACACGCCCAACCAAGTCTGAGTCAACCCAATTCCATTCTTCAAACGCAAAATGGCGATGAAGTCCCGGTGCCATATTCATGCCAATCATAGCTGCTTCAATACAGAAAGTTCCTGAACCACAGGTCGGATCAACCAAGGGTTTATCTGGATACCAATTGGATAAGAGCAGAATCGCAGCCGCCATATTTTCTTTAATTGGAGCGCCACCCTTATCGGCCCGATAACCACGTTTGAAGAGGCTGAATCCTGTTGTGTCAATCATCACCGTCACTATATCTTTCAGAATAGTAACCTCTATTCTAAACTCAGCTCCATTTTCCATTAGGGGAACACCCTCTGGTCGAGCATAGTGCTTTTGCAACTTTTTGACTACTGCTTTTTTAGAAATAGCTTGCACACTTGGTTCATTGTGGAGTTTTGATTTGACACATTTTGCCTTAGCAATTGGAAATTTTGCTCCAAGTGGCAAATAGTTTTCCCAATCCAAAGCAAAAATCCCCTGAAATAATTCCTCAAAGGTTTTAGCCGAAAAACTGCCAACAACAATCTTAATGCGGTCTGCTGCACGCAACCAGAGATTAGTTTCAATAATGGTTTCAACAGTTCCGTCAAAACGCACACGCCCATTTTCCACTTGACATTCTAAGCCAAGATTTCTGATTTCACGACCAACCACAGCCTCTAAACCAGCCGCAGCAGTCGCAATCAACTTAAATTTCGTTTTCATTCGTCCTCTCAAAATAAAAGCTAGCATAATACGCTAGCTAAACCTATATGCAACTTTCTATAAGCCATGTTTTGTTCCAGAAATAACTAGGTATCATTTCCTTCGATAATCATCTGTCTACTGTTTCCAGTCAGAATGCTGCGTTCGTTTCCACGCATTCCGTGCCCCGACCAAAGTTTGGGTTGCTAGCTTGAGGGGTTTACCGCGTTCCACTTCTTGTGTTTCCACAAAAACTACGTCACTGTGGCACTTTCAGACCTATTTTGACTTATCAAAGACTTAGCCATTTCAGTCGCCGTAACGGATACTTCCGTCCCTAGGCTTATTGTTTCACCTAGCACAAACACTACGGGCATCACAGCCCGTGCTAGCATGGACTTTCCTCATGAAAATAAAATATTCTCACGCGATTATCCAAAAATTGCACATTACTTATTAAATTTTGTTATTTAAGATTTGCTTGCCGAATACTTCTTTTTCCAAACGATTTAAGCGTTTTAAAATATCAAAATTTGTCAGCGTAGCAGATGCCACTTGAGGGGGTTCCATGATAGATTGCGTCAAAGGTGAAGTTGCCGCCTCATTTGACTTTTTAGCGAGTTCTGCTTTCAAACGAGCATTTTCTTCACGCAGTTCCTTTACCAAAGCAGCATACGTTTCGTAATCTTTAATGACATCATCTAAAAATTCGTCCACTTCAACCTTGCTATATCCACGGACGCCAACTTTAAAATCTTGATCAAAAATATCTTTCGGTGTGTAAATAATACTAGCCATTTCTCTCTCCATTCTCGTTCATTACTTTAATTATATAAAAAATGAACCGCAAAAATCAAGGTTAAACATCTAATTTTCGGAAAAATTTTCTGCGACCTCATTCAAGTCATCAAATGTTAATTGTTTGATAAAATATTGTTCTTGTTTCTTCATCATTTGGTAAAGATACTTTAAATTTGTTTCATTTTCTTCATCGTAAAAAATATAAGCCCCGTCTGTATTACTGAGTAGAAAGTGATTGTAATCACGAAATTGGCTGGGATTTTCATAATGAGAATAGGCGTATTTAACAAAATCCACCTGTTTAAAACAACTTAATTTTTCTTGATTGGCTTCATTCCAGATTTCACCTTGATTCTCAAAAGTAAAAATCGTCGCAATTTGAAAATCGTAATCTTTCTGCAATTCTTTTGCAACCTCTAGTGCCCAAACTTCAAAACCTAAGTTCCCAGTAAAAATCAGCCACTCCGCACCTTCTTCCAATAAACGCATCAAATCTCGCTGAATGGCTTTTTTAATAATCTTGATTCGAGGGTCTTTGTCATTAAAAATTCCCAAATCAAAATTCCGATAACCTACTATTAATACGCTAACCACTTAAATTATCCCTTTATTTCCTTTTTTATGTTATAATAGAGTGATGTTATTGTACCAATAAGGAGATATATGGTCAACTATCCACATAAAGTTCCCTCTCGAAATTCATTAAGACTTCCCAAAAAGAAGTCCGTTGACTTTGCGAATCGGGGAATGTCGTTTGAAAAAATGATCAATGAAACGAATGATTATTATCTTAGTCACGATTTAGCGGTCATTCACAAGAAACCAACCCCTATTCAGATTGTAAAAGTGGATTATCCCAGACGTAGTCGGGCAAAAATTGTTGAAGCCTACTTTCGACAAGCCTCTACAACAGACTATTCTGGTGTCTATCAAGGACATTATATAGATTTTGAAGCAAAAGAAACACATCAAAAGGCTTCCATGCCGATGAAAAATTTTCATGCTCATCAAATCAAGCACATGGAACAAGTCGTCAAACAAGGAGGAATTTGTTTCGTTTTATTGCACTTTTCAGCCTTAAAATTGACATATCTGCTTCCTGCTCCTTATTTAATTAACTTCTTCAAGATTGACAAGGGGAAAAAGTCCATGCCACTTGACTACATTCAAAAGCATGGATATTCTATCTCACAGAATGGTCTTCCTAGCATTCCGTATCTTGAAATCATTCAACAAAATTTACTAGGTGGTAAAATAAATGAATAAGCAATCTTTACTGACAGCTGCAAAATATGTAACTATCGGTCTCATTACATTATTTATGCTTGGAGTTGTAGCTGGTGGAGGAATTTTTCTCTATCAAGTTCACAAGGCACCTGCCTTGTCAGAAAAGAAACTAGTCGCCACAACTTCCAGTAAAATCTATGATAGTGAAAACAATCTTATTGCCGACTTAGGTTCTGAAAAAAGGGTCAATGCGGCAACAAGTGATATTCCAACTGACTTAGTACGAGCTATCGTTGCAATTGAAGACCACCGTTTCTTCAATCATCGCGGCGTGGACTCTGTTCGTATTTTGGGTGCTTTCTTGAATAATCTGCGCAGAGGAAATCGACAAGGAGGGTCAACGTTGACGCAACAGTTGATTAAACTGACCTACTTCTCCACTTCAAGCGCCGACCAAACACTATCACGGAAAATTCAAGAAGCCTGGTTAGCTATTCAATTAGAGCGCAAAGCCACTAAGCAAGAAATTATTACGTATTATGTAAACAAGGTCTATATGTCAAATGGTAACTACGGTATGCAAACAGCTGCTCAAAGTTATTACGGCAAAGGTTTGAAAGATTTGAGCTTAGCTCAAACTGCTTTATTGGCAGGGATGCCCCAGGCACCGAATCAATACGATCCTTATACAAAACCAGAAGCTGCTAAAAATCGTCGCAATCTTGTATTGTCAGAAATGTATAAACTCAAATACATCTCTGCTGAGCAATATGAAAAAGCAGTCAATACGCCCGTCACAGATGGTCTGCAAAGCTTGAAAAATTCGGCTTCTTATCCTGCTTACATGGATAACTACTTAAAGCAAGTTATTGAGCAAGTCCAAGAAGAAACAGGCTATAACTTGCTGACGACGGGAATGGAAGTGTATACAAACGTAAACAGAGCAGCTCAAGAACGCCTTTGGAACATTTATAATAGCAATGAATATGTTGCTTATCCAGATGATGAATTACAAGTAGCTTCTACCATTATAGATGCTACAACTGGTAAGGTAATTGCTCAACTAGGAGTCCGAAATCAAGTTTCAAATGTCTCTTTTGGTACTAACCAAGCGGTTGAAACCAATCGCGACTGGGGATCAACCATGAAACCGATCACGGATTACGCTCCAGCCATTGAAAATGGCATTTACACTTCTACGGCTGCTTATATTAGTGATGCTCCTTATCATTATCCTGGAACAACTACTCCGGTTTACAACTGGGATATGCGGTATTTCGGAAACATCACCATTCAGTATGCACTTCAGGAATCTCGGAACGTCCCAGCTGTCAAAACATTAGAAGCTGTTGGTCTCAGCAAATCAAAGAAATTCCTTAATGGACTTGGCATTGATTATCCAGATATGGTCTATGCAAATGCCATTTCAAGTAATACCACAAAATCAGATAAGAAATATGGTGCCAGCAGTGAAAAAATGGCTGCTGCCTATGCTGCTTTTGCAAATGGAGGAACTTATTATAAACCTCAATACGTCAGCCGTGTTGTCTTTAGCGATGGAACCTCAAAAGATTTCTCTAATCAAGGCACAACCGCAATGAAAGAAACAACTGCGTACATGATGACAAATATGCTGAAAACAGTTCTCACTTCAGGTACAGGAACCAACGCAGCTATATCAGGTGTCTACCAAGCCGGTAAGACAGGGACCTCCAACTATTCCGATGATGAACTAGCGAAACTAACGAAGCCTTATGGTGGCTCTAGTGTTGTGACTCCTGATGAACTCTTTGTTGGTTATACGCAGAAATATTCAATGGCGGTATGGACAGGTTACACTAATCGTCTTACTCCCGTTCTGGATGATGGTGTGAAAGTCGCAACAGATGTTTACCGTGCGATGATGTCTTACTTGTCTGAAAGCGGGACAGAAGACTGGGAAATGCCTAGCAGCCTTTATCGTAGAGGAAATTATGTCTTTTTAGCCAATTCCACTAATAGATACCAAGGAAATTATTATAATTCTACTTCCAGTTCGAGCCTTGAAGAATCATCATCTTCTTCAAGCAGCCAAGAAAGTTCTACCCAAGAGTCACCAAGCAGCTCTGCTTCATCAAGTATAGAACCGAGTGCTTCTACGTCTGCAAGTTCTCCTAATGGCGGTGGAAAGTCAGAAACTCCTCCTTCACGAAACCGATAATGAACAAGTTCCTGAAAGCCAAGCCGTTTAAAAGTTAACACCTTCAAATCAGAGTTTTGTAAAAATTAAAAAACACGAACAATCAAGACTAGTAAATAACTGACTATAAGATTGTTCGTGTTTTTAATATTTCAATTCCTGATGAAATCACCATGAAGCAGTCTTATACCTTATGAAAATCTCTTCAAACTTCGTCAGTTTCATCTGCGATCTCAAAAGCTCCTCTTTTGATCTACTTACGACTCATCTCTTAGTTTGCAATTTGATTTTCATTAAGTCTCAAAGCTTTATCCTGCTTCTTTTTTATTCTTATTTGCTAGCCAAAGCTCCCATTGGATCCCATGGGGCAAGTACTTTTGGTTCTGCTTCATAAGCAGCTAGTTCTTCTGCTGTTAAAAATTCTTTACGGACAACGATTTGATAAGTGTACTCGTCCATCCAGTCGTCGCTGGCAACAAAATAACCTTTGTCTCCAACCTTATCGCCCCAAGAATTTTCCACTTTCCATTTTGTTGATTTTCCATTTTCATCCAAATCAACACCTGTCAAGACCATAGCATGGGTCATGAGACTTTCGCTGTAATCCAAACGTCCTGCCTTATCTTGTGTCAATTCAATATCCATGCTGGATGTGAAATCGTACATGTCGTTAACCATAACGCCCGCTTTACGGTTGCTAGATTGACCGACATCAGAACCAAACCAAACAGTTTCTCCAGCCTGCATTTGAGCAATAGCCAGCTCTTTCAAACGCTCCATATTAACATTCAAATAACGGACATCACGTGCTCCTACGACATTTCCTAACATCTCAACTGTATAAGATTTACCGTATGGTTTGTCAGCTGTAGGAGCATTGATGATTGAAACGTAGTCATCTAATTGAAAATCCACGTATTTTTTGTAAAATGCTTGTGGTGTTAGTCCAGTTTCACTGTGGAAATTGTTATCTTTATCACGATAAGCAAAATCAAAAGTACGAGGTGGGAGTCCAAATGACATTGCTAAGAAATTAAAGATTTCTTGTAAGAACTCTTCTTTTTTAGCTTGAATAGCTGTCGCATCTGCTCCACTAGTAACCAAATCACGCAAGATTTGTGCATCTTGACGGAGTAATTTATTAAGATATTGGTTGAGCTCACGGCTATTGCTAGATGAAATGGATTCTGGGTAAACTGATTTTGGAACAACTCCATATTTTTCAAAAAGTGCCACAACCATATCCCATTGTCCGCCGTCTTGTTGAGGCGTATCTAAGAGGAATTTCACTTTGCGACTGGTTAAGTCTTGGTCAGCTGTTGCTAAGACTTGCTCTAAAAACCAGTTGGATTTTTCATATTTATCCCAAAAGAATGTGTGCGCTTGAGACAATTCAAATTCTTCCAATTGAAAGCCTGCAATCATTTTATGACGGAATGTATTGAGCGCTGCAAACATCCAGCAACGTCCAGACGCTTTTTGATTGCTGACTTTATCTTTAGTTAAATCAATGGAAAACACAGGATTGTTTTCAATTGCACTGCTGCGCTTTTCAAGCGATGTTAATAAACCATTGTGGCTAACTGCATTTTCAATTGCAGCATACTTAGCAGTTGCTTCATAATTTGCATATAATTTATCTGTAAATTGTTGATCTATAGAATTCATAGATACCTCCTTCTAATTCTAAACACTATTATATCTTATTTTCAAAATTCTTCAAACAAAAAGTTAGGCGCACCTAACTTTTTGTTATACAGCTGATTTTAGTAACCGACGTATTTTAAAAAACATAAGTCAGAACAATTCTCCTGCTTATTTCCAAAAATCATCGAAGATTGTAATCGGCAAATGACGCTTGTGCTCCCCTTTGTGCCACCAAGATTCAATCCTTGCTTTCGCTTGGTCAGAAATGGTTTTACCTTCCAAATAGTCATCAATTTCGTTGTAAGTGACACCGAGAGCGACTTCATCTGCAATGCCTGGCTTTTCTTCTTCCAGGTCTGCTGTTGGTACTTTTTCATAGAGGGCAGAATCAGCGCCCAAGGCAGCCAACAGTTGCTTACCTTGCCGTTTATTGAGACGATAAAGTGGCAGAATGTCTGCACCACCATCACCAAATTTCGTAAAGAATCCTGTAACGTTTTCTGCAGCATGATCCGTTCCAACCACTGCTCCTTTATAAGAGCCTGCTAAAGCATACTGCGCAATCATGCGACTGCGAGCCTTAATATTGCCTTTATTGAAGTCTGAGACCGTTGCTCCCGTAGCCTCAACCGCCTTTGTCATAGCATCTGCACTTTTTTTGATGTTGACCACAAGACTGACATCCGGCTGGATAAAAGCAAGAGCTCGCTGTGCATCCTCTTCATCAGCCTGCACCCCATATGGCAAACGCACTGCGATAAATTGATAGCTAGCATCGCCAGTTTCCGCACGCATTTCCTCTATTGCCAATTGCGCCAAACGTCCTGCTAAAGTAGAATCTTGTCCGCCCGAAATTCCCAAAACATAGGTTTTCAAAAAAGAATGTTTTTTAAGATAATCCTTTAAAAAATCAATGGATTTACAAATTTCTTCCTCTGGGTCAATTATAGGTTTCACGCCTAATTGCTGGATAATCGTTTCTTGTAAGGTCATTTTGTTTCTCCCATTTGGTTCGCTTTTTTACGCATTTGATCAATCAAATCAACCTTGTCTTGCCATACATCACGCGCTAAATCCACAGGGTAATCTTGCGGATTGAGGACACGTTTGTACTCGTCCCATAACTTATCAAACTCCTTGCGAGCATATTGTTGGATTTCTGTTAAGGTTGGCAATTCATAGACGAGTTGTCCTTGTTTAAAGATATCAATCAAAAGAGGCACTGCGTCAAAATTTGTCACTGTTTTATTGATGTAGGTGTAAGTTGGGTGAAACATTTCTAATTCGGCAATAGCATTCACATCTACGCCATCATAAGTGATATAGTCTCCTTCTGACTTACCTTTTGCACGGCTAGTAATCCGCCAAACTTGTTTTTTACCTGGTGTTGATACTTTTTCCACATTATTAGAGAGCTTAATCGTATTACGCAAATTGCCATGTTCATCTTCAATAGCCACAATCTTATAAACGGCTCCCAGTGCTGGTTGGTCATAAGCCGTGATGAGCTTAGTTCCAACGCCCCACACATCAATCTTTGCCTTTTGCATTTTTAAGTTGAGGATTGTATTTTCATCCAAGTCGTTAGAGGCGTAGATTTTAGCATTTGGAAAACCAGCTTCATCCAACTGCTGGCGAACTTTTTTAGAAATATAAGCCAAATCCCCTGAATCAATCCGCACTCCAAGGAAATTGATTTTATCCCCCATTTCACGCGCTACTTGAATCGCTGCAGGAACACCGAGGCGGAATGTATCACAGGTATCCACCAAGAAAACACAGTCATGGTGCGTTTCAGCATACGCCTTAAAAGCTTCATAGTCATTTCCATAGACTTGGACGAGAGCATGAGCATGCGTTCCTAATACTGGAATATCAAAGAGCTTTCCAGCACGAACATTACTGGTTCCATTTGCTCCACCAATCACTGCCGCACGAGTTCCCCAGATAGCCGCATCCATTTCCTGTGCTCGGCGTGTACCAAATTCCATTAAAGGCTCATCTTCGATGACTGAGCGAATCCGAGCTGCTTTTGTCGCTACCAGGGTTTGATAGTTGACAATGTTTAATAAGGCAGTTTCCACTAATTGACATTGAGCAAGAGGACCTTCTACTTGAACAATGGGTTCATTCGCAAAGACCAAGTCTCCCTCTTGTGCAGAACGTACTGTTAATTCCAATTTCAAATTTGCTAAATAGTCTAAAAATTTTTCATCATAGCCAAGAGAACGAAGATAGGCAATATCACTATCTGAAAATGTCAAATGATTTAAATAATGAACCATCCGCTCCAAACCAGCAAAAACCGCATAGCCACTATGAAAGGGCTCTTTCCGAAAATAAACTTCAAAAACAGCTCGTTTATTATGAATATTTCTTCTAAAATAGACTTGCATCATGTTGATTTGATACAAATCCGTATGCAAGGTTAAACTATCATCTGGATACATAACGACTCCTTGTAAGATATATTTTTACTTATTATACCACAAATCAAAAGAGCAAGAGGAAATCTTGTTCAACTTTAGGTGTTTAAATAACTATTCTCAAGTTTTCTGTTGTATTGCGCTGTTTAAATTTTCAGTTTTAAAACATCTTAAAAACCAAGGTGCATTTGGAACAACTTTAAAAAAGTCGCAAATTTATCCTTGGTTTTATTATATTATTATTTATCTTTAAATTTCAATTGGCTATAAATACCAAATACAAGTATCCAAATAGCTGAACCGATTGCTCCTACAACGGTTGATTTTTGTAAAAAGAGGGTTATAAATACAAAGGCAAAGAAGAGCAAAGTAAGAGGATTGAGAAACTTATAGGCTGGCATTAGATAGCCATCTGCCATAAATTCTTTTGATTTTCTGTATTTCAGGTGAGCAATCATAGTGAGTGCATAGATAGCAATATAAACTCCTGATGAAGAAGCAGTAATCAAAGCAAAGGAGTCTGATACTCCTGGTAACACCTGAATAAAAGCAGCTAATGCAATCACTACCGCTGAGGTCAAAATAGCGTTTTGCGGAACATTTTGTCTGGATAATTTCCCAGCACCGATTCCATTCAAAAAGCGATTAGGTGAATCATGTGCGATTTGATACAAATTACGCCCAGTCGAATACAAGGTAGAGTTCAAAGCTGAAGCAGCTGAAGTCAATACGACAAAGTTAATCAAAGCTGCAGCCCATTTAAGGCCTGCCAACTTGAAAACAATCACAAAGGGAGAATCTGTGGTTGCTAAATCCCGCCAAGGGATAATCGCCATAATTGCAAGCAAAGAGCCACCGTAGAAAAGAACGATCCGCAAGGGGATTTCTTTAATAGCCTTTGGCAATACCTGCCGAGGATTTGCCGTTTCAGACGTTGTGATTCCAATAAATTCAATAGCTTGATAAGCAAAGAAGACCATTTGAAAGCCCATGACAAAACTCATAAAACCATTAGGAAATAATTGGAAATTTTGACTGATATTGCTGATGCTGGCTACACCATTGGGCGTTTTAAAGCCTGTCAACACCATAAAAATCGCTGTCACAATCAAAGCAATAATCGCTACAATCTTGACCATGGCAAACCAAAATTCAACTTCACCAAAAACTCGGACTGCAATCAGATTGACCATACTCAAAACAGCAAGGAAGACGATTTGAATCAGCCATGCCGGCCAAGTCGGAAACCAAAATTGGACATATTGTGCAACTGCCGTGATTTCTGCCATACCGATAAAAATGAGAGAAATCCAATAGGACCAACCGGAAAAATAGCCCCAGCCATTCCCAAGATACTTGGTAATGAAGTTGATAAATGTGTGCTGGTCTGGATCATAATACAACATCTCTCCAATCGCCCGCATCATCAAATACATAAAGACGCCAGTCAACATGTAAATGAGAATAATTGACGGCCCTGTCAGACTAATCGAACGTCCTGCTCCCAAAAAGAGACCCGTTCCAATTGTCCCAGCAATAGCAATGATTTGGACATGACGATTTTTTAAGCCACGTTCCATTTTATTTTTATTATTTTCAGAATTCTTTTCACTCATACGAAGCCTCCTTTTCACATGAACTTTTCTATTGTACCACAATTCTGACAATTTCACTAGTCATTTATGAGGGCACGAGAATTGAACAAATCAAAAGAAACCCTTTCATTTCCAATCCTCCAATGCATTACTGGGTTTTTATTAAGCAAAAAGAAGCTGGGACAAGTGCTCAACTTCCTTTGTTTATATCGTGCGTTTGGAGAAACTCTATTACCCTTAGGCAATTTAGAGTACAATTGAGGCTGATACGAAAGTCTAAAGGCATTCGCTTTACAAGTTTGAAAGAATACCTTTGTCAAACACTTCGTTTTTTATCCACTACCTAAACAGTCTGAGAGACTGCTGAGAAGCCTTGCGTGGCTGAGACTACGAACCAAGATGATTTTGGTCTTTCGCTCTAAAAATTCTCTGTGATATACTTGTAGACTTCTTGCCCTGCAACCGCTCCGTCACCGACAGCTGTCGTTACTTGGCGAAGATCTTTTTCGCGAACATCTCCAATAGCATAGATGCCAGAAATAGCCGTTTTCATATGATTATCGGTTACAATCCAGCCTGCTTCATTGGTAATGCCCAAATCTTTGGCAAACTCACTAACTGGATCTAAACCAACATAGATAAAGACACCGCCAAATTCATGTTCAGATATTTCACCCGTTTTGACATTCTCTACCATAACGCTGCTAACGCGCTTGTCACCTTTGATTTCCTTCACAACTGAATCCCAGATAAAATGAATTTTTTCATTGGCAAATGCACGTTCTTGCAGTAACTTTTGGGCTCGCAATTCATCGCGCCGATGAATAATCGTCACCGTTTTTGCAAAACGAGTCAAAAATACAGCCTCTTCCACCGCAGAGTCGCCTCCACCGACCACAAGCAAATCTTCATCTCGAAAAAAGGCGCCGTCACAGACTGCACAGTAAGACACCCCGCGGCTGTTTAATTCTTCTTCACCCGGAACTCCTAGATGACGATGAACAGCTCCAGTCGCAATAATAAGCGTCTTGGTTTCAAAAATCTCATCTTCTGTAAAGACTTTTTTTATTGCTCCTTGGTGTTCGATTTTTTCAACAGAGCCAAACAAATGCTCCACTCCCAAATTTTCGAGCGGTTCAAACATTTTTTCGGCTAGTTCTGGACCACTGATATTAGCATATCCAGGATAATTTTCAATATCTGAGGTATTGTTCATTTGTCCGCCTGGAATGCCACGTTCCAAAAGAGCCACTTTAAGATTACTTCTAGCAGCATAAAGCGCAGCTGTCATGCCTGCTGGTCCAGCCCCAATAATAATTGTGTCGTACATAAATTTACTTCCTTTATTGTAATCACTGTTATTCTAACGTTATTAAGCTCTTTTTTCAAACATTATGCTCTGAAGATAAGCAGAATCCCCATCATTGCAAAGGATAAAATCGGAACCGTCATCACTGCAATCAATAGCATATCATACAGATGAGCTTGTCGATCTTTGATTGTTTTATCAACACGCCGAACAGCACGAAGCCCAATCCATAATCCTAGAAAACTCCCTACCAATAGTGCCGTAATCAACAAACTCTCTAAATAGAGTAAAAAAACTCGAGACAGCATAGTCACTCCTCTATTCCCTAATTTTTGTTAAAGGCATTCAAAACAAATGCCGCAAACTTGAAAATAAACCCAGCTAGCAAGGCCAACTGGGCTTCTTTTTCTATTATATCAAATGTATGTCCGTTTGTAACTGGCAAAAAATTCTTTTGTGCGTTCTTCTTTAGGATGGTTCATTATTTCATCTGGAGTACCCATTTCAATGATGTGTCCCTTATCTAAAAAGAGTACCTTGTCTGCCACTTGAGACACAAAAGACATGTCATGGCTGACTAAAATCATGGTCTGACCAGCCTTGGCTGCATCTGCAATGGATTTTTCAACTTCCCCTACTAGTTCAGGATCAAGCGCTGATGTTGGCTCGTCTAAAAGCAAAACATCTGGCTTCATCGCAAGCGCACGCGCCAAAGCGACACGTTGTTTTTGTCCACCTGACAGATGACGTGGATAGTGATTTTCACGGTCTGACAGACCAACTTTTGCCAGTTCTTCTTTGGCAAGATTCGTCGCTTCTTGGTCTGAGAATTTTTTTACAACCAATAAACCTTCTTTGACATTGTCCAAAGCCGTCCGACGCTCAAATAAATTAAACTGCTGAAACACCATAGCTAACTTTCGTCGCAAGGTTAGGATTTCTTCCTTGCTAATCGTAGAAAAATCAACAGTAAAATCATCAATGGCAATCGTGCCGCTGTCTGGCTGTTCCAGATAATTCAAACTGCGTAAGAAAGTGGATTTCCCCGCACCAGATGAACCAATTAAAGCAACCACTTCTCCTTTTTGAATCTCTAAACTAAGATTGTTTAAAACCATTTGTCCAGAAAAGGATTTGCTGAGATTTGAAATACGAATCATTATCGAACATCTCCTTTCGCCTGTATTTGTGGATTGAGATTATCAGGCGCTTCAATCGCCATTTTCTTTTCGATAAACCGCCCAAATGCTTCAATCACAATATTCACGCCCCAATAGACAAGAGCAACCGAGATAAAGCGCTCAAAGTAACGGTAATCCGCACCACCCAAAATCTGCGCTTGAGCAAAAATCTCAACAACTCCTGCACTAAAAGCCAGAGAAGTTCCCTTGGTCAAGCCAATCAAAGAGTTAATCAAGGTCGGTGTGGCAACCACAGCTGCATTGGGAATAATAACACGGCGGTAAACTTGTCTGTTTGTCATTCCCAAACTACGAGCCGCTTCAATTTCTCCAGCATCAACAGACAAAATCGCCGCTCGAATGGTTTCACTAGCGTAAGCCGCTTCATTAAAAGCAAAAGCTACAATGGCAAATAGATAGGCTGGAATAGCATTGATATTCAGACCCGTACCGAATCGCAAGTTGATGGCCTTCAGAAGCAAAGGAATCCCATAATAAGTCAGCATGAGCTGAACAAGCACTGGTGTCCCTCGCAAAAAACTAACAAAAAAGGCCTGCAGAGGATACAAAATTTTCACACGGTTGATTTTGACAACAGCAAAAATGAGAGCCAACATCAATCCAAAAAAAGCTCCTCCCAAGGTCAATAGTAGTGTTGTTGGTAATTTTTCGATAATTCTTGGTAGTCCGTCAAACACAGAGCGCCAGCTAAAAAGCTGTCCGTCTGGAATCTTCTGAACCAATTCTTGATACCAATTAGAGGTTAAAATCGCTGTTGTAACAATCATAGTAACTTCCCTTTCTCGATAATGTCTAATTCTATCACAATTTTTTTATTTCACCAATTATTTGCTACGATAAAAATAGACTAGCAAGACTAGTCTATCACATTCGTTCTATAAAGAATAATTGTTTTTATTTATGAGAGTGATAAAGAAATTTTAAGACTAAAAACTTTGACGTTTCGCTTTTCTTTCTGCACGACCGCGTGCGCGATTTTCAGCTCTTTTTGTCTTACGGCGTTTTTCATTGACAGCCCACTGGATTTTTTTCTTATAGCCCGGTTTGATTTTCTTCTTTTTCTTTTTAACCAGACCAATCATTTCCGTGTCCAATTTTTCCTGCGTTTTTTCACGATTGACACGACGATCGCGGTCATAGGTATCTTGAAATTCTCCGTTTTTGATCATCTTAGGAATGAAGTGAATGCCCAATTTTTCCAGCTCACGAATATCTGAATCATCGCTCGGTTGATAAAGTGTAATGGCTGTTCCCGATAGACCATTTCTGCCAGTTCGTCCCACTCGGTGAACGAAGAAGGACAAATCTTGCGGAATCGCATCATTAATGACATGACTAACGCCTTCAATATCAATTCCCCGCGCAGCTAAATCTGTCGCAACAATGTATTCAAAATCTAGGTTCTTCACCTGATTCATAATCCGTTTTCGCTCCCGCGGTGCAATATCCCCATGAATCTTTGCCACCTTGAGACCTTGCGCTGTCAAATAGCTATGCAATTCATCCGCTCGTGTCTTAGTATTGACAAAAATCATAGCTAGATAAGGCTGTAGGAGCTGTGTGATTTCATAAATCTGCGCATTCTTATCACGTCCTTTTGTTGAAATCAGCCAATTTTCAATAGTATCTGAAATAACCGTTTTGGTTTTGATTTGCTCAATGACCGGGTTGGATAGATATTTTTTTAAAAATGGCTGCAATTTTTGCGGAATGGTCGCAGAGAAGACCAGAAATTGCAAATCCTTCGGCAAACTGGACGCAATCTTATCCACTGTTTCTAAAAAGCCCATATCCAAGGTCATATCTGCTTCATCTACTACAAAGGTATTCGCCTTATGAATGGCTAAGTCACCTGATTCGACCAAATCATAAATGCGTCCTGGTGTGCCAATGACAATATGTGGTTGACTGGAACTCAATTTCCCAATCTGACGATTTTTATCAGTTCCACCGACATAGTTAGCAACTCGAATTTCCTTATCAGAAAAAGCAGCAATTTGGCGTGCAGCCTGATAAATCTGCCTAGCTAACTCACGACTAGGAGCTGTAATAACGACCTGAACACTATCTGTGCCTTCATCTAGTTTTTGAAAAATCGGCAGTAAGAAAGTGTGTGTTTTCCCTGAACCTGTCTTGGACTCTCCCACCAAGTCCCGACCAGCAAGGACAACTGGAATCAGTTTTTCCTGTACTTCTGTCGCCTCAACAAAGTTCAAATCCTTGAGTGCCTCTTGAATGTAATCTTTAAACTTAAATTCTGTAAATTTCATGTTTTCCTCTATTCGTCTCTTATCCTATCTATTATACCAGAACTTGCTTTAAAAATAAAAATGAATCATATTTTTCTCTTATTATTTCCTCCCTTTTCTATGAAGCTCTCTTTATTTTATGATACAATAATAATAAGTTTACAAAAAAGGGATGACCATGAAAAAATTTATTATTACTCTTGTAACGACTCTCTTGATCTTCCTAGCTCCTACAGTTTTAGCGGACAACTTTGAAGTAGGTGCTAAGCATGCTATTGCAGTTGATGCTGCAACTGGAAAAATCTTATATGAAAAAGATGCTAATCAGCCAGTTGAAATTGCTTCTATTACTAAACTACTAACAGCCTATTTAGTCTATGAAGCAATTCATCAAGGAAAATTCACTTTACAAACTTCCGTAGATATTTCTGACTACCCTTATCAACTAACCGTTAATCCGGACACCAGTAACGTTCCTTTGGAAGCTAGAAAATATACTGTCGAAGAATTGTTAGAAACTTCTTTAATAGTAAGTGCCAACAGCTCAGCAATTGCCTTGGCTGAAAAAGTCGCTGGCAGTGAGAAAAAATTTGTGGATTTGATGAAAGCTAAATTGCAACAATGGGGAATCAAAGATGCTACTATCGTCAATGCTTCTGGGCTGAATAATTCTGTTTTAGGAGAAGAACATATTTATCCTGGTTCGGAAAAAGAAGACGAAAATAAAATGAGTGCCCATGATGTTGCCATTATTGCTCGGCGTTTAATCCTTGATTACCCAGAAGTTCTAGAAATCACCCAAAAAGCTACGTCTAACTTTGCAGGCATGACGCTTACATCGTCCAACCACATGCTCGAAAACATGCCCACCTTTCGAGCCGGAGTAGATGGCCTCAAGACTGGAACTTCTGATAAAGGGGGCTCTTCCTTTGTCGGAACAATCCAGCAAAGAGGGATGCGTTTGATTACGGTTCTCCTCAATGTTGATCATGCAGATGAGGATGAGAATGCCCGCTTTACGGCTACCACTAGATTTATGACCTATATTTATCAACAATTCACAGTCCAAACTCTTGTGAAAAAAGGTGAAGCCTACAATAAAAGCTCTGCCCGCATCATTAACGGGCAAAAAGATGAAGTCACTGCTGTTGCTAGTGAAAAACTCACCATTGTGCGGAGATACAATCATAAAAAACCGACTGTTCATTTTACAACTGATAAAAACGGTTATCCCACTCCTTTAAAAAAGGGTGTCGTTGTTGGGAAATTGACCTATACTGATAATGATTTGATTGGAAAAGGCTATCTTGACAAGAAGCCACCAACTATTTCCATGCTTTCAGCGGAGAAAATTGGTCGTCCTTTCTTCCTCAAATCATGGTGGAATGAATTCGTACAATATGTCAATGAAAAATTATAAACGAGCGAAATAGAAATCAGTATTTCGTAGAAGCTTGATTTCATCGTTCATCTCCACATAGCTCGAAAGACTTGAGGAACCTTTTGAGGTTGGAAATAAGCAAATGTAACTTGATGACAAATAGGCTGTAAAAGTTGATATAGAACATATTATAGCTCATTCAATAGTAATTGGGAATGTGACAAAACTCAAAATCAAAAATTTTTAGTTTGTAGTCTCATTCCCACAAGGTTGCTCAATAGCCTGAGAGACTGTTGAGGTGGCAGATAAAGAAAACAAAGTTTTCGTCAAAAGTACTCTTCCAAGCTTGAAAAGCAAATCGCCTTGAGACTTGCTTTTCAAGCTCTATCCGTAACCTCAACGCAGTGCTTTTAGCAATTAGCTACTGCGTCTGTAATGCTAACGATATAAACAAAGAAAGCTGAGCACTTTTGTCTCAGCTTATTTATTTTAGCTTCATTTACTCAACTTTTCAGAATTTCCAGCTTCCTCAATTGCCTTTTTAAGAGCATTCCAGCCTAAGGTTGAGCATTTAATACGCTGAGGAAATTTAGCAACACTAGCCAAAAAAGCTGCGTCTCCTAGTTCCTTTTGCTGCTCATCGTCCTTACCTTGCACCATTTGGGAGAAGATTTCTGCCAAAGCTAGCGCTTCTTCCTTTGTCTTCCCTAGGACTACATCCGTCATCATACTGGCTGAAGCTGTAGAAATACTGCAACCAGAATTCACAAACGCAATATCTTCAATCATGCCCTGCTCATCAAATTGAACCGACAGGCTGATGACATCACCGCACGTAGGATTGTTGAGATTCACTTGCTCCACTCCATCCAAACGACCTTGATGATGAGGGTGAGCTGAATGGTCCGTCACAACTGCTTTATAAAGACTATTTAATTTAGAAAGTGCCATCGAAAAACTCCTTTGTTTTCTGTAAAGCTTCAACGAGCTTATCGCAATCGGCTTTGGTATTATACAGATAAAAGCTAGCCCGAACAGTTGCTGCCACTCCTAGGTAACTCAACAAAGGTTGAGCACAGTGATGTCCAGCCCGTACAGCCACGCCTTCATAGTCCAGAGCTGTTGCTACATCATGAGGGTGAAGCCCAGCTAGATTAAAAGAAATAACACCCGACCGCTGAGTCAAGTCCTCCGAACCATAAATGGTAAGCCCCTCAACAGCCTGTAATTTTGGAAATACGTAAGCTATCAATTCCTGCTCATACTGATGAACTGTTTCCATTCCAATCTTGTCCAGATAGTCAATGGCGACAGCTAGACCTATAGCACCAGCTATATTGGGTGTGCCTGCTTCAAACTTCCAAGGTAGTTCTTTCCATGTCGCTTCTTGTTCATAGACAAAATCAATCATTTCCCCACCAAATTCGACAGGCGACATTTGCTCAAGTAGCTCTTCTTTGCCATAGAGAACACCGATACCAGTCGGACCTAGCATCTTATGACCTGAAAATGCAAAGAAATCAACGTCCAAGTCTTGTACATCAATCTTCATGTGAGGAACTGATTGAGCTCCGTCCACCACTAAAAGAGCATTTGCCTGGTGCACTAACTCTGCTATTTCTTTTATGGGATTCACCACACCTAGTACATTAGAAACATGCGCCAAAGCAACAAATCGCGTCTTTTCAGTCAATTTCGACCGAAAGTCAGCGAGATCTAACATACCGTCTTTCAGATAAGCATAAATCAATCTAGCACCTGTTTTCTTACAGGCTTCCTGCCAAGGAATGATATTGGAATGGTGCTCCATAACGGAAATCAGCACTTCGTCGCCTCGCTGCAAGACACTTTCGGCATAACGCGCCACCCAATTAAGCCCAGTCGTCGTTCCTCTCGTAAAGAGAACTTCTTTCGTTGAAGCGGCATGGATAAAGGAGCACACTCGTTCCCGCGCAGCTTCATAAGCTGCCGTTGCCCGTTCTGCTAGTGTGTGAACACCACGATGAACATTGGCATTGTCTTTCTCGTAATAAGCTGCAATCGCCTCTAATACCTGCGTAGGCTTTTGGGTTGTAGCCGCATTGTCCAAATAAACCAAGGGCTCATCATTGACGATTTGATCCAAAATTGGAAAATCCCTCTGAAGGATTTCTACATCAAGTTTAGACATTTCTTTTCCTATCTTTTATTTCTTAGCCAAAATTTCATCAATAGTTTCAATCATCTCAGCACGGACTTCTTTGACTGGAATTTCAACGATAACAGAACCTAAGAAACCACGCACGACTAACCGTTCTGCCGTTGCCTGATCTAGCCCTCGACTCATAAGATAGTACATATCTTCTGGATCTACCTGACCGATAGAAGCCGCATGCCCTGCTGTGACATCATTTTCATCAATCAAAAGAATAGGATTAGCATCTGAACGTGCTTTGTCAGACAACATGAGCACTCGACTTTCCTGTTGCGCATCTGCCCCCTTAGCTCCCTTGATAATGTGACCAATTCCGTTAAAAGTCAACGTTCCCTTTTCCAAAATCACTCCATGTTGGAGGATATTGCCGATCGAATTGCAGCCGTAATTGGTGACGCGACTGTCAATCCCCTGAATCTGCTTACCACGAGAGAGAGCCACCACTTTCATATCTGCATGACTTCCGCGCCCAAATAAATCACTGTCAAAATCAGCAATCACATTGCCTTCATTCATGACTCCGATTGCCCAGTCAATCATTGAATCATCGTCCAACTTGCCCCGACGACTGATATAAGCTGTCACATTTTCCCCCAGACGGTCAATAGCTGAGAACTTAATCTGAGCACCATCCTGTGCAATCACTTCCACCGTAATATTAGCAGTCACGGGAACAGTCCCAGAACCATAGGTCTCCAGGCGCTCTAAATAGGTAAACTTGGAGTGTTTCCCTGCAATAATTAGAATGTGCTTATTAAATGGTACATCACTTTCACTGTCTTGGTAAAAAATGCCTTCAATGGGCTGATTGATTTCAACATTATCTGGAATATAGAGCACCGCTCCACTATTGAAATAAGCTGTATGGTAGGCTGCCAGCTTATCTTCATCATATTTAACTGAAGACATAAAATACTTTTCCATGATTTCTGGAATTTCCTCAAGAGCAGTGTAAAAGTCTGTAAAGATAACTCCTTGCTCCGCTAGTTCAGTCGGCAATTGCTCTAAAACAGTCTGTGTTCCAACCTGAACCAATGTCAAATGGTCATTCAGCGCTGTGAAATCAGGTACATTTGTAAGAGTTTCACTTTCTGACAGCGTGCCGTCTCCCAAGTTCCAGCGGTGAAATTTCACCCGCTCAATAACTGGTAATTTCAACTCTTCTATTTTATCAAAGGCAGCTTGACGGAGATTTGCCAACCACTCAGGCTCCGCATGCATTTGTGAAAAATGTTTAATGGTTTCTTTTGTCATTTCATTCTCCTATCTTTTCTAAGTAAAAAGAAAGGTTGACTAGACTTCTTCTTGGTAATCAAAACCAAGTTCTTCAGCCAATTTGGCATAACCTTCCTGCTCCAAACGAACAGCTAATTCCGGACCACCAGAAGCAACTACACGCCCATCCATCATGATATGGACCACATCAGGCGTAATATAATTCAACAGACGTTGATAGTGCGTAATAATCATAGCACCAAAATGTTCACCACGCATAGCATTGACGCCCTTAGACACCACTTTCAGTGCATCAATATCTAGTCCAGAGTCAATTTCATCCAGTAGTGCAAAAGTCGGCTCTAGCATGAGCAACTGCAAGATTTCATTACGTTTCTTTTCACCGCCAGAAAAACCTTCGTTTAGATAACGTTCTGCCATTTCTTCTTTCATATTGAGTAGTTCCATTTTTTCGTCCAATTTCATGATGAAATCACGAACAGAAATTTTTTCGTCGTCTTCTTTACCTGCATTCATAGCTGCACGCAGAAATTCTGCATTGGTAATGCCTGGAATTTCACTTGGATACTGCATAGCCAGAAAAAGCCCCATGCGAGCTCGTTCGTCCACATCCAATTCTAAGATATTGACACCGTCAAAGAGAACTTCTCCCTCGGTTACCTCGTAATTTGGATTTCCCATAATCGCTGCTGATAAGGTGGATTTCCCCGTACCGTTTGGTCCCATAATGGCTGCAATTTCTCCTGTTTTAAGAGTCAGATTGACTCCTTTTAAGATTTTCTTTCCTTCAATTTCTACATGGAGGTCTTTGATTTCTAACACAGACATGGCAAACTTTCCTTTCTTCATATCCATAATCTACCTTACCAGTATAGCAAAAAAAAGCCAAAAAGGCTTTGATTTTGTTTAAGTGCGAGTCTACTTCTTTTTTCTATTTCTGAACTTTGTTCTGATTTCTTCTCGATAAGCAGAATTTCCAATGAACCGAAGAACATTAAGGAGTGGTGTCCGATTTTGACCCAGAACACCAATTAGTTCTACCAAAAGTTCCACTCCAAAAAGTAGTCCAATAATTAACAGCGTCCCACCGATACGGCTCGAAACATTTAGCAAAAGAGAAATCATGGCAAAAATCATAGAAATGCCATAAATAACCAAGACTGTCCCACGATGTGTTAAGCCCAAGGATAACAGCCGATGATGAAGATGTCGCTTGTCTGGTGTGTAAAACTTTTGCCCAGATAAAGTTCGACGGACAATCGCTAAAAAGGTATCTGTAATCGGCACACCCAGAATAATCATCGGAGTAATCACAGCGACAGCTGTCGCATTCTTCAAACCTTGAAGTGATAAAACTGCAATCATAAAACCGATAAACAGCGCTCCTGTATCTCCTAGATAAATAATAGCTGGATGATAATTATAAGGGAAAAAGCCTGCAATAGACATGACCAAGACAAAAATAGTTAAGGTTAGAAAGACATTGTGATCTGGCAAGAAAAAGTAGGAAACAATCCCCATTGTCACCAGCGAAATAATGGATACACCACTCACTAATCCGTCCAACCCGTCAATCAAATTGACGGCATTAGTAATCGAAATAATCCAGATAACCGTCAAAATGAAAGATAGCCAAGGAGCAAAGTGTAGTAGCGGCCCGCCAAAAGGAATTTTAAAATGATTCAAACGGAAATCCGTCAATAGCCAAATCAAACTAGCAGCTAACACAATTCCTGACATCTTTGCTAAAGGCTTCAACTCTTTCACATCATCAATAAGCCCTGTTAAAGCAATGATGCCGCCTCCTAAGACAACCGGCCAAATATAATCAAAATAACCCTTTCCATGAAAGGTCGCTTGCACAATCATCGGCATAAAAACAAGTGTAGCAACCGAAAAAGCAATGACAATAGCTAAACCGCCGCTGCTTGGCATCGGCTTTTTGTTGATTCTTCGTGCATTTGGATAATCAACCGCACCTATCTTAAATGCCAATAGACGCACCAAAGGCGTGAGAATCACACCGATGAAAAAGGTTCCAAGCAACACCAAAATGAATTTTAAAGGGAAGGGAATCATAAGCATTTAACCTTTTGAAGACTGGCAACCGCCTCGTTGACAAGCAATAAGTAACCGTGTTCTTGCAAAACAGCTCTCGTCACATCTGTGTCTTCTGCATGTTCACGCATAGAGGCAAGGAGCCAAGCTGGATAACGCTTCGGGTGTCCCTCAATATCAACCAGAATTGTCAAATAATAGTGATCGTCCATTTTGTACAACTCCGAAGTATTGACAGCATAATCTACTGTCTTAGAAAAAACAATTGCTTCTTTCAGGCTGGAAAATTTCAAAATGTAATAGATATATTTTTGAGTAAGCTCATCACTATTTTCCTCTGACTCTTCCATATCAGAAGTGCTTGTGTTATCGTCTGCTTCCGCCGTTTCCAAAGAACGAACAGCCTCCATATCGTCTTTACTTTTCTCAAAAATATTTTTTTCTAATGTCTTTAAAAATTCATCTGGAGACATTTGAGACAGCTCTTCTACATCTGGTAAATCTGCCAAATCATCGAAGTTCAAATTCTTATCAATCTTAGACTTGGTGACAAAAACATCCAGTCGGTCTGGTTTAGGAGTTACACGAAAACTGAGCATACCGCTATCTAAAAAGCTCTCTGGCATTTCCAACTCATCTAAAATCGCATAGAAAAATTCCTCTGTTTTTTCTTGCGGAACGAGAAAATCTGCCATCTCCATTCCACGTTCTTCTAAATCTTCTAATTTTATTGTGATCTTAATCGTTGTATCACTAATTTGCTTCATTTCCATCGCATTACCTCATACTTCTAGTCTTTTCATTATACTAAAATTTCGGTTTTTTTACAAAAAATAGACAACCTCATTTTCTTTTACCAATAAAAAACTCAACAAAAACTGTTGAGTTTTGAATACTTAAAAAATAGCTTTAAAGATTCCGTACACGATAAGCAAAACACCGAGTCCGATACGATATTTCCCAAAGATCGTAAAGTCGTGCTTTTTCACATAGTCTGTCAAGAAGCGAATGACATAGAGACTAACCCCAAATGCAACACCCATTGCTACAAGCAGCAAGAAGAACTGCCCAAATCCAAGTGTGTTTCCTTTGATAATAAATTTCAAAATCTTCCAACCACTGGCACCAAACATGACAGGAATTCCCAAAAAGAAAGTGAACTCTGTCACCACAGAACGACTGGTCCCATTCAAAAGCCCACCTACAATGGTTGCTCCTGAACGACTTGTTCCTGGGAAAAGCGACAATACTTGAAATAACCCAATGTAGAGAGCAGTTTTATAAGGCAAGCGATCTAAGCTGGTAATTGTCGGTTCTACGTTGTTATTACGTTTTTCCAGTAAAATAAAAGCAACACCATAGATAATCAACATACAAGCAACAGAAATGAAGTTATAAAAATGAGCATCAAACCAACTATCTAAAGGCAAACCAATAATAGCAGCAGGTGCAGCCGCAACCACTACTTTTGCCCATAATTGCCATGTTTTCTGCACTTCATGCGCTGTCTTTCCCGGTTTAAACGGATTTAATTTATCAAAATAAATCACTACAACTGCTAAAATTGCTCCTAATTGGATAACGACATTGAACATTTCCATAAAGGCAGTATTCTGATTTTTATACTTGATAAACTCCTGTATCAAAATCAAGTGACCTGTGCTAGAAATAGGCAACCACTCTGTAATTCCTTCCACAATCCCAAAGATGATGGATTTTAAAATTTCAATGATAAACATGTTCTTCTCCTAAGGTTGATTTGTTTCATTATAGCATAATTTCAAGTGAGAGAATAGAGGCACTTTTTAAAAAGCACCGCCTCCACCTCCACCACCTCCACCAGTGAAGCCGCCTCCGCTGCTACCACCTGATGAAACAGTGAAGCTACTAGCTGAATTGGCTTCTGAGCCATAACTAACAAAAGCGTGGGAGCTAGTATGAAAGGTATACGACATATCCTGATAAACAAAAGCATTCATAGACGGATTGTCAATTGTGATTTTACGTAGCTTCATAGCCTTGGTCACCTTATCAGCACAATTAAACATAGTAGCATAAACCAATAATCGGTTCCATAAAATGACTCCGTCAACTTCTGTGTCCTTTAAATGAGCAATATCACGCAGCATATTGGCAAAACTCTTCCAATAATAATAGTTTTCAGCACCTTCTTCATTTAGGACTCCATCACGTTTCACCATTTTGCATTTTCTCAAAAGGTAATACAGCATTCTGCCAGAAATGAAGATGCTAACTACAAATTGATAAAATACGAGTCCATACTCCAAGAAAATCCAAGCCAAAACGCCAAGAGAAGCAACCATAATAAGTGCCATCAAGGAGATTGAAAGATATAAATACAAGATTTCCTTTTTAGCAACTGGGCGGTAATTATTTGGCAATTGCTCCCGCTCAATAATCTCATGCACATTTTCTGTAATATTCTTCAAATAACATTTTAAGAGATTTTTTACCCTGTTGCCCGCTTTACGGACAGCTTCCTCACCTCTGTTATACACTTTCTTATCAATTTTAAAGTCTGAAAATAGCTCTTTTACAAGAAGCTGCTGGTTGTTGCCCATAGCCATTTTTAAAAATTCTTTTTCAAAACCCGATAAACCTTTATCCGTCACTCTTTGCAGCCTTGGTTGCTTCGTATCGTCTGTAAAAACAAGATTGCCTCGATCAATCAAATCTAATAAAGTAGCTTGGACAAGATTTTCAAATTTCAGAGATGTAGCTTGTCGCTCAGTCGGATCCAATTCTGTCAAATCTACCGAATAAACATTGGAAGCAATGACCATTGGTGGCAAATCTTGCGGTATTTCATACAAACGAGCACGCTTAGGAAACGTTACACGGGATTTTGTTCTAAGATGAAAAATAATGTAAAAAACCAAACTAATTAGACCAACCAATACCAAAGCAAGTGGTAAGTCCCAGTCTACTAATCTCTGGTATTTTTTTGTACTGGTGGCAACTTCCTTTTCAACTTGACGAAACTCTTGCAACCGATTGCGTTTTGTAACAGCTAAACTATTTTCAGGAACAGTTACTAGCGATCGATCCCAATATGCATGAAATTCTAAATTTCTATTTTTAGCAATACTAGCGACACGGATCAGATAGCTATCTCCCTCTCGTGTCACTTGAGCTGGCTTCATAAAATAACCCGTGTGAGCATACAATTCGGTCTGTTGTGAAGTAGCTGGAGGAGTAATCCGAAATTCTACATTGTTTAACTTTTTATCCCAATCACTAATTGGAATCCAGTGCAATTCTACAATATCATTGTAGACAAACAACATATTCTTCAACTTCCAAGTAACCGTAATGGTTACACGGTCTCCTTTATTACCGGCATTATAAATTTTATATTTATAACCACCCGCAATGTATTCCTGAACAGCAGTAATATCCGTTTTTGGTTGTCCATTTCTTAAAGCTAGAATCGTCGGCTTTCCTTCCACGTCAAAGCCCAGAGGAACTTTACCAGACGTCCCCAAAGTAATGATTTGTCCTCTGTAGTCGCTTGAAAAATGGTAAGTGACTGTTTCAACAAATGTCGCTGTATTATCAGAATGAATCTGTAAATTGCCTTTATAGGATTCAATATCATAACTCACCGCCAAGACTCGTTGACTGAAGAACAAACATGAGAAAAAAATTATGATACTCCAAAAAAACTTTTTCATCTAGTAATCTCCTTATACTGATTGCCTTTATTATACCATTTTTTTTAAGCAAGGGTTTCCCCAATATTGAAAAGCATGTCATTTTTCGGTACAATAAAAAGAAGCTATTTTTAGATGAGGAGAAAATATGAAGAAATTATTCTTATCTCTATTTGCACTTCTGCTGCTTAGTTTCGGATTTGCAAATAGAGCTCAAGCCGATGAATACTTGCGAATCGGAATGGAAGCGGCTTATGCACCGTTCAACTGGACGCAAGATGACGATAAAAATGGTGCCGTCAAAATCGAAGGCACCAATCAATATGCTAACGGTTACGATGTCCAAATCGCCAAACAAGTCGCAAAAGCATTGGACAAAAAACCGTTAGTGGTCAAAACTTCTTGGAATGGATTGATTCCTGCATTGACATCAGGTAAATTAGATATGATTGTCGCTGGAATGAGTCCAACCGCTGAGCGGAAAAAGGAAATCGCATTTTCCAATAGTTATTATACCAGTGAGCCTGTGGTATTGGTCAACAAAGACGGAGCTTATGCTAATGCAAAAACGTTGAAGGACTTCAAAGGAGCAAAAATCACCTCTCAACAAGGTGTCTACCTCTACAATTTGATTTCCCAACTGACAGGTGCTAAGCAAGAAACTGCAATGGGCGACTTCGCTCAAATGCGCCAAGCACTTGAGTCAGGAGTGATAGACGGCTACATTTCTGAACGTCCCGAAGCCCTCACAGCAGAATCCGCTAATTCAAAATTTAAAATGATTCAGTTCAAAAAAGGTTTTGAAGTTAATGAAGAGGATGCTACGATTGCAATTGGAATGCGCAAAAACGACAATCGCCTAAAACAAGTCAATGCTGCTATCGCTAAAATCAGTGACAAAGACCAAGTCGCTTTAATGGACAAGATGATTCAAAACCAACCTGTTGAAACTGACACCAGCAAAGATAAAACTACTTTCTTTGGACAAGTGACAAAGATTCTGAAAGACAACTGGCCCCAATTTCTGCGCGGAGCTGGCTTAACCCTTCTCATTTCCATTACTGGTACAATTGCAGGGCTCATCATTGGTCTC
The DNA here is from genome assembly GCF_001813805.1 of Streptococcus sp. HMSC066F10. Taxonomy (NCBI): domain Bacteria; kingdom Bacillati; phylum Bacillota; class Bacilli; order Lactobacillales; family Streptococcaceae; genus Streptococcus; species Streptococcus sp. HMSC066F10. The sequence continues at coordinate 146,855 of NZ_KV813959.1, forward strand.
TTAATCGGTGTTTACCGCACCGCTCCTACAGCCAAAAATAAAGCTCTCGCTCTTTTACAAACTTTATTCGGTTGGTTCCTGAATGTCTACATCGAAATTTTCCGTGGAACACCTATGATTGTTCAATCTATGGTTATTTACTACGGAACAGCACAGGCATTTGGAGTTTCCATTGATCGTACAATCGCAGCCATCTTTATCGTTTCCATTAACACGGGTGCTTATATGAGTGAAATTGTCCGCGGAGGAATCTTTGCTGTTGATAAGGGGCAATTTGAAGCCGCAACTGCTCTGGGAATGACACATAACCAAACCATGCGCAAAGTTGTCCTTCCTCAAGTCGTGCGCAATATTCTACCTGCTACAGGGAATGAATTTGTCATCAATATCAAAGATACTTCCGTACTGAATGTTATCTCCGTTGTTGAACTTTATTTCTCAGGAAATACGATTGCCACCCAAACTTACCAATATTTCCAAACCTTTACGATTATTGCCGTTATCTACTTTGTCCTAACATTTACGGTAACACGCATTCTCCGCTATGTAGAACGGCGTTTTGACACAGATGATTACACAACGGGCGCTAATCAAATGCAAACGAAAGGAGTAAAGGCATGAGTGATACCATTTTAGAAATCAAGCATCTTAAAAAATCCTACGGACAAAATGAAGTCTTAAAAGATATTTCCCTTACCGTCCACTCCGGAGAAGTCATCTCTATCATCGGAAGCTCTGGTAGTGGAAAATCTACTTTCTTACGCTCTATCAATCTCCTTGAAGAGCCAAGTGGCGGAGAAATCCTTTACCGTGGTGAAAATGTACTAGAAGAAAACTATAACCTCACTCATTACCGTGAAAAACTCGGTATGGTGTTCCAAAGCTTTAACCTTTTTGAAAACCTTAATGTTCTTGAAAATACCATTGTCGCACAAAAAACTGTTCTCAAGCGAGAACGAGCAGAGGCCGAAAAAATCGCCAAAGAAAATCTTGAAAAAGTTGGTATGGGGCAACCTTACTGGCAAGCCAAACCAAAACAACTCTCTGGCGGACAAAAGCAACGGGTTGCTATTGCACGCGCCTTATCCATGAACCCAGATGCTATTTTATTTGACGAGCCAACCTCAGCGCTTGACCCTGAAATGGTCGGTGAAGTACTTAAAATTATGAAAGGCCTTGCTCAAGAAGGCTTAACCATGATTGTTGTCACGCACGAAATGGAGTTTGCGCGTGATGTCTCCAATCGTGTCATTTTCATGGACCAAGGCATCATTGCTGAAGAAGGCAAACCTGAAGACATTTTCACTCACCCTAAGAAAGAACGCACAAAAGAATTTTTACAACGTTACTTACGATAATCCACAACCTTTACAGCCCCACACAGTTGAGTAGGGCTGTAAAGGTTGATTTATCAACCGCATAGAACCCACTCAACCACTGCGACTTGCAAGAAACTCATACAAATCTGACGAGGTTAAGGACTTTTGTCCCAGTCTCGTCTTTATTTTCTCTTCAAAATCTTTAAGAAGTCAATTGAAAAACTAATTTTTATTCAAACAAAACAGAATGTTTGAATACACATTCATTAGAACATTTTCTTGTTAAAAATAAAACTCTAATTTTTAAGAATATTTTTTAAAATAGATTGTATTGTAGAAAGCGGTTTATCATTTTTCTGTAAAAATATTCATTCTAAAGAATTAGATAGGAATCGAATAAATAAACTTTCTGCTTTATAATTATTTGTTATTTCCATATAAAATTATAATATTTTACAATTGTAAACAAAAAAAGCAGGCTGATAGCCTGCTAAAAATACAACTATTAGTTTTCAAACTTTTCGTGGTTTTTATCGTAAAAATCAATCAATCCAAGAGCGGTTTCAAATGAAATATTTTTCACTTTAGCACGGCCTTGAGCAAGGGCAATGATAGACATTTCACGAGCGTTCGTTTCTTTACTGATGCGATAACCCGTGATTTTTTTATCACGAACCCAGCTAACAACTGATTCTACTTTTTCAAAGTTAGATTTAGCCATTTCCTTCTCCTATTTTATTATTTCTAACTAAATATTGTAAAGGTTTTTGTTTGTTTTGTCAATGGAAAAGGCTGTCTATTTTGATGAATAAAACAATTCAGAATATTCTTTATTTTGCTTTAAGAGCTGATAAAATTTGCGTTCGGATACTTTCTACTCCGTCAGGATTGGCTGGTAAGAAAATTGTATTATTTCCCTTATTATCTGCAAAATTATTCAATGTATCAAGATATTGGTTGGTTAAAAGAATGGACATGATTTGTTCTTCCTTCATTTCAACATTCGCACCTTTTAATTCCTTAATTGAGTCTGCCAATCCATCTACAATTGCTTTCCGTTGTTCGGCGATACCAACCCCATGAAGGCGATCTTTTTCAGCTTCTGCTTCTGCGGCTGTCACAATTTTAATCTTGTCAGCTTCAGCTAATTCTTGCGCAGCAACACGTTTCCGTTGGGCAGCGTTGATTTCATTCATTGATTGCTTGACTTCTGCATCTGGCTCAACTTTTGTAATCAAGGTTTTTACGATGATATAACCGTAAGTAGACATTTCTTCTGCCACTTGCTTTTGGACTTCAAGCGCAATTTCATCTTTCTTTTCAAACAATTCATCCAAGGTCAATTTAGGAACAGATGAACGCAATGCATCTTCAATATAAGACTTGATTTGAGCTTCTGGGCGAATCAATTTATAGTAAGCATCTGTTACGTTATTTTCATTGACACGGTATTGTGTCGCAACGTTCATCATGACAAATACATTGTCTTGTGTCTTAGTTTCAACCACAATCTCACTTTGCAAGAGGCGCAATTGTACACGCGCTGCGATATGGTCAATACCAAACGGCAAACGCAAATGAATCCCGCTATTACTGAGTTTTTGATATTTCCCAAAACGTTCTATAATCGCGACAGACTGTTGACGAACAACATATAAGGAACTAAAAAGAATAACAATGAGTACGACAACAACAATTGGTACTACTAAAAATAACATGATATGAAACTCCTATCTTCTTTTTCCAAGATTATAGCATACTTATAAGTGTTTATCAAACAGAAACGATAGTTGCAACACTCCATAAGTTTGCTTAAGTTTTTTTAAATCTCTTTACTAAATCCAGCCATTTTCTTGCGCAATTCGAACTGCTTCTAATCGATTTTCCGCTGCTAATTTCGTTAGAATGCTTGACATGTAATTGCGGATAGTGCCATTTGATAGATAAAGCTTTTGAGCAATTTCTTTACTAGACAGACCTCTTGCTGCTGCTTGCAAAGCCAAAATTTCCTGATTGGACAAGGGATTTTTACTCGTCATCATGGCTTCCATTAGTTCAGGAGAATATTCTTTTTGCCCTTTTAATACTGTATGAATTGTTTTCATGAGGTCAGCAATACTGCGTTCCTTTAAAACATAGGCATCTACATCTGCTTTGACCGCTCGCTCAAAGTAACCAGGACGTTTAAATGTGGTGACAATAACGACTTTGACGGTTGACTGCTGCACCTTGACCCATTCCAACACATCCAGCCCTGTTTGCTTAGGCATTTCCACATCTAAAATAGCTACATCTATCTTTTGAGATTGCAGCAAGGCCATTGCCTCCTGCCCATTAGAAGCCTGATGAACTGTTTCCACATCTGATTGCATTTCTAGCAATTGGCACAAAGCATCCCGTAGCATGCTTTGATCTTCAGCTACTAACAATTTCATTTGTATCCCTCCATTAGTAAGTTTACTCGAATCATAGTTGGCTGTTTATAACTTAAAACCTCTACTTGTCCAGACAATGCTTCCACACGCTCCCGAATGGAATGCAACTCTTTTCCTGTGACAATTTTGAAACCTTTCCCATTATCCTCAACATCTGTAATTAACCGATTTTTTTCAGAATACAAATGAATTTGGCAACTGCTTGCATGAGCATGCTTGATGATATTCGTTGCTAATTCTAGTAAAACCATACTTAAACTTGATTGAATATTTGGTGCGATACTAGCAATATTGAGTTGACGCTGTACTTGTACCTGAATCCCACTCATTTCCAGCATAGCCTGAATAGTCACTAACTCCTCATCCAAGGTTCGTGTTTTTAGATTATCAATAATCCGTCGCACATCTGCCATAGACTGCTTGCTAATTTCATGCACTTCCTGCAATTCTTTACCAGCTTTCTCATAGGATTTCATTTGAAGAAACTGTTGTGCTAATTCTGTCTTGACACTGAGCATAGCAAATGTATGTCCTAGACTATCATGTAGGTCTCGTCCAATACGATTGCGCTCATTTTCAGCTAGGAACAGATTGAGTTGAGCATTCTGCTTTCTTTTTTCCTCCTGAAGCAATTCAGCCACCTGCATGCGATACAATCCGAAGGTCAATAAATCAGCAAATAAAAAGGTCGCAATCAAAAATATCAGATAGGATAAATCACTCGGATTTTTCAGAAAAATAGAAAACAGAATGATTGGCTGTAAGGTAAAAAAGGTCCAAAAGCGCCAAGATTTAAATGGAATTTCATTAAAGTGATAGATTAGTAGATTTGATAGATAAAAGATGTACCAAACAAAACTTGGATTTAGCCAAATAGAACTATAAAAAATGTAGGCAATCATTATCCACCAAGACAGCCACTGATGAAACGGATGATTATCGAGTAGAAGATTGTAATAAGCTCCGATAAAAAATACTGTCCACAACAAGAGCAAAAGCGAGTAGTCCCCACCGATGACACCCGCTATTGGAAATACAATAAAAACTAAAGCAATATGAAACATATAGTGAATATTTTTTAGTTTTTTCCACATAAATTTATTTTACCTCAATCCGTTTTTTAAGTTGAAGAACCACCAGACTGACACCAACTGTGTAAACCAGAACAATCAGTGCTGCAATGGCATTAAACTCACGATGTTCCAAATAAGAAGATACAACCTGCATGAGTTGATAACTAGGCATCAATTTACCGATAGAGCGAAGCCAGGCTGGGAACATGCTCAAAGGAAACCAAAGACCACCTAGGACTGCCAAAGCCATATAGGCAATATTCCCCACAACAGACATAAGCTGAGCGCTGGGAAGCAAACTCACTAATACTCCCATGGCGATGAAAACCAAACTTCCGAATAGGATAATTAGGGCGATGATTAACCAATCCATTGTAGGAAGACTGACTCCACGAACAAAATACCCAACAGAAAAAACAACGACTATGGAAAGAAGGAAAGTCAGTAAGGCACTGAAAAGTTTGGATATATAATATTCTACCATAGAAACAGGTGAGTGCTGAATCATTTTTTGCCAATTATTGGTTTTATCAGATTGCAAGGAGCTGGGAATACTAAAGAAAGCACTAGACATGATACTGAAAACCGTCATTGAAAAGAGATATAGTCGAAGTACACTGGTTGGTGTGTCGATTGACATCACGCCTGAAAAAATCAGATAAAAGACACTAGGCAAACCAATAGACAAGAGGTAATAAGCGGCCTGCCGCTTCATTAAAATCAATTCAACCTTCATTAAACTGGTCATATTTTTCATGATACATCTCCTTTTACTCTTGCGTTGTCTCAAAAATACTATCTAATAGTGTCCGGTTGCGTACTTCTACTTCCTCAATCGTACAGCCATTATCTACCAAGACTTGCCACACTTGACCAGCCTTTCTAGTTGCCAAGGACAGAGCATTTTGCTTGATTTCAACTTCGGTCACTTCAGATAACCCTTCCAAAATAGTTTGGTAAGAAAGCGGAATAGTAAAGTGTTTTTCTTGTTCTTCGCTGCGCATGGCATAAGGCGTCGTATCACGAATCAATTCGCCCTTATGCAAAACCAAAATACGATCTGCTGTATGCTCCACTTCCTCAATATAGTGAGAAGAATAAATAATAGTCACACCCTTTTTCTTCAATTCATCCACAATTTCCCAAAAATGCTGGCGAGTTGACGTATCCATAGCAGAAGTTGGTTCATCTAAAAAAAGTATCTTCGGACGACCAATAAGAGCTAAAATAAAGGAAAATAAGCGTTTTTGACCACCTGATAATTTAGAAGCCAACTGTTCTTTTTGCTTATCCGTAAATTTTAAAAGAGCATCAATTTCCTGATTGGTTAGACTGTTTGGGTAAATATTTTGAAAAAAGTTCAATAGTTCTTTCACTTTCAGATCTTCCACTACTGTATTTTCTTGTGGCAAAATAGCAACCATCTGCTGTAATTGCTCATCTGTTGGCTTTAATCCTCGAACACTAGCCTGTCCACTCGTAAGAAATTTATCTCCTAGCAAACAATCCATGAGAGTCGTTTTCCCAGCTCCATTCGGACCAATCAACGCCACACATTCTCCATCGTTAATCGTAAAAGAAATATCCTTCAAAATATCTTTTCCATGAATCTTTTTAGATAAATGGTTCACCTCAATCAGCTTCATCTTTTTCTCCTCATTATTTCTTTGGTGGAAATACAACCCATGCAGAACTCCTAGCAATTGGCTCAGGAAAGTTTCTGGTCAACGATTGAATTACCACAGAGTTACTTGCAGCAAGAAGAATAAAACAGGTTGTAGACTTGGTTTCTAACTCTACATTTCCTCTTGTTACTTTCATTATAGCTCAACTCTTTTATCGCCACTAGATGATTTTGTCATCGCTCAACATGACAAATGTCATAAAAAAGACGACTCTCTCAAGTCGTCCTTTTCATCAGTTATTCTATTTATTCAACACTAAAGAGATATGGATAAACTGGCTGTCCGCCATTGTGAATTTCTACTTCTACATCTTCAAATTTTTCAGTAATGTCTTGCGCTAATTCATTGGCCAAGTCTTCACTTCCATCTTCACCGATGTAAATCGTCACAATTTCACTATCCATATCTAACATTTTACTGAACGTTTCATTCAATGTCGTCAGCATATCTGGATTGGAAACAACAATTTTTCCGTCTACCATACCTAAATTATCATTTTCATGAATTTCAAGACCGTCAATCGTTGTATCACGGACAGCTGTCGTCACACTACCACTGACAACATCTGCAAGTGCAGCAGTCATCCGATCATGATTTTCCTCAATAGATTTGCTTGGGTCAAAAGCTAACAAACTAGTCAAACCTTGCGGAATTGTTCTTGTTTCAATCACTGCAGCAGATTGTTCAATCACTTCAGCCGCTGATTGCGCCGCCATGAAGATATTCTTGTTGTTTGGCAGGATAATGATATGACGAGCATTCACATGTTCAACTGCCTTGATGAAATCTTCTGTTGAAGGATTCATCGTTTGCCCGCCAGAGATGATGTAGTCCACACCTTGCGCTTTAAAGATGTCTGACAATCCTTCTCCTGCAACGACAGCAATGATTGCATATTCTTTTTCTTCTGTTGGCTGGCTATTTTCACGCTCTTCTTTTTCAACCTGCGCTTCGTGTTGATTGCGCATATTATCTACTTTGACCTTGACAAGACTTCCGTATTTCAAGCCTTCTTGCATGACCAAACCTGGGTCTTCCGTGTGAACATGAACTTTTACGATTTCATCATCATTTACGACAAGAAGTGAGTCGCCCAGTTCATTCAAGTAGTTGCGAAATTCATCATAGTCAAATTCTTTAACATACGTTGGACCTTTTTTCAAGGCTACCATGATTTCCGTACAATAACCATATTTGATGTCTTCTGTTGCCACATGACTAGCTACTGACTTATGGTGTTCTGCATTGATCATTTCTGTCATAGTTGCAGGCGTTGCTTGAAATTCTTCAGACGCAATGTATTCGCCTGTCAATGCTGACAAAAAGCCTTCATAAATGAAAACAAGACCTTGACCACCAGAGTCCACAACACCGACTTCTTTTAAGACTGGCAACATGTCTGGTGTTTTAGCAAGAGCCACCTTAGCACTATCAAGAGCTGCTTTCATGACCTCGACAGCATCATCTGTCTCTTCTGCTTTTTTCTTGGCACCAATTGCAGCTCCGCGAGAAACGGTCAAAATCGTTCCCTCAACCGGCTTCATCACAGCTTTGTAGGCTACTTCCACTCCAGACTGAAAAGCAAGGGCTAAATCTTGTCCCGTTAATTCTTCCTTCTCTTTCACACTTTGAGAGAAGCCGCGGAAAAGCTGAGACGTGATAACACCCGAATTCCCACGCGCACCCATTAAGAGACCTTTTGCAAAAATTCCAGCCACTTCACCAACAGTAGAAGCAGATTTGTCCGCAACTTCCTTTGCACCATTTTCAATGGTCATTCCCATATTGGTACCTGTGTCACCGTCTGGCACAGGAAAAACATTTAAAGAATTGACATATTCAGCTTGTTTATTCAAACGAGTAGATGCAGACTGCACCATTTCTTGAAATAAACTAGTAGTAATATTTGACACGATTATTCTCCTACAACTTTAATATTTTGGATATAGACATTTACTGTTTCAGCAGTAATTCCAAGCTGATTTTCAAGACTGAATTTCACACGCTCTTGAATATTTTTAGACACTTCACTAATCTTGGTACCATAGCTCAAAACTGTATAAACATCAACAGCAATGCTACCTTCTTCCGTTGTTTTTACTACAACGCCTTTCGCATAATTTTCTTTGCCTAATAAAGCTTGGAAATTATCTTTAATGGCATTTTTACTGGCCATTCCAACAACACCAAAAATTTCAGTTGCTGCCCCACCAACAATTGTCGCAATGACATCATCTGTCAGTTCGATTTGACCATCTTTTGTATTGATTTTTACAGTCATAGTTTCTACCTCAAAAGTATTTTATAGTTTATTTTACCATATTTTACGCGGACTGTAAAAGAGAGAGTACATAATTAGAAAGTATTCAGTCAATGTTTGGGGGTTTCCTTGTCCTAAAAAATCTATTTTCTTGTACAAAAAGAAAAGGGACCCCAGAGGTCCGATTCTTCATAAATTAAACGCGTTCAACTTTGCCTGATTTAAGGGCACGTGCTGAAGCCCAAACTTTCTTAGGTTTACCATCAACTAAGATTGTCACCTTTTGAAGATTTGGTTTCACGGTACGTTTTGTTTGGTTCATTGCGTGAGAGCGGTTGTTTCCTGATACAGTTTTACGACCTGTAAAGTAACATACTTTTGCCATTTATACTTGTCCTCCTGATTAGTTTCACGGGCTTTATACCACATACCGTAAAATTTTATCACAATTTTTAAGATTTTGCAAGACTATTTTCTCTATATTTCAAAATTTAGCCAAGACAGCCCAATCCATCAGTCTTAAATATAGATAATTCCCAAACGACCGAAAGATACATCTCCCTTTACATAGAGGGTCTTGTCTTTCTCATTGATGTTACGGGGATTGGTAACTGTGCCGAAAGCATTGTCTACATCCAACTCCACACGCCAATTACTAGGCACATATAACGTTGCATTCCCAAAAGATACATCAACATCAAAGGTAGCGGAATCGCCTTTTATCGTGGCATTGTCAAAATAAACTGTGGCATTCCCAAAGGTACAATCTAGCGTTTCATAGGTAAAATCTTCCGAATTGATGTAGCGCGTACCACTTCCAAAATTAATATCCCCATTTATAGTGCGATGAGCATTTGAACCACGATAAACACCCCAAATCCGTTTTGGTTTGAAAATTAAGCCAATACCAATAGAAGCCAGAATCCCTGCTAAAAAAATCGTTCCAGATGAGATTGGCAAAAAGTGATAGCTACTATTTGCAACGATTAAGGAAATAATGGCTAAAATAACCCCACCAGATAAATTTCCTCTCCAAAAATTTTCAATCGCAAAGTAAGCGAAGCCCAGCACCACGAGAATGGGCCAAAAATTGAAATCCATAACTGGAATACCAAAATTTCCTTGTAGTAGCACCCAACCTGCCAATACCAAAAGCCCCACTCCAAACAATGTTTTTCTCATAATATTTACCTCATTTCACTTAATTTTTCTTTTAAGAATTGAAAATAATGCCGAGACACATGCACTTGCTTATGGGTATCATAAAAGCGAATACTGCTGGTCCCTGAAAAAGACTTCTCTAATGAATAAATTGCTTTAATGTTCGTAATCGTTGACTTAGAAATACGGCAGAAATACCGCGGCAAGCATTCTTCCAGCTCATACAATTTCAGTTTGACTTCATAAGCATTATTTCGAGCATGCGCAAAAATCTTATTTCCCTCTGTCTCAAAAAAGAGAATATCTGCTAAATCAACATAATATTCGCTCGTATCTTTGTAAAAAAGAATAGACGGCTTAGCAACTTCTTCCAGAGAACGCTGAATGCGCTCTATCTGTTCATCAAAGCGAGGTGCCTTAATGACAATTTCTGCTTCTTCCAGATTAGAATCTAGCTCAACTCGAATTTTCATAAACGCTCCCCTCGTTTTTCTTTATTTTATTATAACAATTGGTTCGTGAAATTCAAGCGGTTTTCAGTAAGTGGTTCATTTCGAGACGCAAATGGTCGTGAAATCTGAATAACTTCCTTGCTTTTTCATAAGTTGACCAGATTCTAGCACCTTTTTACGCAACAACACTTTATAAATAACAAAAAAAGCCTTCAATTCAATGAAGACCTTCAATAATGCCGATTATAGGGCTTGAACCTACGACCTACGCGTTACGAGTGCGTTGCTCTACCAACTGAGCTAAATCGGCGAAATAAACGTATAAATCTATTCTAGCATGCAAATTTGATTTGTCAAGAGGAAAAGAAAAAATAATAAATCCCACACTACATTCAATCAAATAACTCAAAGAAAAACAAAAATCCCGCACAAGGCGAGATTTTCTTGTTTATTTAGTAAGCGATTAAGCTTTACCTTCTGAACCAAATACGTCAATACGTTCTTCAACAGCTTCTGTAATTGCTTCGAAACCTGGTTTCAAGAATTTACGTGGGTCAAAGAGTTTCTTCTTATCGTATTCAGCTTCGTTTGCTTCGTATTCAGCAACGAATTTACGAGTAGCTTTTGCAAATGCAATTTGACATTCAGTGTTTACATTTACCTTAGCAACACCCAATTTGATAGCTGCTTGGATTTGGTCGTCAGGAATACCTGAACCACCGTGAAGTACGATTGGGAATCCAGGAACAGCTTCTGTCAATTTTTGCAAGTGGTCAAGGTGAAGACCTTTCCAGTTAGCTGGGTATGGTCCATGAATGTTACCAATACCTGCTGCAAGGAAGTCAATTCCAGTTTCAACCATTGCTTTTGCATCTTCGATTGGAGCCAATTCACCATCACCGATGATACCATCTTCTTCACCACCGATTGTACCAACTTCAGCTTCTACTGACACGCCATTTGCATGCGCAAATTCAACAACTTTGCGAGCTTTTTCAAGATTTTCTTCAACTGGAAGATGAGAACCATCAAACATAACTGAAGTGTAACCAACTTTGATACATTCAAGTGCATCTTCATAATGACCATGGTCAAGATGAATAGCAACTGGTACAGTAATTCCCATTGATTCTACAAGGTTTTCGATGAGAAGTTTACATACTTTGTAACCACCCATATATTTAGCAGCACCCATAGAAGTTTGGATAAGAACTGGAGCTTTTTTAGCTTCTGCTGCACGCAAGATAGCTTGAGTCCACTCAAGGTTGTTTGTATTAAATCCACCAACTGCATAACCATTGTCACGAGCTGCTTGGACAAATTTTTCTGCTGAAACGATTGCCATTAGTATTAGGCCTCCTATTTATTTTTATGGGTTTTCCCATTTACATTGTTTATTTTATCACTTTTTAGGAAAAAATACCAGCATTTCCTAATCTTTTAAGCGCTTTCTCTTATAAAACTGTTTTTCTTTCCTCACATTTCAAAAATAATGAAACAAAAAACCGGCCGAAGCCAGCTTACCTGATGCGGAGAGAGGGACTTGAACCCTCACGACCTAAAGCGGTCACAGGATCCTTAGTCCTGCGCGTCTGCCAATTCCGCCATCCCCGCGATTGGGTACCTTATTAGTATAACAGAATAGAAACTCCTTGTCAAGAATTTTTTTGAAAAAATGTATCTGTCAGCACTTAAAATCACTCCCTAAAGCCAACTCTTATTTGAGACTTCTTCAATATAGGTTCTTTAGATAGGAACAACAAAAAGAAACTCCTACGAAGCTTATCGTTCATAGAAGTTTCTTACATTTGTTTTATTTCACATGATTTTCGTAGTCATCTTGCGCTTTTTTATTAGAGGTTTCTTTTTCTTTTTAGCACTTTCGTATTCTTTTGTTGTTACAATTTTGTCTTGCAGTTTGACATATTTGAAATAACTGCTTGAAGCACCTTTGATTCCAACTAATGAATAAGAACGGCTAAATGGAACTGTTTTCGTCACAGATGGTGTTCCTCCAAGAGAGAGGTTTGGCATTGTCAAGCCACTATCAATTAACCATGCTTGCGCCTCGGCATATTTTTCATAGCGTGTAGCTTCGTTGGTTTCAGCATTTGCTTCTGCTAGCATCTCTGTATATGTGTCCAGTCCAACTGCCTTGATCTTATCATTTTCTTGACCTAGTTCCAGACCAAAGTTTTGTAAACTACCACCATTTTTTATATTCAAAGTATCTAGATAAGTAGATGGGCCTTGATAGTCACCAGACCAACCACCATTATACAAATCATAGTCCTTTTGAGCAGCTGTATTAGCAAAATAACTGATATTATTTAATTCATCTGAACTCATTTGTTGAATATCAATGACAACATTTTCTGTGCCTAAGACAGACTCAACAGATTGTTTCATGGAACTTTCCCATTGAGCACCAATTTTACTTGTCTGATCAGCTGGTACATCTAAGTGGATAGGAAACTGAACACCCTTTGCTTGCAGTTCTGCTTTAGCTTGAGCAAACTTTGCTTTAGCTTTTTCTGGATTGTAATAAGCATCTTGTGCATCGGCCAAATTCATGTTTGACCATTCTGAGCCATAGTTTACCAGCTTAGAAGACACAACATCACCAAACGTTTTATCACCGATAGAAACAAATGTTGGTGGCACGAGTGTGTTCCGCAATACCTTTGTCGCTCCGTCTTTCCCATTACTTTGTGCACCATAAGAAGTACGATTATAGGCAAAATTGATAGCTTGACGGAAAGCTTTATTTAGCACCGCTTCTTGGGTCGCAGCCTTTTGAGCATCTGTTTTCTTCGATGTATGGTTATAGGACTGACGATTTAAATTAAAGTTATAATAGTAGCTGGTCGCATCTTGCAAACTATAGATGATATTGTTAGCATATTGTTTCTTAACAGAAGCAAAACTAGAGCTATTTGGATAAAGACGAGCTGCACTATAGGCACCATCTGTGAAGTTACGGATAAGGGCTTCTTGGTCAGAGCCATCATAATATGTCAATTTAATGTTATCCAAATGAACATTCTTTTTATCATAGTAATGAGGATTTTTAGCAAATTCCATAGAAGACTTGGCTGCCAGAGACTTCAATAGATAAGGACCATTGTATAGAATGCTGGTTGGTTTTACAGAACCAAAATTTTTTCCTTGTGATTTCAAGAAATCTGCATTAACTGGGAAGAGGATATTATTGGTCGTTTTTGAATTCCAATAAGTCTCTGCACGGCTGAGTGTATACTGTACTGTATAGTCATCTAGAGCTTTTACTCCAACCGTTGAAAAATCTTTCGTTTCACCCTTGATGTAAGCATCTAAACCTTTGACAGAATCTTGAACGAGGTAAAGGGCTTCTGATTTATTATCTGCGGCGTATTTCAAGCCAGTTACAAAGTCTTGCGCTTTTACACTTGCGTACTCTTCACCTTCTGATGTGTACCATTTAGCATCTTTACGTAATTTATACGTATATGTCAAGCCATCTTTGGAGACTGTCCATGACTTAGCAAGCGCCGGAACTAAATTTCCGTACTGGTCATTTTCCAATAATCCATCAACTAAGTTAGTCACAACATCTGAAGTTGTCGCACGGTTCGCCATCAGATAATTTAGCGTGTCTGGATCTTGTGTATACACGTATGAATAAGTTGATGTGCTAGAAGCTGACTTGCCACAACCTGATAATAGGATTCCAGCGCTTAGCACAACTCCTGTTGCAATAATCCATTTTGATGATTTCATAGATAAACATCCTCTAATGTCACATCTTGTTACATTGAATATTATACCGAAATATTTTCAAAAAGTAAAGAGCTGTATTTTGACAGAAACTATTATTTATTTAAAATAATAGTTATTTTCTGCATAATATGATTAAAATAAGCCAAAAAATACATAAAAAAACAAAATAACAAATTTTATCCTTTGGCTCAAATTGAATAAACATTCTTTTAAAACTAAAAAATAAGCCATTCTACTTTATAAAGATAGCAACTACTCCCCTCCTTCAACTAAATATTGAACCTATTATACACTTTTTTCGTATAAGTACAAGAAAAATCATGATTTTTTAATATATTTTTCGGATTTTCTGCTATTTAAAACAAAAAAAGAGACATCCAGAGATAAAATTTGCATTTTTTAGTTTCTAACCTCCTCTCTCAGAGGGGGGTTATTCAGCAATCTAGAAGACTAGTGAGGTAGGGACGAAGTTTTCGTCACAAAAAAGCGAGGCAGAAATAATATTGTCCCCACCTCGTTTCTCTTATAAATATAAAATTGCAAGTGTTAGTAAGCTAGCTACAAGACCAATTCCCCAGAAAAAGAAATCGACCTTCCATTCACTCCAAGCTTTACCATGCCCTGATAGACCTCCCAGTTCAAAATGGTGATGAACTGGTGTCATCCGAAAAATACGTTTGCCGCCGGTCAATTTGAAATAAGAAACCTGCATCATAACCGAAGTTGTTTCAAAGACATAGACAATTCCAATGATGAGCAGCGTCCATTCTTGATGAAGCGCCATCGAAATGGCTGCTAACATACCACCAAGTGCTAAGCTCCCTACATCACCCATAAAAATTTTAGCTGGTTTATGATTGAAAATGAAGAAGGCAAGCAGACCGCCAATCATACTCAAAATGACAATTAAAATATCAAAACGATGCTGAACCACCGCAATAACTGCATAAGCTGTCAAACTGATTGTAACAGAAATGCTGGCTAATCCATCAATGCCATCTGTCAAATTGACTGAATTGGAAAAACCAACCAACCAAAAGAGGGCAAAAGCGATATAAAGATAACCTAAATGAAGTGGGAAACCAAAAATATTAAGCAAATCGCCTCCACCGTGGGTGTCAAAGAAGAAGTAAAAAACAATACCACCGATAATTTGAAGAGCTAGTTTCTGCTTGGGATTTAAACCTTCATTTATTTTGCGAAAAACTTTTAAAAAGTCGTCTAAGAAACCAACAATGCCGTACAAAACAAGAATAAACAATATCATCAAGGCAGCGCTTGAGAGTTCTCTTGATATAAGCGCAATCACAAAACTGGACAAAACGGAAGCTAGCAAGAAAACAGTCCCACCCATGGTTGGAGTTCCCGCTTTTGCTTGGTGTTGCTTCACATCCTCGTGCATTTGTTGCCCAGAAATATGGGCTTTATGATAAAAACGAATAAAAGCAGGTATTCCAACCAGAGTTAGAATAAAGGTTACAACACCTGCAACGATAGCTTGTAACATGCTAATCTCCTAATGTAATTGTTATTTCTTTTATTTTCTTGAGTGATGCGTTGGTTTTAACACTTTGGGCAACGACTTTAGAGCCTTTGCCCTTAACATGCACTTTTATGCCTAACCATTCACCGAATGTTTCAACATTTTTCTTGGTCCAACCGTACATATCCGGCATTTCAGTAAAGTCATCTGTTAAGACAAGAATTTGCTGATTGGATTTCAGTGTCTCACCTGTTTTTACAGACACTCTCTTAATATTTTTACTAGTACCTAGGATAATAGGTTGTACAAGATTGCGTCGTAACTCATCTGCTAAATCACCAGGGCTGGTATTTTTAGTAGAGGGCATTTTATAAGCCATTTCTTTTGAAACCGACTTTAGAATAGGGGTTTGCGTCGTCAAGTTCAAAGTATCCTTCATCGCTGCAGCTTCTTCTAGCACCGGATTGACAACTTCTTTCCAGAAGATTGGTTGGAAAGATTCTGAGGGCTGTTTCAGAGTTACATACATGATAAAATCAGGATTTTCTGCTGGTGTCATTGCCACAACAGAATAGATGTAATCATTTGCCCCTGTCAGATAACCACTGCCATTTTCTCCGGCAATTTGTGCTGTACCGGATTTAACTGCCACATTTTGATTAGGCACTTTGATAATCGGACCTTCTGCCTTGCTATATAAGGTTCCGTAAATAGGATCTGTACCGACAGTCACCATATGGTCTCTCGTTGACTTAGCAGCATCTTTGGAAACAGGGTGCCCGACAATTTCTGTAGAAGCCTTACGCGCACTCCCACTTTTGGAATCATAAATTGCACTGATGAATTTTGGTTCAACCATTACACCGTCATTAGCGATGGAAGAAAAAGCACGTAACATTTGTATCTGAGTAACCGAAATTCCTTGACCAAAAGCACTCATTGCATAAGTAACGATATTATCTGCCGGAAGACCACCGTAATCTTCATAATTCATTCCAAAGCGTGTGGGTAGACCAAATTTAAACTTGCTAAGATAGTCTAGCCATTTTTCGTCACCCATTTTTTTCTCAAGAGAAGCCATTCCCACATTACTAGAAAGAGCAAAGCCTTGAGCATAGGTTAATGTCTGTCCTTCAGAAAGTCCCATGTTGACATTCCAGTCTCGAATCGTTACATCCGCAATTTGTAAACCACTATTATTATACGTTTCATTTTCTGGGAAAGTGTTATTGTCTATAGCTGCAGCTAGTGTCATAACCTTCATCGTTGAGCCAGGTTCATACTGATTTTGATAGAGAGCACTAGACCAAGCAAAGTCTTTTGTCAAATCTTGCTTTGTATCAGCATCAAAACTTGGACGCTGCGTCGTTGCAAGGATTTCTCCAGTTTTTGCACTGACTAATGTGGCACTGGCATAAGTTCCCTTAGCTTTTTCCACAAAAGCATTCATCCGCGTTTCAAGGAAAGACTGTAAATCCGAAGATAAGGTTGTATAAACATCTTTTCCATCTTGTGTTTGCCTTGAAACCTTGTCTGATCCCGGTACTATATTTCCGTTTTTATCTTTTTCATAGGTGATGACACCATTTGTTCCAGCTAACGTCTTGTTTAAAGCAGCTTCTAAACCTGTTGTTCCAACAAGTGTTTTACTACCATCTTTATTTTCTTGTAACTGAGCCAATCCAACAAAAACAGAAGCAAAATTCCCATTGTTATAGCTTCTATTTGGACTAGTTGTGAAATCAACTCCCTTTACTTTCGCTTTTTTCAATTCCTCACGAATGGTATTCATATTACTATAACTGATACCATTTCCTTGAGCACCAAACGAAACTTGTTGTAATTTTTTTCGAGATAGTTGTTTTTTGACGTAGTCCTTGTCCATACCAAGATACTTGTTAAATACATCAGCTACCTTATCGTATTGAGATTCTTCTACATAGAGAATTTCTCCTGTTGCTGACTTATAACTTTTATCAATAACTGCATAAACATTATAGGAAGTCGCGTCTTCAGCTATTGGCAAACCATTACGGTCATAAATGGTTCCACGTTTAGCTGGGACGATCTTTGTGATTTGATGCACTTGACTTGCCTGTTCAGCTAAATTCACGCCAAACTTCTTTCCCGTTCCAATGATAATTGCAAAATTGATTAGGAAAACAAAAAAGACAAAAACCGTCAAAACGCTTAGATTTTTCCCTACTCGTCTACGGTTGTAACCAGGATTCCTACGATTTTTCAAAGCATGGTTTAAAATTCGTCTTCTGAGTCCATTCATGCTCTACTCCGCCGTTCTGATATTTTCATTATTCTGAGTCATTTCCTGTGAACTTGCTAATTTTGACAAACGTTCACTACGAATCAATTCGTTTACTTCTTGTTTAGCATCATCTAGCTCTGTGCGCTTTGCCTCAATTTTTGAATTGACAGTCGTTAAATCACGTTGCACCTGCAATAATTTTGTTTGCATAAAGACAACGCTTGTCGCTAAGATAACTGCCGTCAACACTATAGCTCCATAAAATGCCTTTTCAACACGAGAAAATCTTTGAATACGCGCCTGAAGTAGCTGGCTAGTCGTTCTTGGTCTATTATTTGCCATCTCAATCCTCACTTATGTACTTTTTGCGCTACACGCAGCTTGGCTGAATGCGCGCGATTATTGTTATCTAGTTCTTCTTTACTTGGTAAAATAGGTTTTCGAGTAACCAATTTCATTTTAGGTTGTAAATCCTCTGGAATAAATGGTAAGCCTTTCGGCACATCCACTGTTGATGCCTCTTTAAAAAGTTGCTTGGTCAAGCGGTCTTCTAACGAATGAAAAGTAATCACAGAAATCCGCCCATCAACCGCTAACAAATCCATCGCCTGTTGAATGGACTCGTCTGCCGCTCCCAACTCATCATTGACCTCAATACGAATGGCTTGAAAAATCTGTTTAGCTGGGTGACCTTTTTTCTTTAATTCCTTGGCAGGCTTAGCAGATTTAATAATCTCTGCCAACTCCGTAGTAGTCTCAATCAGTTTCTTTTCACGCATTTGCTCAATTTTACGAGCAATTTGTTTTGAAAACTTATCTTCCCCATACTTAAAAAAAATCCGCACTAAATCATGATAGCTATATTGATTAACTACTTCATAAGCTGTTAGCTTTGCCTCACGATTCATTCGCATATCAAGCGGAGCATCTTGTTTATAGGAAAAGCCACGCTCACGCTCATCAAGTTGCGGACTCGAAACTCCTAAATCATAACAAATACCATCAATTTCTTCAACACCTAGCTCATTCAAACGAGCCTTTAAATGACGAAAATTGTCATTGATAAAAGTCACCATTCCTCGCGCCACATAGGGTGCTAAGCGTTTTTGAGCATGCTCAATAGCAGTCTGATCTTGATCAAAAGCATATAGATGACCGTTTTTTCCTAATTTACTCAATAAATATTCACTATGTCCTGCTCCACCTAATGTTGCATCAACATAGACTCCATTTGGTTTTATATCAAGTTGATCAATGGTTTCGTGCAGAAGAACTGTTACATGATGAAATTCATTTGTCATATCTTTACTATTATACCACAAAGATTTAAAAAAAGAATTTTAGAATCATGTAAAGTTTTTTGTCAATTATATTTGATATATTTCACAAGTATATTTATAATAAAAGGACAAAAGTCACTTATATTTGACACTAGGATAAGGATAAATACATGAATCACGTGAAAGATTTCCGAAAAAATCTAGGACTCTCGCAACTAGGCCTTGTCAAACAAATTGGCGTTTCGCGGCAGACAATTAACATGATTGAAAACAACAAATATAATCCCACGCTAGAACTTTGCATTAATCTAGCACTAGCTTTAAAGACAGACCTAAACACACTTTTTTGGAATAAGTAAAAAATAGAAAGGCTACATTCAAATGAAACTTCAACAATACAAAAAAATTATCCTAGCTCTCTTAGTAATTCTCCTCGTTGTGTGTCTCTATTTTTTCTTCATCTTAACAGATCCAATCTTGTTCTGGATAGATGTGGCAGTGATTGCTGGTTGCATATTTTTCGGTCGAAAACTTTTAAAGAAGGGCTAGACTTCTTACGCCTTCCTTCTCGTCTTTTAAGCTGCTTTGTGGTAAAATAAAGTCATTATTCTATGAAGGAAGATACGAATGTCACGTTTTTTATCAAGATTATCTCCTGCTAGGCGCATTTTATTGAGCTTTGCCCTTGTAATTGTGGTGGGCTCTCTTCTTTTAAATCTGCCTTTTATGCAGACAGCAACTTCTAAAGCTAATTATTTTGACCACCTCTTTACATCAGTTTCAATGGTTTGTGTGACGGGGCTTTTTACGCAGTCTGTTGCAGATACTTACAATGTTTGGGGACAGATTATCTGTATGCTCCTCATTCAGATTGGCGGATTGGGGCTGATTAGCTTTATTGGGCTGATTTATGTCCGCTCCAATCAGAAACTCAGTTTTTCCAATCGTACTACTTTACAGGAAAGTCTTAGTCGAGATGAGACAAATTCTATTCGCGACTTTCTTCGCTCCATTTTTCTCATTACTTTCAGCATTGAAGCTCTTGGATCATTTATCCTCAGTTTTCGCTTTGTCCCCCTTTTAGGATGGGGAAAAGGACTTCTAACCTCCATTTTCCTTGCTATCTCTGCATTTTGTAATGCTGGATTTGACAACTTAGGAAGCACTAGCTTGCTAGCTTATAAAACAGATGCCTTGGTCAATTTGACCATTGCTGCCTTGATTATCATGGGAGGCTTGGGTTTTTCAGTTTGGTTTGACTTAAAAACAAATATCCAGACAAAAGGACACAAGCGGAAATTACGCTTTCACACAAAATTGGTTCTTGCTTTAACAGCTTTCATCTTAATCAGTGGAACCTGCTTGACATTTCTGACAGAATATCAAAATACAGCTACTATTGGTCGACTTCCCTTTGAAAAGAAACTTTTAGTCAGCTTCTTTCAAACCGTCACCATGCGGACGGCCGGCTTTGCAACAATTGACTATACACAAGCTCGCCCAGTGACACTTCTCCTTTACATCATTCAAATGTTTCTAGGGGGTGCTCCCGGAGGAACGGCAGGGGGACTGAAAATCACTACTTTTTTGGTCGTATTAGCCTTTGCCCGAACGGAAATCCTTGGCTTGCCTCATACTAATTTTGGACACCATACGTTTTCTCCCTCTACCATTCAAAAAGCCTTTAGTGTCTTGATTGTCTTTACAACAACCTTTATCATTGGCTTGACTTTTTTGACTATGATCGCTGATAACGGACATCGTTTTATTTACTTAATGTTTGAAGCCATGTCCGCTCTTGGAACGGTAGGCGTAACGGCAAATCTAACGCCTACTTTAAATCATGCCGCCTTAACGGTGATTATGTTTTTGATGTTTATCGGACGTATCGGACCATTGACCTTAATTGTCAGTCTTTCCAATCGAAAACCGAAGAAAAAAGACACAATTAAATTTGCCAATGCAAATATTATTATTGGATAGGAAGGAATCTTATGGATAAACGAACAATCGGTATACTGGGGCTAGGAGTTTTTGGTCGCAGTATCATTAACACGCTCCGTAAATACAACTGCGATATTATCGCTGTTGACGATCATGAAGATGTCATCAACCATTTTGAACCCATTTTAGCACGAGGCGTGGTCGGCGATATTACAGACCACGATTTGCTGCAAGCTGCAGGAATTGATACCTGTGATACGGTCGTGGTCGCTACTGGAGACAATCTAGAATCGAGTGTCCTTGCTGTTATGCACTGCAAATCGTTAGGCGTTGAAAAAGTAATTGCCAAGGTGAAAAGTAAAACAACCAGAGAAGTGCTGCTAAAGGTCGGAGCAGATCGCTGTATCTCCCCTGAGCGTGAAACAGGAATTTCACTTGCAAAAAATATCCTGCATCAAGCTACGACTGACGTCATTGAACTAGATAAAAATGTATCTATTATCGAATTTTATCCACCTCAGTCTTGGATTGGTAAGAATTTAGCCCAATTAAAACTTCGTCAAAACTACAACCTCAATATCATTGGTTTTCGAGAAATGCCCGACGGCGTTCTCAACATTGATACATCACCTGACTATACCTTTAAAAAGGACGAATTGTTGATGGCAGTTATTGACAGTCAAACATTTGACCATTTTGAAGATATTACAAAATAGCCTAGCAAAAATCGCCGAGAATGTTTCTCGGCGATTTTTGCTGCCTTTATTACGAATTTGGATCATCTAAACTTCGACCGTGTAAGCCTTTTTCACGTTGGACTTGGCGAAGTTTTTCTGGCGTGATGTCATTGCCCTCTTCATCCACAATTTTAATCCCTTCAATGTGGTGGCGAACGCTACGACGATAGCCTTCAATGTATTCTTCACGCAATTTAGCTTGCTCTACTTTTTCTTCTGGCGTTAGACCAACTGTTTTTTTCTTTTTGGCAAGTTCGTTGATGCGTTCGATTTTCTTTGGTTCCATTTTCCCTCCTTGGATTATTTTGTATTGATTTGGTTAAATTGTGCCACTTTTTTGGCTTTCGTCATTAAGGCAGATATGAGTGCCAAACGATTGGCTCGGATTGCTTCATCTTCAACCATAACCATAGTATTGTCAAAGAAAGCGTCAATCACTGGACTTAAAGCGAAGAGTTGCTCAATATTATCTGCTAAGTCATCAGATAACGTTAAGTTTTCTATTGCTGCATGAAGGGCTTTTTCTTCGGCATTTTCAAAGAGGCTCTCGTCCACAACACTAGCCGTTTCTGCTTTTTCTGCCAAGTTAAAGACACGTGCTAAACTTTCGACCGACGATTTGAAAGAATCTTCTTGTGCTTTTTCTGCCAAAAGAGCCGCCACCTCGACCAAATCACGTACAACAAACGTCGAGCTGTTGAGCACAGCTGTTACGATATCTTTTGGAATATCATTATCCATCATTTTTTCAATACGCGAACGGAAGAAATCAAGTACCTGCTCTTTGTTACTATATGTGAGACTATCAAACTGCAGCGCATAGAGCTGTTCTATCAATTCATCTAAGGCAATATGCCAACCAAATTTATCCAAAATGCGCACAACACCTTGTGTTGCCCTACGAAGAGCATAAGGGTCATTTGAACCGCTTGGAATGAGTCCAACAGAGAAGAACGAAAGAATTGTGTCTATCTTGTCTGCAATGGCTAAAATAGCACCAACTTTCGTATCTGGCAATTCACCGTCACTGGCAGTTGGTAAATAATGCTCTCGAATAGCTCTAGCTACTGCTGTGTTTTCTCCTGCAAGTAGAGCATATTTTTCTCCCATGATACCTTGCAATTCATCAAATTCTCCAACCATACCGGTCAATAAATCAAATTTGTAAATAGATGCGGCACGGGTTACATCTTTCACTTCCCGAGTAGATAAGTGTGCTTTTTCTGCTAAAAGAGCTGCGATCTTTGCTGTTCGCTCCATGTGCTCTGCTAGAGAGCCGATTTTTTCATGAAAGGTCACATTTTTCAACTTTTCAACCAAATCAGAAATAACCAATCGTTGGTCTTCGCGCCAGAAAAATTCTGCATCTTCCAAACGAGCTACCAACACTTTCTGATTCCCTTTGACCACATTTTCGAGATGTTCTGCATTTCCGTTACGTACCGATACAAAATATGGAAGCAGCTTGCCATTTTCGTTACGAACAACAAAGTAGCGTTGATTGACTTTCATGGAAGTCACAAGGACTTCCTCAGGTACATCTAGGTAACGCTCGTCAAAACGTCCGATAAAAGCGGTTGGGTATTCAATCAAATTCAGCACTTCGTCCAGCAAATCTTCGTCAATCTCCACATGAACGTTGTGCATTTTCTCGATTTCTTTGATTTGATCCAAAATCATGTTTTCTCGTTCCATTGGACTAGCAATGACAAAAACTTCGCGCAGATCTTCTTCATAAGAATCTGCAGACTGAATCTTCACTTCATGACCGAGAAAACGATGACCCCGACTTGTCCGTCCGCTTTCAATATCGAACAAATTCATCAAAAAGGACTCATCGTCCAACAACACAGTTAGGGTATGAACGGGACGGATATATTCAAATGTATTGCTCCCCCAGTGCATATTGACCGGAAAGCTTAGTGAAGTCAGCACATCAACAACTCCGTCAATCAATTCTTCAACAGGTTTTCCGATTTCTTGCTTGGTCACATAGACATATTCTTCGCCTTTGACTTCACGGAATGTGATATCTTCAACAGTCAAGCCTTTTCCACGAACAAAACCTTGCGCGGCTTTGGTGAAATTTCCCTCTGCATCCAAAGCAATCTTCTTGCTTGGTCCTTTAAAATCTTCTGTTAAATCTGTTTGCTTTTCACTTAGATTGGACACGCGCACAGCCAAGCGACGAGGAGTTGAAAACATTTCAATCTTATCAAAAGTTAAACGATTGTCTGTTAAAAAGGCTGCCATTTTATCACGTAATTGCTTCATGCTTGGTGTTACGACATAGGCCGGCATTTCTTCCAGCCCTAACTCAACCAATAAATTCTTTGTCATTTTTATTCCTCCTCAGCCAATAATTTCTCACGTGTTGCTTCATCTAATAATGGATAGCCTAGTCGTCTGCGCTCTGCCACAAAAGTTTTAGCAACAATACGTGCCAAATTGCGAATCCGAGCAATGTAACCTGCCCGCTCCGTCACCGAAACAGCTCCGCGAGCATCCAATAAATTAAAAGTATGAGAGCATTTCAATACATAATCATAAGCAGGGTGCACAAGATTATATTCCAAGCAGCGTTTTGCTTCTGCTTCAAAATGATCAAAATTTTCTAAAAGCAAGGCTTGGTCGCTCACTTCAAAACTGTATTTTGAATGTTCAAATTCTGGCTGACGGAAAATTTCGCCGTACTTAACTCCATCTGCCCATTCAATATCATAAACAGAATCCACTTCTTGAATATAAGATGCCAAACGTTCTAAACCATAGGTAACTTCAGATGTAACTGGACTGGTAGATAAACCACCGACCTGTTGGAAATACGTAAACTGTGTAATCTCCATCCCGTCAAGCCATACTTCCCAACCCAAACCTGCAGAACCAGTTGAAGGATTTTCCCAGTTGTCTTCGACAAAGCGAACATCGTGCTCTAGCGGGTTAATTCCTAACAATTCCAATGATTGTAAATACAACTCTTGAATGTTGCTAGGACTTGGTTTCATTACAACCTGAAACTGATGATGTTGGTAAAGGCGATTCGGATTTTCACCATATCGTCCATCTGCTGGACGACGTGAAGGCTCTACATAAGCCGCATTCCATGGCTCAGGTCCAATAGCCCGTAAGAAAGTGTAGGGGCTCATCGTACCAGCACCTTTTTCATTATCGTAAGCCTGCATGAGCATACAACCCTGATCATTCCAAAACTGTTGCAACGTTAAAATAATTTCTTGGAAGGTTAACTTCTTCGGCATAATGTTTACTCCATTCTTTTTATTATAATATTCTTGTAACTTGAGCTTATAGTAGGAATATACTAGTCTCAACAAGTGAATCAATTTGACTAACAAAACAAAAAGCAGAACTGCACTCGATACGACACCCTATACAGCTTTGCATAGGGGCGTCAAAACGCGGTTCCACCCTAGTTTATTACTTCATTGTTAATATAGCCTTAAGATAACATCAACGACTAAAATTTACCGAAAGCTCCATCTTCATTCAGCTCTTATCTGGCTTCCACCATCCCAGACTCGCTAGCAAGTAATTGCATGAGACTTCTTTCATACAAAACATTATAGCAAGAAATAGGAAATTTGTAAAAGGAAAATATTTTATTTTACATTGGGTATCAAAAAAAGTCAACAAAAGTGTCTAATTTTTCTTTCTTGCACTCTTCACTAAAGTTTTCAAATCTATTTTTTACCTTGTCCTTTGTATTTTTTCTGCTAAACCAGAATTAATACTTTTGGAATATTTACTTAGAATTTTTGCTAAAGAATTGACGCTAACTAGATAAGATTGGATTTTTGAACGATAGAATATATTACCTTTATTTTAGAATACTTTCGGGAATAAGCTATTTAGAAAATTGTTCTGACATAGAATATTGAATAACTGTAATTGAACTTCAAGTGGCAGATTCCCTAGTAAAATATCTTGCCTTCTGTTATCCATTAAAAACTTATCAATATGTCTTAATTTACAACTTGAAATATCCAGTTTCATTGCTGGATCTAAATTAAAATCTTTTTCAAAATTTGAAGTGACCGAATTGATAAAAGCAGACAGATCACGAGAATAATCAATAAAAATTGGTTCTATTTCTTGTTCTCACTTTTCTATAGTTGTAAATTTATTTAACCTCAAAATATATACTCATTTGACTAATGTTTCCATAAGGAATATCATCAATAGTAAAACTCCCAAATCGTGCTGCACAAAGCAATAAACAAAAAATTCTTGATAAAAATTATAGTTCGACTCTAATAGGCGCTTTCTTTCAACCGCACTATTACTTAACTTATTACAAGCTTTTGCAAATTTATTATCAGAATAGAGCTTCACGCCAATTCTAATTTTTTTCATCATGGTTACAAGGTTTACATCTCTGATGTTTGGTAATTCTAAAATGATTCCTTGTTCTTGAAACTTCTCAATCCAGCCTAAACAAATTGATGATAAAAACGGGAAAAGTGGTATGAATATCTCAGAATTATCAAAATCGTCGGTAAAATTAGTTATTATATATAAAATTTGCTTTGCTTCCATCGTTTCTTGTAATAGAAAGTATAAATGATATATTTCCCAATAATTTTTCTTCGTTCATAATAATTCGCTTCCCATTTTTCACTCACCTGCAGTTTCATCAAGTTTGTGTAGGTTTCTTTTGATAGAATTATACCACGAAACCACCAAAAATCCCCTAGAAATCATTCTAAGGGATTAACTTTACCCTGCCATCTCTGCCACTTGTTCCGTTTTTGCTTTCTTGCTTGGACTGGATAGGCGGCGCTTGCTGTCGCGGATGGTGTTGAGGTCTTTGAGGAGTTTAGCAAAGTGGAGTTTTTCGGGATAGGCTTCTGCGGAGGCTGCGGTATAGCGCATAAAGAGGTCATAGATACGGGAGAGCTCGGTACGCAACTGCTTGGTTTTGCCGACTTCTTTGCTGGACTTGGCTGCACGCGCCAGAGTTTCTGCCCGGTCATAGTCTTCCTGAGCTGTTGCCACGGCGGTAAGCATCGGCAGAAGACCCAAGGTAGTCACTGCTGCATCATAAGGTTCCTCCTTGAGGTTTTTGAGGAGACTCTTGATTTCAGCAGTTGCGACATCGTTGGTATGCTTGGTGATGTCCTTATACTTCGCAAGGACAGACGTTAGGGTTTCGTGGGCAGCTTTGAGATTGGGCTCCTTGATTTTGGCAAAGCCCCTATGCAAGGTAAACAGTCCGACTAGGGCACTGTCCCGCTCCTTATCCACTTCTGCTAGACTCAAGGTTTGTTTATTTTCTACGCTGGCCAACTGGGCTTGGAATTGCTCCAGCTTACTGTCAAAGACTTCAAGATGCTCATCATACATAGCCTCATCCTTGTAGGACTTGGCAAAGCTAGTAAGAACCTGATGAGAGTCCGTCATCAAGCTCTCAAACTCACGGTTAGTAAAGTTGCTGTAAGGCAGGGGGCGAATGGTGTAGGTTTTTGTCATAATAATCCTTTCCTCAAATATGATAAAACAAGTATAGCATGTGGTGATAAATCTTTGGCAAGGCTACTCTGAAATGTTGTTTTTAAGCTCCGAAAAGGCATTTTTCTCTTTTTCAAAGAAAAAAGGCAGCAAAAATCCCCATCTGATTGCTAGTAAACCTTCCGACGGGGACTATTTGTCTATAAAAAACGAATCATCCGATCATTCAAGACTTAGAATACCTAGAAACTTTAGTGATTAGTGTCATCCTAGACATAGAATGCCAATCAATTTTAGTAAATCCTGTCATTCGAGGGATAGATTATTTGGAAATTTTCATAAATAGGACTATCTGAAAGCTAGATTCCCTCCAAATTTTAGTAAGGAAGACGATTCGACTCCTAGATTGGAGTAGGACGTTGATAAATGATATTGACTGAAGCCTTGACTGCTTCTTTTCTTCCTTATCTTCCCACTCCCAGTAGCTCAATAACCTCCTCAATCAGCCCTTTGATTTCTTTATCGCACAGAAGAGAAAGTTTTGATTACAGTTTCAGTCAATCATCATCTAAAAATCCATCTTATCTGGATCTGGAGCGCCGCCTTCAAGACCTTGAATGTTTTTCAACACTTCTAGGTCTGCTGGACTGAGGGTAATGTCAAAGCAGTCCAGATTGCTCTTGATTCGCTCAGGCGTAACCGACTTGGGCAGGGGCAGGAAGCCCTCTTGCAGGCTCCAAGCCAGAGCGATTTGGGCGACAGATTTGCCGTATTTATCGGCCACAGCCTTGACTTCTTCATTGCGGAAAAGTTCCCCTTGACCGAAGGGACCCCAAGCCTCTAGGAGAATATCATGCTTACGACAATAGTCCACTGTTTCAGCCTGATAGACACCAGGCGCCAGACGAATTTGATTGACCGCGGGCAAAATACGCGCTGTCTCAAGCAGAGGCTCTAGGTGGTGAGGCAGGAAATTGCTGACACCGATAGCTCGGATTTTCCCCTCCCGATAGAGGTCTTCCATAGCCCGCCAAACCTCCCGATTGCGCTCCTTCCAAGCTTCCTGCTCCCGCAGAGGTTTTGGATTGGGCCAGTGGATAAGATAGAGGTCCAGATAGTCCAGCCCCAAACGCTCTAAGGAGCGGGCAAAAGCTTCTTGAGTCTCCTCATAAGTATGATTACCATTCCAGAGCTTGGTCGTAATAAAGAGCTTTTCCCGCGGTATACCATTGTCTTTGATTGCACGACCCACACTTCCCTCATTCTTATAAACAGCTGCAGTATCAATGTGCCGGTAGCCTGCTTCAAGTGCTGTCAGCACTGCCTGATAGGCCTCTTCACCATCCTGAGCCTTCCAAGTTCCAAAGCCCAAAACCGGAATCTCTACACCATTGTTTAATTGATAACGTTCCATCTCCGTCTCCTTTATTAAGCAAGCAGGCAGCCCAGTCAACTACCCCTTCCAACAAAAAATCTATTTCTTAGCTTTCTTTTTCAAGGATTTGGGTTTAAAGACATTCTCCTTGGTTGGTGCCATTCCCCTGCCGAGAAAACTATAAGTAATAAAAGTTATGCCAACTACAATCATGAGCATACGACTCAGATAACCTCATTATATCACGCCTCTTATTGCAATTCAAATCCTTAAAAACCTTTTCTTAACTACATGTATTTTAAAAAGTAAAATGAAAAGAGTCGGTTTTCCAACTCTTTCAAGATAAAAAGATTCTATTTAGCTTCGTATCGTTTTTCACCATCAAGATAAGTTGCAACGAGTTCTAAATCATTGTCCAAAACGATAAAGTCCGCATCGTGACCTTCTTTGATTTGACCACAAACATCATCAATATGAACAGATTTTGCTGGATTGAGCGTCGCCATCATAACAGCTTGGTGCGCATTAGCAATCCCCCATTTTACAACATTTTTTAGACCATCTTTTAATTTCAAGATAGAACCGGCTAGGTTGCCTGTTGATTTGAGTCGAGCAGTGCCATTTTCCACTACAACCGGAAATTCACCCAGCATATAATCGCCAGCTTCTAATCCACCAGCTGTCATACAGTCGGTAATGAGAGCAATATGTTCATGACCTTTTTGCTTCATCAAAATGTCACAAGCCTTTGGATCCACATGGTGTCCATCACAGATCAGCTCAGCATAAGTGTGTGGCAGCTCGTACATAGCGCCGACCATGCCCAGCTCACGGTGAGTCAGACCACGCATACCATTATAGGCATGAACCCAGACACTAGCGCCAGCATCTACCGCAACTTTAGCTTCATCAAAAGTTGCATTTGAGTGTCCAAGTGCAACTGTTACGCCTTCATCAGTAATGGTTCGAACAAAATCTTCAACACCTTCTCGTTCTGGAGCTAAAGCGATTTTATTGAGCAAACCATTCGATGCTTTTTTCCAAGCACGAAATTCATCCATTCGAGGATTTTTCATGTAAATTGGATTTTGGGCTCCTTTATATTTTTCTGTGAAATACGGACCTTCAAAATATAAGCCACGAATCTTAGCACCTGTCGCTTCCTGATAATGAGCACCGATATTTTCTGTCACAGCTAAGAGTTGTTCATAGCTTGAAGTCAAAGTCGTTGGCAGAAAACTAGTCACCCCCGTCGTCAAGAGACCTTCACTCATCGTATGAAGGGTGCCCTCGATATTGTTATCCATGACATCGACACCGCCAAAACCATGAATATGGGTATCCACCAGTCCCGGTGCGATAGAATAACCTGTATAATCTATCACATCCGCACCTGCCGGAATAGCTTTCGTCCATTTGCCAAATTTACCATCTGTGATTTCCAAGTAGCCACCTTGACGGATACCATGGGGATAGAAAAATCGATCTGCTTGAATATATTTAGGCATAATAAAACCTCCTTCTTTCAGTGAGAGTTTATATAAGCTGTCACTTTAGACAACTGTAAATAGTATTTTAAATCACTCTCGCATTGTTCATTATGTCTCTTTCATTATATCGCTTTCTTTTCTTTTTGTAAATGGTATAGACCTATCTTGCTAGATTTTAAGTGATTGTATAAACACTACTGTTTATACTATTTTCTATACTGTCCATTTAACAAACTTGTAGTACACTTCGTTTAAAAGAGTGATCTAAATTCCATATTGGCAAGAGCTTACTTTGATGCTGCTTATTTTAGGATATATACTAGTACTCATTCCATTTGCAAGTCTTGTTTGCTAGATATTTTTCGATATTAAATTCAGACCAACCTTATAGTCGTCTTGTTTTTTCTTGTTGTTTTCATATTTTTAGTACTAAATAGATAATTTCTGTCAAATGAATCAATTAAGGCACTCAACCTAAACCATCAAGTTTATATTCGACTTTCCGGTTACTACCTTATTTAAGTATTTATGTTCTATCTTTTATTGAATAATTATTTGTATAATGATATAATAAAAGTGGGGAAAAGTATTTTGTGTTGATTGTTGTCACAAGGAGCTGATTCCAAATTCAAATTTAGAAGAGACAAATCAGCTTTAAATGACTTTAGTCTTCACCTAGCACACTTATCTTTGGAGGTGTACCATGAAAAAGAAAGTCTTTACAGTTGTTTTTCCTTACTTGCTATTCTGTTTTTAACTGCTTGTGGTAATAATAAGAAATCAACAAACACATCATCTTCTGAAGTACCCAAGACTAGTTCTAGTCAAAAAGCAGAACAAAAATCAAAAGTTGTTGAATTTTCTACCACAGCTACTGATACAGTTATTTATGAAATCAAAGGTCTTACGGCCACCTATAAAGGGCTGGAAAAAGATGATTATGAATATACTCTTAAACTAGCTTATAAAAATACTTCCAATAAGGAATATGAAGTGCAAACTCGTAATGGTAAAGTCAATAATATTTCTAATAGTGATGACCATAAAATTATCATTTGTTCTGATACCTTAAAAGCTTCTGCTGCTTCTGAAGGTAGTATTAAATTACCAATAAATGCTTTAGAAGCAGCTAGTATTACTAAGCCAAAAGTTTTAGAATGCAATTTAGAAGTCATTTATGATATCACAGAAACCATAGCCAAAGTACCAATTAAGGTTACTTTTGAATAATTCAGTAGGAGCTAATGTTTAGCTTCTCTCACATCATGTATGTATACAGTACATAGCAGCTAAATTAACTTTCAATACATATTGTTCTAATAATAAATTAAACAACCAGCCATTCCTCGCTTTATGAGGATTGGCTTTTTATATGACTAGTTTCCGAACATCCTTAATAAACTAGTTATGACAATCTCCCCATCACAATAATATTCTCATCAAAAAACATGAGTCTGGCTTATAGAACATACTAAAACTTTTTTTAATTCAATACCCACAATCTACTGATAGCCAGCAATAAGAGGTTCGAATAGTTTAACAAATGCAATTTTACAAGAAAGATTTAATCAAAAATAAAAAGTATATTTCGAAATTTGTATTTTTCTTCTTGATGAACTGGTTTAGAGTTTGTAAGTTTTGATAAAGATAAACTGTGACATCTTTCAAGTTCTATTCAACCTCTATTTGCTCTATCACATTGGATTGATAGCAAAGTCAAGCTAGTATTACAGCACAGATGTTCCACTTTTTCTTGTGTACCAAACTTGATCTCACAGAGCCATTATTAATAAACTTTCTACTTGATCATGCAAGATAAGTAGGGTACAAAAAAAACAAACTGCACCAGCAGTTTGTTTCTCATGATTATATTTGTTCCGCTTGGACCTTTTCCGCCAAGTTCATGGCGTGATCCGCTACTCTCGTATAGTGAGAGATGATATCAATAAAGTTTACGCCTGCTTGTGTCGAGCATTCTCCTCTATTCAGACGATGAATGTGCGTTTTCCGTAGCTTTCGTTCCATTTTATCAATCGCTTCATGCTTAGTTACTAAGCTATCCGCCAACTCAATGTCATTATTTTCTACAGAAGCCAGGGATTCTTTAATGAAAGTCAAAGTCATGTTATAAATCAATTCCAACTCTTGCAAAGCTGCTGGAGAAAATTCCACCTTTTTCCGACGGATATAATCAGTCAAATTAATCAGCGCTTCACCATGGTCCCCGATTCTTTCTAAATCTCGAGATGAATCCAAAATATTTGTCAGCACTTCACTTTCTTTTTGGCTAAGAGGCTCACTAGATAAATCAATGAGGTAACGTGTGAGATCTTCATCAATTTTATTGATTGCTTCTTCTACCTTGTGTCCCTTGTCTGCTGACTTTTCAGTATTGTTCACAATATAATCATAAGCCAACTCAAATGAACGCATCGCATAACGTCCTAAATGAAGCAATTCTTTTTTAGCATTTCCAAGTGCCAAAGACGGAGCTTGTTTGATTAAAATCGGATCTAAATAAAGCGGTTCATATTTCACAACTTCATCTTCACCTGGAATCAGTTTTGTTACCAAGGTAGCTAACAAGCCAATAAATGGAAATTGAATAATGGTATTAGTAACATTAAAAGTTCCGTGAGCAAAGGCGATGGTCATTTCTGGGCTTAAATGGAATGCTGCTTGAAACCACTGAATTAAGCTCGTAAATGGACCTAAAACGATCAAGCATAAAACGGTACCGACCACATTGAAAGTGACATGGGCACCTGCCACACGTTTAGCAGCAATATTGGCTCCTAATGATGCAATAATCGCTGTAATCGTTGTCCCGATATTATCCCCAAAAAGGACTGGCAAAGCTCCCTTTAACTCAATCAAGCCGCTCGCATATAAATTTTGTAGAATACCAATAGTTGCTGATGAGGCTTGAATCAACAAGGTAATACCTGTCCCTACAAATACACCTAGAACTGGATTTCCACTCAACTTTATCATATACTCACGAAAAGCATCTAAATTTTTCAATGGCTCCATAGCACCACTCATCAAATTCAAAGCAAAGAAGATCCCCCCGACCCCAAATAAGACACGACCAATATTATTGATAGAGCGCTTTTTGGTAAAGAAGAGACAGACTGCTCCTAAAAAGAGAATGGGTAAGGCATAATCACCTAGCTTAAAACCAATAATAAAGGAGGTCACTGTCGTTCCGATATTGGCTCCCATGACAATACCAATCGCTTGCTTCAAAGTCAATAGTCCAGCGCTTACCAGTCCAACCGTAATAACTGTCACACCCGAACTTGATTGAATCAGAGCTGTTAGACCAATCCCAACTAGAACGCCAAAAAATGGATTGCTTGTATATTTATCAATAAAATAACGAAGCCGATCACCTGCAGCCTGCTGCAAGCCATCTCCCATCATTCGAATACTATATAGAAAAAGTCCTAAACCGCCTAAGAAGCTAAATATAATTTGCTGCCAATTGATGGACATCTTTTCTCCTCCGAAAAATCTGTAGCGGATTATCTCCTTTTCTATTTTAAAGGATAAGTGTAAAAGTAACAAGCCTTTTTAGCATTTTTATCAAAAAAAGAAAGAAAAATAGAATTTCCTTTCTTTTTAAATATATTGATATAGCTAAAATCACGTTTTATTTTTGTTCTAAATCGCGGATCATTTGGTCAATTTTGTTCCCATATTCAATCGATTCATCCTTGATAAATGTCAAATCAGGAATTTTATACATCTTCAAGTTGTGACCCAATTCACGTTTGATGGTTCCCTTCGCCTTTTCTAAACCGGTCTGAGCTTTTTCTTGTTCAGAAGCAAGGTTGCTCATCAGCGTGTAGTATACTTTTGCCATTGACAAGTCGCCCAACATTTGCACATCTGTAATGGTAATTCCTTGAACACGCGGATCACGAACTTTTTTTTGCAAAATTTCATTGACTTCACGTTTGATTTCCATGCCCACACGATCCACACGAAATTGATTTGCCATGATATCTCCTTTCACTTACTTTAGAAAAAGGTTGAGGCAGACTTCAATAAATCATAGTCTGTCTCTCTTCCATTCATATCTTATCTTGTGATTTCTTCCATGATGTAGGCTTCAATCATGTCGTCTACCTTGATGTCATTGTAGTTCTCAACCATAAGACCACCTTCTTGCCCATTTCCGACTTCTTTCACATCATCCTTATAATGTTTGAGGCTAGCAAGCGCACCATCAAAGATGACAACACCATCACGAATGACACGAACCTTAGAATCACGAGTTACTTTACCGCTAACCACCATAAATCCGCCGATGGTACCGACTTTAGAAACCTTGAAGGTTTCACGAATGACAGCTTCGCCAATAATTTTTTCTTCAAATTCTGGATCAAGCATCCCTTTCATGGCATCTTCTACTTCTTCAATCACTTTATAAATGATACTGTGAAGACGCATTTCGACGTCATCCGCTTCAGCTTGTTGACGAGCTTGTGGAGTAGGACGAACATTGAAACCAATGATAAAGGCATTGGAAGCTTCCGCAAGAGTAACATCTGATTCGTTAATCGCACCAACTGCTGAGTGAACAATTGTTACTTTAACACCTTCCACTTCAATCTTCTGAAGGGAAGCTGTCAAGGCTTCGGCAGAACCTTGCACGTCTGCTTTGATAATGACATTGACAGACTTGACTTCACCAGCTTTAAGGGTATCAAAGAGATTTTCCAAACTAACACGATGCGTTGCTTGACGTTGTTTCATGAGAGCACGTTTTGCACGTTCTTCACCAGCTGCACGCGCTGCTTTTTCATCTTCATATACGGCAAAATGGTCACCAGCCATTGGTGTTTCATTTAAACCTGTGATAGATACTGGTGTCGATGGCCCCGCAACTTTCACTCGGCGTCCACGGTCATTGGTCATGGCACGTACACGTCCAAAGGTATTTCCGACAACGATTGGATCCTGCACATTCAAAGTACCTTGTTGAACGAGCAAGGTTGCAACTGCACCTTTTCCTTTATCCAAGCGCGCTTCGATTACTGTACCAATTGCGCGAACCTTTGGATCAGCTTTTAGCTCTTGAATTTCAGCTACAAGGAGAACGGTTTCGAGCAGTTCATCAATATTTTGGTTGAACTTCGCTGAGATTTCAACAAATTCAGAATCACCGCCCCAAGCAGTTGACATAACGCCATATTCAGCCAATTCACCGATAACCCGCTCAGGATTAGCACCTGGCTTATCAATCTTGTTAATCGCTACAATAATTGGCACATTAGCTGCTTTTGAATGGTTAATCGCTTCAATTGTTTGAGGCATGACTCCATCATCTGCTGCTACGACAAGAATCGTAATATCTGTGACAGAAGCACCGCGCGCCCGCATAGAAGTAAAGGCCGCATGCCCTGGTGTATCAAGGAAGGTAATTTTCTTACCATTTTCTTCAATCTGGTAAGCACCAATATGTTGTGTTATCCCACCTGCTTCACCTGTAGCAACACGAGAATTACGCAAGGTATCCAAAAGTGTTGTTTTCCCATGGTCAACGTGTCCCATGATGGTCACAACTGGCGGACGCTCTACCAAGGCATCTGGATCAAGATAATCATCATCCACAAAGAAACGTTCGATATCTGCATTATCGACTTCAACTTTAGCATGTGCTTCAATGCCATAATCTACCATCAGAAGTTCAATAGTATCGCCGTCCAACGATTGATTCTGCGTTGCCATAACCCCCATCATAAAGAGTTTCTTGACAATTTCGGCTGGTTCACGTTTAATCCGTTTTGCAATTTCTGCAACGGTCATGCCTTCTGTATATTCAAATTCTTTTGGCAATTCATGGAACTTGCGTTCTGTAACCGGTTTTGGAGTTTGGTTATTGTTCCGATTATTCTTGCCTTTTTTATTTTTCTTGTTATGATTCCAATTACTATTTTTTTGATTTCTCACTTGATTTTGACTGCTTCGATTCTTTTGTTGTTTTCTTGGACCATCTTCTTCACGATCAAAGTCATCGCGCTTCTTGTCTGGCCGGGCTTGTTTTTTACGACGAGTGTCAACTGCGGGAGTTTGACTCGCTTCAGAAGCAACTTGGGGCTGTGGAGCTGGCTTTGTTGCTTCCACGATAGTAGCTGCTGCTTGAAATAATTCTTCTACAGGTTCTTTCCGTTTATTCTGCTCGCGTTGAGCTGCTTTCGCAGCCTGAGCTTGTTTGAAACGTTCTTCACTACCACGAGCGTATTCAGCATTTTGTTCAGCTTTCAGAGCTGCTGCACGTGCTTTAAAATCAATGCGTGGCCCTTGATCCGTTTGAGGGCGATTTTGATTTGCAACATGTGAACGATTTTGCCCTTGGCGATGATTGTCTTGGTTTCGATGATTGCGGTTGTCGCGTTGTTCGTTGCGATTTCCTCGGTCATTGCGATTTTGATTGCTTCGATCATTACGCTGATTACGTTCATCTCGATTTCGTTTATCACCATTTTGTTGTTTTTGCGGACGATTGTCTCGCTGTTTATTTCGTCGTTCTGCCTGTTCTTTCGCTCTTGCCTCTCGTTCAGCCTTAAAATTACGACTTTTTGGTTTTGCAGACGCCGACTTCGCTTCCACTTCCGACTTTTGCGTTGGAGCTACTGCCTTCGGCTCTGCTTTCTTCTCAGCCTCGGTCGTTTCTTTCACTGCCGTTGGAGCTGACGCTTGCTCTTTAGGCAACGATTGAGTCGGCTTTTGAGTCGTTTCTTTTTTAGGAGCTGCTGCTTGAGAAAAGCTAGCTGTTATACGTGTTGCTATTTCACTTTCCACGCTGCTGGCATGACTTTTTACCTCAATACCAAGCTCTTTTGCACGCGCCACAATTTCCTTGCTTTCTTTTCCCAGTTCTTTCGCGATTTCGTACAATCTTACTTTAGACAAATCTTGTCCTCCTCTTCTATTCCATAAGAGACCTCATTTTCTTTGTAAATCCAGCATCAGTGATGGCAAGCACTTTTCTTGCCTTGCCTACTGCGGTGCTTAATTCCAGTGTTGAAAACACGGTTGATACTTCTACTTTGTAATAATGACTTTTATCAGTAATTTTCTTAGTCAAATTTGGAGCAGCATCGTTGGCTAAAAAGACCAACTTTGCTTTCCTATCTTGTATAGCCTTAACAACCAATTCTTCACCCGATATGATGCGACCTGCTCGTTGTGCTAAGCCAAGTAAATTTGCTAGTTTTTGCTTATTCAAGACCTAACTCTCTTCTTTTGACCTTGTGATCCACATAAGCAATCAGTTCATCGTAAAAATCGTCTTCCACTTCCATATTGAAACTGCGATTAAAGACTCGTTTTTGCTTAGCTTGAAGCGCTTCTTCATTATCAAGTTTGATATAAGCTCCACGTCCGTTCGCCTTACCTGTCGGATCAATGAAAATTTGACCTTCTTTGTTTTTGACAATGCGGAGTAAATCACGCTTGTCAATGATTTCGTTAGAAACTACTGATTTTCGTAAAGGGATTTTTCTTGTTTTTGCCATTCTTTCCCTCCTTTAGTCTGCTGCTTCAACTTCACTTTCCACAAATTCTGTTTCTACAGGACTTTCAACTGCTGTAAATTCTTCTACTTCTTCAGCAAATCCGCCGAGTTCACCAGCTTCTTCCATAGCTTCAAATTCACTTGCAGATTTGATGTCAATTCTGTAACCTGTCAAATGAGCTGCCAAGCGTACGTTTTGTCCGCGACGACCGATTGCAAGAGACAATTTGTTATCTGGCACAACGACAAGAGCATGCTTGCTATCTTGACTGTCAAAGATGACTTGATCCACTTCTGCCGGAGCAATCGCATTGTAGATGAATTCAGCAGGATCTGCTACCCATTCAATCACATCGATGTTTTCTTCAATAGGAATCATACGGTATGATTTTGCATCATACTTAGCAGGATGAAACTTGCTAGTGATTTTCTTGATGTTTGCGCCACCACGTCCAACGATTGTACCAATTGCATCTACATTTGGGTTGTGACTGCGTACCGCAACCTTGGTTCGATCACCTGCTTCACGAGAAACGCTCATGATTTCAACCGTTCCGTCATAAACTTCAGGAATTTCTTGCTCCATCAAGCGTTTGATCATCTCTGGATGACTACGGCTAACAAAAACATTCACACCGCGAGGATTGTCCTCAACCTTATAAACAAAAACTTCAATGCGGTCGTGTGAAGCAAAGACTTCTCCAGGAATTTGGTCTTGTTTAGACAACTGCGCTTCAATGCTGCCAAGATTGACATAGATGAAACGATTGTCAAAACGTTCGACTGTTCCTGACATGATTTCATTTTCATGCTCTTTGTACTTATTGTAAGTAATCGCCCGCGTTTGCTTGCGCATCTTTTCCATAATTGTTTGCTTAGCAGATTGAGCTGCTACCCGACCAAATTCAGCCGGCGCTTCTTCAAATTTGATTTTATCACCAAGCTCATAAGCTGAGCTAATGGCAAGAGCATCTTTTAAGCTGATTTCCAAACGGCTATCAAAAACTTCGTCCACCACTTCACGAACTGTATAGACACGAAAATCTCCTGTTTTTTCGTTAAATTCAATGGCTGCGCTATCTGCTTGACCATAACGGCGACGATAAGCGGAGCGCAAGGATTCTGTCACTGCTTCGATAATGTCTTCTTTTTTAATCCCTTTATCTTCTTCCAAAATGCGGAAGGCCTCTAGCATTTCTTTACTCATGTCTTTTTCGCTTTTGTAAAAACAAAAGCAATCCTTTCTTTTTTCTTACTAAAATTTTACTGCTAATCTTGCTTTGGATACTAGCTTGTAAGGAATTTGAACAACTTTCTTACGCGTCTTATCCATATATTCCATTGTTAAATGATCTTCCTCAAAAGAAAGCAATGTTCCTTCAAAGGTTTTACTTTTATCAACTGCCTGATACAGACTAACATGGATATATTGCCCAACTGCATCTGCTAATTGTTCTTTCGTTTTCAGCGGACGTTCCAACCCTGGGCTAGTTACTTCAAGAAAATACTGCTCAGGAAAGGGATCCGGCTTAATCATATCTAAAAGTGGACTGATGATGTCCGTCAATTCTGCCGTATCATTTACAGTAATTCCTCCCGGCTTATCTACAAAAATACTAAGAACATGGTCGCTCCCCATCTTACCGTACTCAATATCCACTAATTCATACGGTTCTTGAACGACTGGTTCAACAACTTCTTTTACTAATTTGACAATCGTTGTGATAAGACTACACCTCCTCACAGATAAGAGGCGAAGATATTTCCTCGCCTCTCTTTCATATTCATTATCTACATTATAGCATAAGAAAAAGGAAAATACAAGAAAATTTATTCTTGTATTTTATTTGATGCTATTATACTTATCAATCGTAAGAAAATTGATTGATTTCAGCATTGTGGTTGACAGATAATTCTAAAAAGAATTGACTATAAAGTCAAATAGAATAATCTACAATCAAAATCACTCCTCATAAAGGTTTTTTATTTCGAAATTAAATAGCAAATAATTGACCTACAAGATAAGTTACTGTCATAGTCAAAAGTCCAATGACTAAGTTTCGAATCATGGCATTTTTTATCGGTGCTTTTCCTAACTTGGCACTAGTGTATCCCGTTCCCAATAGCGATAAAGCAACGATGACTACTGTCGCCGGAATTCTATAACTAGCAGAAAAGAAGACAATGCTCAGCATGGGAAAGATAGCTCCTGCTACAAAAGCGATAAAGCTGGAGATTGCTGCATGCCAAGGATTAGTAAATTCTTCCACTTCAATACCATACTTTTCCGCTACCAAAGCTTTGAGAGGATCCTTTAAAAAAGCTCGATTGGTTAAAAGCTGGGCAGAAGTCTCACACTCGCCATTCTGGATATAAGCTGCATAGAGCGACTGCCTAGCAATATCTGGATTTTTCATTAAAAGATCTCGCTCTTTGACAACTGCGGCCTCCTCCGTATCCTTTTGAGTGGAGACAGATACATATTCACCACCTGCCATGGAAAAAGCTCCCGCAAAGACTGCTGCTAACCCAGAAAGAAAGATAATCCAAATACTTTCTGTTGCACTTGCTACCCCTATTACCACACCCGCGATAGAAATAATACCATCATTGGCCCCCAATACTCCAGCTCGCAAAATATTAAGCCGACCGCTAAAATTCTTATCAATTTCTTGTTCTCTCATCATCGTCAACCTTCTCTTTTTACTTTATTTAGAATTATTATAAATAAAAACTTAATCAAGCACAAGAGAAAAGAACAAAATGAGAAAAGTTCTACTATTTAATAAAATTTCTTGAACAGCTACTTGGACAGCAACGTTTTACTTTTTAGCAAGCTCAAAACAAGACCATTCTACCAAATCACACACACACATATATATGTGTGTATGATAAAAGGTCATCCGATTGATACCACAATCTTCTACAATGTCCTGAATCGTAAATTTTGTTAATAGTTTTTATAACAAAATGTTTAAATGAAGCTTCTAACGTTCATTTTGTCGCTTGAGACATTCTTTTGTTCCTTTTGTCTTTTAGCAATCTTTTCTCCTGAAAATCAGAAAAGGGAGTGGGACAGAACTAAAAATTGAAAATTTTTAGTTCGTA
>NZ_KV813959.1:187772-216131 GCF_001813805.1 Streptococcus sp. HMSC066F10
AGGTTGTAGATGAAGAAAACGAAGTTTTCGCCAAAAGTGCTCTTCCGAGCTTGAACAGCGAATGAAGAGCCCAATCACCTACTGCGTTATTCCTTTATTACTAAATCTGATAGAAGCTGGGACACTTTTTGCCCAGCCTCTTTCAATTATCTATTTCACCTTAAAACTCTGCCTCAACCCGATAGATGACTTGACCTTTGTTGACAAATTTTTTCTCGTACTCTGTCAGCACATTATCTTCAAAGTCGCTCGCGTGTAAATCTAACCAAACACCATTTAGTTTCATCCCGTATTGAGAAAAGCTCACTAAGCTATATTCAAAAAGACCACGATTATCTGTTTTGAAATGAATCTCACCATGTTCTGGTAAAATTTGCTTAAAGGTATCGAGAAAAGATTTGTAGGTCAAGCGCCGTTTTTCATGGCGTTTCTTGGGCCAAGGATCAGAAAAATTCAGATACAAACGATCAATCTCTCCATTTTCAAAGTAGTTGGTCAAATCAGAACCATCTACCCAAAGGAGCTTGATATTGGGAACATCAGTTGCTAAAACCTTATCCAAGGCGTAACTCAAAACGGATTTTTGAATATCAATTCCGATATAGTTAATTTCTGGATGAGCTTTTGCCATTTCTGAAACAAACGCACCCTTTCCACTTCCCACTTCAATATGAATGGGGTGCTTATTCCCAAAAATCTCATGCCACTTGCCCTTTGCTTCAGCAGGATTTAAAATTACATATTGTGGGTTTGCTTCTAGTAATTCCGTCGCCCCTTTACGATTTCTAACTCTCATGACACCTTTTTCCCGTATTTTGAACGGAAGTTACGTAGTGCATAAATCTCCCGATTCACATTTTCCAAGTCTGCATTTTCATAATACTTAGCAATCTGACATAGGTAAGCATACTGACCATACCAGTACAATTTTTTCAATACCGTTTCATTATACCGATAGCCATAGTAGGTCAACCATTCTTTCCAACGCACCTCTGGAATATAATGGCTTAATATATGAGCCACATCAAACATACGATCTGTCAATCGAACAGAATCCCAATCTACTAAATACACCAATCCACTATCTGTCTCAATCCAGTTACTATGACGCACATCGCCATGCACAATTGTTGCATAATCCTCGCGAAATTGTGGTAAATGACTACGCATATCATTTAAAACCGACCGCAAGTAATGATTATTTCCAATTGCCAATGGTGCATGTTCTAACCAAGATTCCAATAAATCTGCTGGCGTCTCCAAAGCATAACCCAACCGACGCAACTGTGTCATCAAAGGACGTGAACGATGCAGCCGTGTCAAAATATTTACAATTTGCTTTTTGTCCATTTCAGCTGGTGTCAAGATCTTTCCTGACAGCCACTCTTGCGCACTCATAACGTTGCCATCTGCCATGCGACGACTCCACAATAGTTGTGGTGCAATTTGTTCTCTAGCTAAACCTACTAAGATTGGGGTTGTATTCATCTTGACGAAAACGCGCGCCCCATCTGGATAGGTGCCCATGTAGGCTTTTCCACTCTTGCCTGCAATCGGCGTCAGAGTTAGCTCATTATCAACCAAGTCCATTATTCCCCTCCGTAAAAAGTTTCCTATCTATTTTACTAATTTTACTTCCTTTAGTCAACCAAACTTCTTAATTTAAATGGTAAATAGATGAAATAAAGTAGCAATGTAATTCCAATCATAAAAAGCAAAGCTACTCTATCTTGGAAAAACAACAAAGCCATCATTGTTTCCACAAAAAGCACGCTGTAGCCAATAAGAATAATCACTTGTTTCACTCCTTTTAATTTCAATCCAGTTTCCAAAGGAAATAAGAACGTCAAATATTGATAATCAAAAGCATTGTACAAGGCTGTCAACTGAAATAGCAAGAGATAATTCAACAAAGCCACGAAAATAGCCGCAATCCATGATTGACTGATAAAGCCAATTCCCAAAAGAGACAGAAACAGCAACCGTATAGTCAAGGCCAGAAAATCACCATTTCGTAAATAAGAACGCAAATATATATTTTGCCAAGTAGTTGACTGTCTTTTGGGTAGAATATTTGTCAAACCATCAAGATACGCACGGCGTTTCACACTATTAGAAATTCCTTTGACATTGGTAAAGAGAGCAAAGAAACGTAGGATTGTCTGCTTACGTCTTTCTTCATAAGCAATGAGATAACTCCAATTCACCCCTGCACCTTGGTAAAATTTTTGACTTTTCTGCAAAAATACGAACCATTTTGCTATCAACATAAGAAAAACAAGAATAAACCAGCCCCAAAGCGGCATGCCTAAGGCAAGAAAAAGCGGTACTAATAGTAACAACACAACGGTTTGAAGCAAGACCCATAATCGATAAGATAAACGCGTTTGTTCTTGTAGGTAGCTTTTTAATTCCTCTTCTTTGACCAATAAAAACAGACTATCTGGTTTTTCCATATAAGTCGCGATTCGTCCCAAAGGCAATAATAAGAACAAAAGAACCACTAAAGCAAGAATGATTGGCAGGTGATTTTT
The DNA here is from genome assembly GCF_001813805.1 of Streptococcus sp. HMSC066F10. Classification (NCBI taxonomy): domain Bacteria; kingdom Bacillati; phylum Bacillota; class Bacilli; order Lactobacillales; family Streptococcaceae; genus Streptococcus; species Streptococcus sp. HMSC066F10. Next base: position 190,307 of record NZ_KV813959.1, read on the forward strand.
AGGAAAATTTCGTAACAGTTGACTGTATTGAACAGCTAAAAAGCCAATAAAGACCAATAAAAAGAGGACAAAATGGTCATTAAAAACATAGCGTGAATACTTCAAACATTGATTGCGAAATACTTGCCTGCGCTTTTGAAACAGATTTCTCATAAGCTCGCCTCTTCTGTCAAAACTAGATAAATGTCATTGAGACTAGCTTCTGGCATGGCAAATTCTGCTCGTAATTCTGCTAAATTGCCTTTAGCTCGGATTTCTCCCTTATGCAATATCACGAATGAATCACACATCTTTTCTGCCGAATCCAGCACATGCGTACTCATAAGAATTGACTTGCCTTTTACCTTTTCATCCTCCAAAAGCTCTATCAAGTCAGCAATGGCAACTGGATCAAGTCCTAAAAATGGTTCATCAACGATAAAAAGGCTGGGGTCAACCACAAATGCACAGATAATCATGACTTTTTGCTTCATCCCCTTAGAAAAATGCACCGGAAACCAATCTAATTTTTCTTTCAAGCGAAACATCGTCAATAATTTTTCCACGCGTGCAAAAGCCACCTTTTGCTCCACATCATAAGCCATAGCAACCGTTTCAATATGCTCGCGCAGCGTTAATTCCTCATACAAACTAGGTGTTTCCGGAATAAAACCAATTTTCTTACGATAAGCCGTAGGACTATCTTGCAGTTTGGCACCGTCAATTAAAATTTCACCTTTATAAGGAGTTAAAAGTCCGATAATTTCATTGATTGTAGTGGATTTACCCGCACCATTCAAACCAATCAACCCCACCAGTTCCCCATTTCCTACTGTGAAACTGATGTCTTTTAAAACAGGGATATTCACATAGCCCCCTATAAGCCCTTTTATTTCTAACATATTTTCTCCAAATTCTGGTATAATGTTCTTATATTATAACAAAATCTAACAAAGTAGAGGTAAATTTGATGGCAGATTGCATTTTTTGTAAGATTATTGCAGGAGAAATTCCAGCTTCTAAAGTATATGAAGACGATGTAATTCTAGCATTTTTAGACGTCTCACAAGTAACGCTCGGACATACCTTGGTTGTCCCTAAAAAACATTTCCGCAACATGCTTGAAATGGACGGTGAAGCTGCCAGTCAACTCTTTGTACGTATTCCAGATATTGCTCGTAAAGTGATGAAGGCTACTGGTGCAAAGGGGATGAATATCATCAATAACAACGAAGAAATTGCCGGTCAATCTGTCTTCCATACACATGTCCATTTAGCACCACGCTATACAGAAAATGATGATTTAAAACTGACTTTCGTGGCGCACGAACCAAACTTCCCTGCTCTTGCAGAATTAGCCGAAAAAATTTCAAAAGCATAAGGAGAAACCATGAAACTTAGTAATCTATTATTATTCACCGGTGCAGCTGCAGCCAGCTTTTTCCTTGTTAAAAATAGAGAAAAACTCATGAACGAGGCTGTTGAAAGTTATGAGCTAATGGACAGGATTCAAGACAATCTACAAAATATTCAACGAAATCTCCAAGTCGTTCAAGAGCAAAAAGACAATCTCCAAACAATTTCACAGGATTTGACTTACCAATTCAAACTTTTTGAGCAAGACTCTACTGCTCGACTTCAGCAAATTCAAGATATCTGGAAGGCTCACATCAACTAAGAAGTTAAAAAGAATTTAGACACACGCTAAATTCTTTTTTATTATGTCATTGTCCGTATTGACCATAATACTGTCCATTTTGATCTGTTCCATAAGGATTGCTTGAATACGCAGAAAAATCAGCAGCACCAGTTGTTGCGTCATTTCCTAACTGACCGGAACTAGGAGCAGCACTGCCATACAATTCTTCATATAAAACCGCATTGGTTTCCAATTCAGTCACTTCGTCCAAGCCAAGCGATTTTCTCAGAACATTTTGCATTTCCAACATATGCTCCGAAGTTACGATTTGGTAAGATCCACCGTCTGGTAAAGTGGCACCCTCACCTTTCAATTGCTTACTTTCAATATTTTTAAAAGCATCTTGGTAACCTAATAATTGCGGAATACTGCCAGAAGACAACTCTACATTGGTCTGCATATTGTTGCTAACAGCTTTTAAAATTGCTTGATAGTGGCTGACACTGTTTAAGCTCAGCACTTTTTGGACTACTTTTTGAATCACTTCACGTTGGCGCTTTTGACGTCCATAATCCCCTTCCGGATCTTGATAACGCATGCGAGAATAGACCAGTGCTTGATCACCATTGATATGTTGTTCCCCTGGTTCAACAACTGCTTTATATTCTGGCTCGTTTTCTTCAATCGAGATAGGAAAACCAAGGGTGTTATTGACCGTAATGCCCCCAACAGCATCAACTAATTGTACCAGACCTTTCATATTGATAAGCACAGAGCGGTCAATGTGAATATTCATCATCTTTTGCACTGTGGAAATAGCTAAATCAGCTCCACCATTTGCATAAGCCGCATTAAGCTTTGCTTGCGTTGTCCCATCAGCGGTTTTAATTTTGGTAAGAATATCCCTTTCCAAACTCATCATTGTCGTTTTTTTTGTCTTAGGATTAACTGTTACGAGAATCATGGAATCACTATTTCCAGCCCACCGATCTGAGCGTGATCCACTACCTGTATCTACCCCCATCAAAAGCAAGGTCAAAGGTTTGGTAGCGGCAATCACATTTGTTTCTTTCCCAAAGCTTTTATAAGTCTTAGACAAAGCATCTGTTGATTGGTTATAAATCGTAAATCCATAAACGCCTAGTCCTGCAACCGTTACAAGACACAAGCTCAAAAACATTAAGATAATTTTTTTAAACATATTTATTCTAATCTATCAGTTTTCCCATTAGGTAAACATCAAGAAATTTCCCTTCTGAAAGATAGGCTCCTCTTTTTTGAATGCCCTCAATCTCAAACCCAAACGCTTGATACAAATGAACCGCCCGCTCATTTCTGACTTGTACGGTCAATTCTAATCGTCGAATCACTTCAGAATTCTCTGCCCAGTCTATCGCTTCTTCTAGAAGAAATTTCCCTAAGCCTTGATTCCAAAATGCTCTTTTAACCACGATAAAGACCTGCCCGATATGGCGAATTCGCTCATGAAAATCAGCTGTAATGCTCACAAGCCCAGCAATTTCATTATCTAATAGTGCAATTAGATAAATCTGGTTATCTGACGCGGCTTGATGTTGAATGAAAGAGCTCATCTGCTCTTCTGTCATCAAAATCCCTGCGTCATCTAATGTCATGTAATCTGATTCTTTTCCAACTTGATTAAGAAAATCAATTAAAGATTTGGCGTCTTGAGGTTCTGCTTCTCTTATAACTAGCTCTAACTCAGCCATTGACAAATTCCTCAAGCAGTTTCTCAGCTCGATGTCCTTTTGCATCAAAGACCAATTCTCGACCATCATTTTTTCTTAAAATTGTCAATTTGAGATAGTCACTTGGCAAACTATCTCCCAACAATTCGCCCCATTCAATAACCGTCACTCCATCTCCAAAGAGAAAATCGTCTAAATCAATAGAATCTGGATCTTCCCCAATGCGATAAACGTCCAAATGATAAAGCGGCAGGCGTCCGTCATATTCTCGTACAATAGTGTAGGTCGGACTTTTGATCATTTGTTTGATACCCAGTCCACGCGCTAAACCTTTGGTGAAGGTTGTTTTCCCAGCACCCAAGTCACCCGTTAAAATCAACACATCTTGTTTTTGGAGTAAAGCACCCAATTTCTCGCCCCACGCCATCAACTCATCTTCATTATGGCTAAACATTCTACTATTATATCAAAATTTTTCTGTTTCTGCTAAAATTTGACAAAAGAAAAGCTAGTTCCAAAGAACTAGCTATTTCCCAATCATTAAGCCAAAGCTAGACTAATAAAGTTTAGGATAAATAAAGCATCCAATACCCAGATAATAGGGTGGACTTCCTTGGCTTCACCTTTGATGATTTTCACAAAAGTATACATGATGAATCCTACGGCAATACCATGAGTAATACTATAAGTAAAGCCCATAAAAATAGATGTGAAGAACGCTGGTACTGCTTCTGACAAATCATCCCATTCGATATCTTTCATGCTGGAAAGCATCATAATTCCCACAATGATAAGAATAGGGGCTACCGCTACTGTTGGTACAATAGCAAGAAGTGGACTAAAGAAACTTGACACAGCAAACAAAGCCGCAACGACAAGCGCTGTCAAGCCAGTACGACCGCCCGCTTCAATTCCAGCTGCACTTTCTACATAAGTCGTAACATTTGAAGTTCCTGCAATCGCACCAATCGTTGTACCAACCATGTCTGAAAATAATGCCTTATCCATTTTAGTTTGAAGGCCAGACGAATCTTTAGCAGCTTCTTCATCTGCAATGTTAAAGATGCCCGCTTTGCGCCCTGTACTAATCAAAGTTCCAATATTATCAAAAATATCTGTTAATGAAAAGGCCAAAATAGCTAGAAGCACTTCTGGAAGGCGAGCTGGTTTTGCAAACAAAGCCAACAAGCCATCTTTACCTAGTGCCGCACCAAAAATCTTTCCTAAATCCTGAACAGCAGCACCGATATTATTGGAAGCAAAATTGATCTTTGAAAGGTCTACGACCCCTACCAAAATGGCTAGGATTGTTGTTGCTGCAATGGAGAGAACAATCCCTCCGCGAATGCGTTTGAGAACAAAGAAAATGGTGATGAAAATTCCAAACAAAGCTACAAGAACAGCTGGGTTGTTAAAATCTACCAAGCCCGGCGTTGCCATTCCATTGGCTGTAATAGCTGCTTGTGCCTTATCAGCACCTTTTCCTGTAACGCTATAAGTTCCCGGATCAATTGAGAATTTTAAAAGTCCAGCTTTTTTAACTCCAATGTAAGCTAGAAAAATCCCAATCCCACCAGAAATAGCATATTTTAAACTTTCTGGAATTGCATGAATAATAATTGTACGAACTTTGGTTAGCGTAACAATAATGCTGATAATCCCACAAAGGAAAACCATGGCAAGTGCTTCTTGCCAAGTATACCCCAGTGCAAACACAACGGTATAAGTAAAGAAAGCATTCAGTCCCATACCAGGCGCCTGAGCGTAAGGAATGTTGGCATATACAGCCATCATCAGCGTCCCTGCAACAGTCCCAATGATAGTCGCCAAGAAAACACCTTGTGCTGGCATGCCTGTTTGACTAAGCATTTCAGGGTTGACAAAGAGAATATAACTCATTGCAAAGAAAGTGGTTAAACCAGCAAGAACTTCTGTACGAACAGTCGTACCGTTCTCTTTTAGTTTAAAAAACTTGTCCATTTTTAAAATCTCCTTAAATTTTACGAACGATAGTGGATATAATATCACAAAATATTCACGATTTCAATAGAAGTTTTAAAAATAAACAAATTAATTCAATGTTTTATACAGAAAATATTTATTTAGACTGATTTTTACTCAAAAAGACCAAGGACATGATTTGAATAAAGGTAAACCCTAAAATGAATAGCAGGCGCTCCCTTTGCAAAGCAGCTGTCAATCGCTCAAAGACTAATGTAGGATGACTGACTAGATCCCAAGAATTGAGCCGATCATAGCGACCAATGTAAATCGCGAGACTCGATAAAAATGAGACAGCTCCAATAGCCAAATATTCCAGACACCATTTGAGCTTCAAATAGCCCGAAATCAAATTCCAGCTCTCTATTCCGCATAGAACCCCGAAGAAAATACTTGGAACAAAGGCCATAAAAAGATGCAGACTTTCTCGATTCCACAAGGTATCACTCACCCAGTGCATGTGTACCAAGTCTGTAATCATATAGAACGTATTGGGATAAAACATCAGCCAAAGAATTGCTACAGGTAAGAAAAACCATTTTTTCTTAAATTGAATGGCTATAAAAGCCGCATCATAGGCAACCAAAGCTAGAAACATATTCCAAATCAAATCTGGACCTTTTGTCAAAATTCCTTCGGCATAAACGATGGCAGAAATAATCGCAAAGAAAATATGAATGATAATTGTTTTACGCATACTCGATTTCCTCCTTCATTACATAAGAAAACATTATATCACAAATTCTGCACTTTCATCTTAAAATCTGCTATAATAGAAAACAGCACAAATGAAAGAGTAGACTATGACAAAAAAAGTAATTGCAGTAGATTTAGACGGAACCTTGCTCAATTCTGACAGCAAACTATCTGAATTTACAAAAGAAACAATTAAAAAAATTTCTAAAAAAGGACATCATGTTGTCATCACAACTGGACGCCCTTATCGAATGGCACGGGAATTTTATAAAGAATTGGAGCTACACACTCCAATGATCAACTTTAATGGCTCTTTGACCCATATCCCTGAGAAAAAATGGCAACAGGAAAGATGTATCACTTTAGATAAGGAATATCTATTAGACATTGTCAAAAGGAAGGAAGAAATTGAAGCAGACTTCATTGCTGGAGAATATCGAAAGAAATTTTATATCACAGCTCCCAATGAAACGATTGCCGACCCGAAATTATTTGGTGTAGAATCTTTTCAACCTGAAAATCAATTTAATCCAGAATTGGTTACCAAAAATCCCAACTGTATCCTTTTGCAAACGCATGCCAATGATAAATATGCTTTGGCGGATGAGTTGAATCAATTTTATCAACAACAATTATCTATCAACACTTGGGGCGGTCCGCTCAATATCCTTGAATGCACTCCAAAAGGCGTCAACAAAGCTTTTGCTTTGAAATATTTATTAGAGGTTCTGAACGTAGAGCGAAAAGATTTGATTGCTTTTGGTGACGAACACAATGATACAGAGATGTTAGCTTTTGCAGGTACTGGCTATGCCATGAAAAACGCTAGCCAAACACTTCTTCCTTACGCAGATGAGCAACTTCCGCTGACCAATGACCAAGACGGAGTCGCTCATCAATTATTGAAACTATTTTTATAATGAGACTTAGAGTTGGACAGGTTTTCTGCCCGACTCTTTAATATTTACACGTAATCTTCCCAGATTTCATTTTTCTGCAACTGATTGTGCACTAGCAATCATGGGGCGGTCTCATCAGCTGTTGATTTTCAATTATTTTCTATCAGTTTATTTATGCCATAAATTAAATATTATAAATTTTGTTTTTTAAATTTAAAATGTTTCTAGATTTTTTATTGATTCTCCTCTTTCTTCTTCAATAATTCATGTAGATAGAATTATTTTTTTCAAAACTTTCATTATTTTTCCAATCGCTTTTCAAAGTTAATATATTGTTTAAATTGCTATTTTTGTCCGTTTACAATCTGTCAAAAATATGAAAGATTTTGATTTTTTAGCTCAAACTATTGCATTTTTCATGAAAACGTTTTATAATTAAGTAGTCTTAAATTTTTCTTAAACTTAAGTCAAACATTTTATAAGGAGGAAAGACAATAATGAGTATCGGAATCATTATTGCAAGCCATGGTGAATTTGCTGCTGGTATTCATCAATCAGGTTCTATGATTTTTGGTGAGCAAGAAAAAGTTCAAGTTGTAACTTTTATGCCAAATGAAGGTCCTGATGATTTGTATGCTAAGTTCAATGACGCTGTGGCTGCTTTTGACGCGAATGATGAAGTTCTAGTTTTGGCTGACCTGTGGAGTGGTTCTCCATTTAACCAAGCTAGCCGTGTAATGGGTGAAAATCCTGACCGTAAGTTCGCGATCATTACAGGTTTGAATCTGCCAATGTTGATTCAAGCTTATACAGAACGAATGATGGATGCCAATGCTGGCGTTGACGCTGTTGCCGCAAACATCATCAAAGAAGCCAAGGACGGAGTGAAAGCTCTTCCTGAAGAACTAAATCCTGTAGCTGAGGTAGCAAGTGCACCGGCTGCACCAACTGCTCAAGCTGCTATTCCAGAAGGAACCGTTATCGGCGATGGCAAGTTGAAAATCAATCTTGCTCGTATCGATACACGTCTTCTTCACGGTCAAGTTGCAACTGCTTGGACACCAGATTCTAAAGCAGACCGTATCATTGTTGCTTCTGACTCCGTATCAGCTGATAAACTTCGTAAAGAGTTAATCAAACAAGCTGCTCCTGGTAATGTCAAAGCAAATGTTGTCCCAATTGACAAATTGATTGCGGTAGCAAAAGACCCCCGTTTTGGTAACACACATGCACTGATTCTTTTTGAAACTCCTCAAGATGCACTTCGTGCTGTTGAAGGTGGTGTCGATATCAAAACACTCAATGTTGGCTCAATGGCTCACTCAACTGGTAAAACAATAGTCAATAACGTTTTGTCAATGGACAAAGACGATGTTGCAACCTTTGAAAAATTGCGTGACCTCGGAGTGGAATTTGACGTACGTAAAGTGCCAAATGACTCCAAAAAAGATTTGTTTGACTTAATTAAAAAAGCCAACGTTCAATAATGGAAAGGATTTAGAATATGTCAATTATTTCTATGATTTTAGTGGTCTTCGTTGCCTTTCTTGCTGGACTCGAAGGAATCTTGGACCAATTTCAATTCCACCAACCACTTGTTGCTTGTACCTTGATTGGTCTTGTAACAGGACACTTGGAAGCAGGTGTAATACTTGGTGGTTCACTACAAATGATCGCTCTTGGTTGGGCAAACATCGGTGCTGCGGTTGCGCCTGACGCTGCCCTTGCCTCTGTTGCTGCCGCTATCATTATGGTACAAGGTGGAGACTTTACAAACAAAGGTGTTGCTGTCGCAACTGCTGTTGCTATCCCACTTGCTGTTGCTGGTCTTTTCCTTACAATGATCGTACGTACTATCTCAGTTGCCCTTGTTCACGGTGCTGATGCTGCTGCTAAAAAAGGTGACATCGCAGGCGTAGAACGCGCTCACTTATTTGCTCTTGTCCTTCAAGGTTTGCGTATCGCTCTTCCTGCTGCACTTCTACTTGCTATTCCAGCTGAAGCTGTACAAAACTTACTCGCAATGATGCCTGCATGGTTGTCAGATGGTATGGCTATCGGTGGTGGTATGGTCGTTGCCGTTGGTTACGCTATGGTTATCAACATGATGGCAACTCGCGAAGTATGGCCATTCTTTGCTATCGGTTTTGCACTTGCAGCTGTTAGTCAATTAACCCTTATCGCTCTTGGTACAATCGGTGTTGCAATTGCTCTTATCTATCTGAACCTTTCTAAAAAAGGCGGAAATGGTGGTGGCGGTTCTGCTACATCAAGCGACCCAATTGGTGATATTTTAGAAGACTACTAAGAAAGGAGCTACTAATATCATGACAGAAAAAATTCAATTATCAAAATCAGATCGTCAAAAAATTTGGTGGCGTTCAACTTTCTTGCAAGGTTCTTGGAACTATGAACGGATGCAAAACTTAGGTTGGGCTTATGCATTAATTCCAGCTATCAAAAAACTTTATACTAAAAAAGAAGACCAAGCTGCTGCTCTTGAACGTCACTTGGAATTCTTCAACACTCACCCATACGTAGCTGCTCCTATCATTGGTGTGACACTTGCCCTTGAAGAAGAAAAGGCTAACGGTGCTGAAATTGACAACACTGCTATCCAAGGGGTTAAAATCGGTATGATGGGACCTCTTGCTGGTATCGGTGACCCAGTCTTCTGGTTTACTGTTCGTCCTATCCTCGGTGCTCTTGGTGCTTCTCTTGCCTCAACAGGAAACATCATGGGTCCAATCCTCTTCTTCGTTCTTTGGAATCTTATCCGTATGGCCTTCTTGTGGTACACTCAAGAACTTGGTTACAAAGCTGGTTCTGAAATTACTAAAGACATGTCAGGTGGCATCCTTCAAGACATCACTAAAGGAGCTTCAATCCTTGGTATGTTTATCCTTGCTGTACTCGTTGAACGCTGGGTAAACGTAAGCTTTGCCCTTCAACTTCCTTCAACAAAACTATCTGAAGGTGCTTATATCAACTTCCCTAAGGGAGCTGTAACTGGTTCTCAACTGCAAAAAATCTTAGGTGATGTTGCAAATGGACTTAGCTTAACTCCTGAAAAAGCAAACACACTTCAAGGACAATTGAATTCATTGATTCCTGGTTTGATGGGGCTTCTCCTTACTTTCCTTTGTATGTGGTTGCTTAAGAAGAAAGTTTCACCAATCACTATCATCATCGGACTCTTCATCGTTGGTATCATTGCCAAAGTTATTGGTTTGATGTAAACATGGAAAAAGAAGGTTTCGGCCTTCTTTTTTATTGACAATAAATGTGCTATAATAGAAAAGATAATAGATAAACGAGGATTGAACATGGCACAGTCACAAAATACAAAAATTGATTTTCAAACAACAGGAACTTCTTATCTGGGAATTGGAGGGAAAGTTGGTAAATTCTTAGTTGGAGATAAAGCGCTCGAATTTTATGCAGATGCCAATGTCGAAGACTATATTCAAATCCCTTGGGATACTATCCATCAAATCGGTGCCAATGTGTCTGGCAAACGAATTAGTCGTCATTTTGAAGTCTTTACCAATAAAGGAAAATTCCTTTTCGCTTCAAAAGATGCTGGAACTATTTTGAAACACGCTCGAAATCATATCGGTAATGAAAAAGTCGTTAAACTACCGACACTGATTCAAACAATTGGTCAATTTTTTAAAAATCTATTTGCAAAAAAATAAGAATTCTTGTATAATTATAGGAAACGGATAAGTAAATCTAGTATCTCTTTCAGAAAGTCTGCGGCAGCTGTGAGCAGATAGGGAGCTAGCTTGAAATTCTACCGTGATACTAATTTCATAAACAATCAAGTGCACTTATGTGAAGTTGGATGGAACCGTGGCTCTGCCACTCCAACACTTTCCATAGATGCATTTTTATTTAAGGAGGTTCTGATGTTAGATATTAAACGCATTCGCACAGATTTTGATATCATCGCAAAAAAACTAGCTACTCGTGGCGTTGACGCTGCAACACTTGATAAAATGAAAGAGTTTGATAGCAAACGCCGTGAACTCTTGGTCAAGGTTGAAAATTTAAAAGCAGAGCGTAACACGGTTTCAGCAGAAATTGCCCAAGCGAAACGTAATAAAGACAATGCTGATGATAAAATTGCTGCCATGCAAAAATTATCTGCTGAAATTAAATCATTAGACGCAGAGTTAGCAGAAATTGACGCTATATTAACCGAGTTTACAACGACTTTGCCAAATATTCCTCACGATAGTGTGCCGGTAGGTGCTGACGAAGACGATAATGTAGAAGTTCGCCGTTGGGGGACGCCACGTGTGTTTGACTTTGATGTAAAAGCTCACTGGGATCTTGGTGAAAATCTTGATATTCTCGACTGGGAACGCGGGGCAAAAGTAACCGGCGCTCGCTTCCTCTTTTACAAAGGATTAGGAGCTCGTCTAGAACGCGCTATTTATAATTTCATGTTAGACGAGCATCAAAGAGAGGGCTACACAGAAGTCATTCCTCCTTACATGGTTAATCACGATTCTATGTTTGGTACTGGTCAATATCCAAAATTCAAAGAAGATACTTTTGAAGTGAGCGACACTAATTATGTTCTCATTCCAACTGCTGAAGTTCCTTTGACAAATTACTACCGAGGGGAAATTTTAGACGGGAAAGACTTGCCAATCTACTTCACAGCCATGAGTCCGTCTTTCCGTTCTGAAGCTGGTTCTGCCGGTCGTGACACCCGTGGTTTAATTCGTTTACATCAATTCCACAAAGTAGAAATGGTCAAATTTGCCAAACCAGAACATTCTTATGAAGAATTAGAAAAAATGACCGCTAATGCTGAAAATATACTGCAAAAATTGAATCTTCCTTACCGTGTCGTTGCACTTTCTACAGGGGATATGGGCTTCTCTGCGGCGAAGACCTACGACTTGGAAGTCTGGATTCCAGCTCAAAACACCTATCGTGAAATTTCTAGCTGTTCCAATACCGAAGATTTCCAAGCTCGTCGCGCTCAAATCCGTTACCGTGACGAAGCAGACGGCAAGGTCAAACTCCTACATACTTTGAATGGATCTGGTCTTGCAGTTGGTCGTACCGTTGCAGCTATTCTTGAAAATTATCAAAATGAAGACGGCTCCGTCACTATTCCAGAAGTACTTCGTCCATACATGGGCGGTGTGAAAGTGATTGCTCCAAAATAACATAAAAACTCTGAGATTTTCAAATCATCTCAGAGTTTTCTTATCTCTTCATTTGATTGTTTCGCTTTTTAATCATTGCACTTCGAACCACACTTATCACAGTTGGGAGTAAGGTGACAATGACAATTCCCAAAATAATCGCTGAAAAATGAATTTTCACAAAGGGAATATTCCCAAAAAGATAGCCTGCCCCTGTCGCAATCAAAGACCAAGACAAAGCAGCAATAAAAGCTCGTTTCAGAAAAGACTGAACAGGGAATTGGCTAATACCTGCTACAAAAGGCACAAAGGTGCGAATAATAGGAATATAACGTCCTAAAATAATGGAAGTAGATCCATGTTTTCCAAAATACACTTCTGCTTCTTTGATATTTTCTTCTTTTATCAATTTACTGAAAAATTTATAATGTACAAAACGATAACCCAAGGTTCTGCCAATGAAGAAATTACAGGTATCGCCAACAAAAGCTCCCACAAAAAATAGAAGCATAAAAAGTAGAACATTAAAATTCATTGCTGGATTAGCTGATAGAGCGCCTGCAGCAAAAAGTAAGCTGTCTCCCGGCAAGAATGGAAATACTACCGCAGCTGTCTCAATAACAATCACCAGAAACAAAATCAAATACGTCCAGCCACCTACAGCATGAGCAATCTTATAAATGTGTGCGTCAATATGCAAGATAAAATCAATAATAAACATCTCTTCTCCTTTTGTCCATTCTCTATTATAGCAGAAAATATTATAGAAAAGCGTATTTTAAAAATAAAAAAACAGAAGTAAACGGTACAAGCCAATCCACTTCTGATTTTTATTAGTATTTTCGAAATCGTTGGTAACGTGCTTCTAAAAGTTGTTCAAGTGGTAGTTGAGACAAATTTGCTAATTCAGCGACTATTTCTTGTTTCACAGCATACAATAAATCCTGATTGCTAAGCCCTGCTTCTGGAATCACCTTGTCCACTACTCCCATATCAAGAAGCTCATGAGAAGTGATTTTCATGAGTTCTGCAGCTTCCATAGCACGACTGCCGTCTTTCCACAAGATAGAAGCAAAACCTTCGGGACTAAGCACCGCGTAAATTGAATTTTCTAGCATCCAGACCTTGTCTGCAACAGCTAAAGCTAGTGCTCCTCCAGATCCGCCTTCACCGATAATAATAGCGATAATCGGCATCTTTAAATCGCTCATCTCGAGCAAATTACGCGCAATAGCTTCTCCTTGACCGCGCTCTTCAGCCCCAACTCCCGGATAAGCACCGGCTGTATTGATAAACGTAACGACAGGACGACCAAATTTCTCTGCCTGCTTCATCAAGCGAAGTGCCTTTCGATAACCTTCTGGATGAGGTTGTCCAAAATTCCGTTGCAAATTATCCTGTAGATTGCGCCCTTTTTGAATCCCAACAACGGTGATGGGCTGACCATCTAAAGTTCCGATTCCACCTATAACCGCTCCGTCATCTTGAAAAGAACGATCGCCATGTAATTCAATAAAATTCTCGCAAATTCCTTGTGCAAAATCCAAAGCTGTCAATCGTGCCTGATCTCGTGCTTCTTTAATAATTCGGGTAATCTTTGTCATTGTTCACCTCCATGGAAAGCCAAGAGCATTGCAATGGTGGAGCGCAATTCCAAACGTTTGACAATAGCATCAACAAAACCATGTTCAAACAAAAATTCTGCCTTTTGGAAGTCATCTGGCAATTTTTCACGAACGGTTGTTTCAATTACTCGGCGACCTGCAAAGCCAACAAGCGCTTGTGTCTCAGCCAGAATGATGTCTCCTTCCATGGCAAAAGAAGCCGTCACCCCACCCGTGGTCGGGTCTGTTAAGATCGTCAAATAAAACAAACCAGCATTAGAATGGCGTTTCACTGCTGCGGATACTTTAGCCATTTGCATCAAACTCATAATGCCTTCTTGCATGCGAGCGCCACCAGAAGCTGTAAACAAAGTGACTGGCAACTGATGTTCTGTAGCATATTCAAAAAGACGAGTAATTTTTTCTCCAACGACTGTTCCCATAGAAGCCATGATAAAGTTGGAATCCATGATCCCCAGTGCAGTTTTTTGACCACCGATTGTCGCAATTCCTGTCAATACCGCTTCATCCAAACCTGTTTTTTCACGGACAGTCCTTAATTTTTCACGATATTTAGGAAACTTCAAGGGATCTGATGTTTCAATTCCTGTAAATAATTCCTCAAAACTATTGGCATCTACCGTTAAATTGAGGCGTTCAAAAGCTGAAATACGAAACGTATAGCCACATTGCGGGCAAATCCGTTCACTTCCCAAATCTTTTTGGTAAATGATATGCTTACATCCTGGACACTTTGAAAACAGTTCATCCGGAAACTCTGGTTTCACTTGAGGTTTCTCACGACTGGAACGGTTTGGATTGATCCGAATATACTTATCCTTTTTGGAAAACAAAGCCATGACTTATATCCTTTACTCCTCTACTTTTTCTTTTGATAAGCTGGTAAAAATTTCTCCATAAGAAAAGCTGTATCATAATCGCCAGCAATGACATGTGGGTCTGAAATCAAATCTAACTGAAAACCGCTATTTGTCACAACGCCGTCGATTTCTAATTCATAGAGCGCACGCTGCATTTTCATAAGTGCATCAAAACGATTTTCACCATGAACAATAATCTTGGCAATCATGCTGTCATAATACGGCGGAATCGTGTAGCCAGGATAAACTGCAGAATCCACACGCAACCCCACTCCCCCACTAGGTAGATAGAGATTGGAAATCTTTCCCGGACTTGGTGCAAAGTTAAATGCAGGATTTTCTGCATTGATTCGGCATTCAATCGCGTGACCTGTTATATGAATATCTTCTTGGTTAAAAGGCAGCTCTTGCCCCGCAGCAATTTTTATTTGCTCCTTGACAATATCCACTCCCGTTACAAATTCCGTTATCGGATGCTCCACTTGGACACGTGTATTCATTTCCATGAAATAAAATTCTCTTTTGTCTTCGTCAAATAAGAATTCAATCGTTCCAGCGTTTTCATATCCGACAGATTTTGCAGCTCGAACAGCTGCTTCCCCAATCTTCTGACGAAGCGTTTTGCCAATCGCAACCGACGGACTTTCTTCCAGCACTTTTTGATTATTTCTTTGAAGTGAACAATCGCGCTCGCCTAAGTGGACAACATGACCATGTTGGTCAGCCAAAATTTGGACTTCAATATGCCGAGCCGGATAAATAACCCGCTCCATATACATGGCGCCATTTCCGAAAGCCGCTTTGGCTTCTCTGGAAGCCGATTCAAAGGCGGCCACTAAATCTTCCACCTTTTCGACTTTCCGAATGCCTTTGCCACCACCGCCAGCAGAAGCTTTCAGCATGACTGGATAACCGATTTTTTCTGCAACCGCAAGTGCTTCGTCTGAAGTATGAACTTCGCCGCTAGAACCTGGAATTACAGGCACATTAGCCTTAATCATCTGAGCACGCGCATTGATTTTATCACCCATTAAATCCATTACCGCTCCCGAAGGACCAATAAATTTAATGCCAACTTCCTCGCACATGGTCGCAAACTTAGAATTTTCACTCAAAAAGCCAAAACCCGGATGAATTGCTTCAGAGCCTGTTAAAACAGCTGCTGACAATACTGCATTCATATTGAGGTAGGATTCTGTCGACTTTGCCGGACCTATACAAACCGCTTCATCCGCCAGTAAAGTATGGAGAGCTTCTTTGTCAGCAGTAGAATAGACTGCTACTGTCGCAATCCCTAACTCTCTAGCTGCACGAATAATTCTGACCGCAATTTCCCCACGGTTGGCAATTAAAATCTTACGAAACATGGTGAAATCTCCTTTTCTTACTGTCCGAGGGCAAAAGTCAAAGTACCACTCGCTGCCAACTTCCTATCAACTTCTGCTTTCGCTTCCACAACCGCAATGGTGCCACGACGCTTCACAAACTTCGCTGTCATGATGAGCTGATCACCAGGAACAACTTGTTTTTTAAATTTCACCTTGTCCATTCCAGCATAAAAGACCAATTTCCCTTTATTTTCTTCTTTGGATAATTCCAAAACACCGGCTGTTTGAGCCAAAGCCTCCATAATGAGAACTCCCGGCATGACAGGATATTCAGGGAAATGTCCGTTGAAAAAAGGCTCATTGATTGTAACATTTTTAAGTGCTACAATCTCATCTTCTTTCACTTCCAACACACGATCAACCAACAGCATAGGGTAACGATGTGGAAGAGCTTCTTTTATCGCATTGATATCAATCATTTAATCCGCACCAAACCTTTCCCAAATTCGACCATTTCTTCATTTTGGACAAGGATTTCCGTCACAATACCGTCCTTAGGTGACGGAACTTCATTCATCACTTTCATGGCCTCAATAATCATCAAGGTTTGCCCTTTCTTCACTTGGTCGCCAACGGAAACAAAAGAAGGTTTATCAGGACCTGAAGCAAGATAAGCAACTCCAACCAATGGACTTTCTACTACATCGCCTTCAGCTGTTAGCACTTCTGGACTAACCGTTTCCTCCACAATTGGAGGAACAGTTGGCTGGGTAACTTCGACTTGTGAAACAAGATTGGTGTTCACTATTGAATCCTCTGCAGAAGGAGCAATTGATTCAACTGTTCTTTCATTTTTACTGAAGGTTAATTCATCACTTTGATTTTTATAAGAAAATTCACGCAGACTTGATTGGTCAAATTGAGCCATCAAATCTTTGATTTCATTGATATTCATTTAAGCCTCCCAGCGCTTGAATGCAAGTACAACATTGTGCCCACCAAAGCCAAAGGTATTTGAAATCGCATATGGAATATCATGTTCTTGCCCTTGACCATAGATGACATTCGCCTCGATATCATCTGAAAGTTCTTGCGTTCCTGCAGTCATCGGTACAAAGTTATGACGCATTGCCTCAATCGTTGCAATAGCTTCTACTGCACCAGCTGCACCAAGAAGGTGACCTGTGAAAGATTTCGTAGAAGAAACCGGTACTTCTTTCCCAAGAACATTAACAATCGCTTGACTTTCACCTTTTTCATTGGCTTGTGTAGAAGTTCCATGAGCATTCACATAGGCAATATCTGAAGGTTGTAATCCTGCTTCTTCAATGGCTAGTTTTATAGCTTTAGCAGCCCCTGTACCAGCTGGTGATGGTGTTGTCATGTGATAAGCGTCACAAGTATTTCCATACCCCACAATTTCTGCTAAAATCGTTGCCCCACGTTTTTCAGCATGTTCTAGACTTTCAATTACCAAAACACCTGCCCCTTCTCCCATTACAAATCCATTCCGATCTTTATCAAATGGAATAGACGAACGTTTTGGATCTTCATTTGTAGAAAGAGCTGTAAGAGCTGCAAAACCTCCGATGCCAATTTCGTTGATAGAGCATTCAGAACCACCTGCTAAAACAACATCTTGAAAACCAAATTTGATTTCACGGAATGCTTCTCCAATAGCATCATTAGAAGACGCACAAGCAGTTGTAATAGATTTACATACCCCATTAGCTCCCACACGAATAGCGATATTTCCGGCTCCCATATTTGAAAGTGCTTTAGGAATGAAGAGCGGTTGGATACGATTGGCTCCTCTTTCATGCATTCGGATAATTTGATCTTGCAATTCTTTTAAGCCACCAATCCCACTAGATACAATGACACCAAACCGATCATGGTCAACTGTCTCGGCATCTAGATGAGCATTTTCTAACGCTTCTAAAGCTGCATGAATGGCATAAATAGAATACATATCCATACGATTTTTGTCTTTTTTAACAAAATGTTTTTCTAGCGGGAAATCTTTAATTTCTGCTGCATTATGTACACCAATCACACTAGGATCAAAATTCGTAATTGGACCAATACCAATCTTCCCTTCTTTTAGACTATCCCAAAACTCTTCGGGTGTGTTTCCAATAGGTGAAGTTACTCCATATCCTGTTACAACAACTCGATTTAGTTTCATTTCAAACTCCTTTATTAAGAAAATATATCACATGCTTAAAACTCGTACGTTTTAGTCATCTTCTACCTCATGGTTAACCCGCCATCAATGGCAATGACTTGCCCAGTTAAATACTCTTGACGAGCTAGAAAGGCTGCCACTTCTGCCACTTCGCTGGTATTTCCAAAACGTTTCATTGGAATTTGTGCTAACGTAGCTTCTTTCACTTTATCAGACAAAACATCAGTCATATCTGACTCAATCATACCTGGCGCAATAGCATTCACTCGTACATTGCGGGCTGCTACTTCACGCGCTACAGACTTAGTAAATCCAATCAGTCCAGCCTTAGAAGCTGCATAATTTGCTTGACCGACATTACCAATCAAACCAACCACACTTGATACATTGATAACAGCACCTTGACGAGCTTTCGACATTGGCTTCAAAACCGCTTGAGTCATATTAAAAGCACCAACAAGATTCACTTTCAAGACCTGTTCAAAATCTTCCTCTGTCAGTTTTAGCATGAGTTTATCTTTTGTAATCCCTGCATTATTGACCAGAATATCCACGCTTCCAAGTTTTTCGATAGCCTCTTCTACCATCCGCTTGGCATCCGTGCTATCTGACACATCACCAGAAATCGGAATCACTTGTGCCCCATAATCTGAAAATTCAGAGACGAGTACCTCATCAATCTCACGGCGACCGTTTAAAACAATGTTGGCACCTAGACTCGCAAACTTATGTGCCATTGCAAAACCAATTCCACGTGTTGAACCAGTTATAAAAATATTTTTACCTTTCAGTTCCATACCTATTCCTTATTTTCTAGAAGAGTAGATAAACTTCTAACATCTTCAACGTGAGCAACCTTTGCTGATTTATCATTTTTTTTAATAAAACCAGACAGAACCTTACCTGGACCAATTTCAATAAAATCAGTTACACCTGATTTTTTCATTGTTGCGATACTATCATAAAAACGAACCGGTTCCATTACCTGACGAGTTAATAGCTCTTTTATCCGTTCTTTTTCCATGACAGCTGCTTCTGTATTTCCTACCAAAGGGAGTTTAAAATCAGTAAATTCGACTGTTGCTAAAACTTTTGACAATTTATCACTTGCAGGTTTTAGCAAAGCTGTATGAAATGGACCAGAGACATTCAAAGGGATGAGACGCTTAACACCAGCTTCTTTTAACAATTCTACTGCTTTGTCAACCGCTTCAACTTCACCACCAATAACAATCTGACTAGGCGTATTGTAATTTGCTGGTGATACAATTCCCAGCTGACAAGCTGCTTGACAAGCTGCTTCAATAGTTGCCACATCTGCGTTTAGTACAGCAACCATTTTACCAGAGCCAGCAGGAGCTGCTTCTTCCATAAAAGCACCACGTTTCGCAACCAAAGCAACCGCTGTTTTAAAATCCAAAGCACCTGCTGCTACCATGGCAGAGTATTCCCCAAGAGAAAGGCCTGCTACCATATCAGCTTGCATTCCTTTTTCTTGCAATAATCGGTAAACAGAAACCGAAGTGGTTAAAATTGCTGGCTGAGTATGGCGTGTCTGGTTGAGCTTTTCTTCCTCATTATCTATCAGATATCGTAGATCATAGCCCAATACTTGACTTGCTTCATCATAGGTTGCCCTCACTACATCAAACTGATCGTAAAGGTCACGAGCCATTCCCAGATACTGAGCACCCTGACCTGCAAATAGAAAGGCTGTTTTAGTCATTTCTAGTTACTCCTGCCCAACGGCTAGCTTCTTTTTGGATTACCTCTGCTGCACCGTAGTAAATATCTTTTAAAATTTCTTCAACTGTTTCTTCTTTGCTGACAAGCCCCGCAATTTGTCCTGACATGACAGAACCATGTTCAACATCACCGCGAACAACTGCATTTGCAAGAGCGCCAGCTCCTAAATTCTCAAAAACAGTTAAATCAGGATTTTCTTGCTTAAAAGCATCCTTTTCTGCTTGATCAAATTCTCTAGTTAGTTTATTTTTCAAAGCTCGTACTGCATGACCAAAATGTTGAGCAGAAATAGTTGTATCAATATCCCGAGCTTTCAAAATCATATTTTTATAATTTTGGTGCGCATTTGACTCTTTTGCAACGACGAAACGTGTTCCCACTTGAACAGCCTCTGAACCAAGCATAAAGCCTGCAGCTGCACCGCGACCATCGGCAATCCCTCCTGCTGCAATTACAGGAATATCAACTGCTTCAACTACCTGACGAACCAAAGTCATGGTGGTTAATTTTCCAATATGCCCACCTGCTTCCATTCCTTCAGCAATGACTGCATCTGCACCAATTTTTTCCATTCGCTTAGCCAATGCTACACTTGGAACTACTGGAATGACTGTAATACCTGCGTCGTGGAAACGAGTCATATATTTACTTGGATTTCCTGCACCAGTTGTCACAACCTTGACACCTTCTTCAATCACTAAGTCAACAATATCTTCCACAAACGGTGACAACAGCATGATATTCACGCCAAAAGGTTTGTCTGTCAATGACTTAATTTTATCAATATTAGCTTTAACAACTTCTTTTGGTGCATTACCACCACCGATAATGCCAAGACCTCCCGCTTTAGAAACTGCACCAGCCAAGTCACCATCAGCAACCCAGGCCATCCCACCCTGGAAAATAGGATATTTAATATTTAACAATTCTGTAACACGTGTTTGCATAATACCTTCCTTTATATTGCTTAAGTAATGGCTCAATCCTTTCAGTTCAAGCACTTGTATACTTTGAAAATCAAACTATTACCTAAACAAGAGGGAGTGAAACATGCCATCCAACCATAGATTTTATTGTTCCACCCCAGCAAAATCAACTGTCTCTTGCTCTTTTCTCAAAAGAAAATCGGTTATACAGTCAACTTTACTGCCTACCTCAATACCTTTTTCAAAAGAGGGCGAGAATCTTATCTCAGCCCCGTTTCATCTTTTTATTTTGTTTTTTCTTCAACGTAGGCAACTAAGTCACCAACTGTGTTCAATCCTTCTTCGGTTTCGATTTGAATATCGAATGCATCTTCAATTTCTGAGATAACTTGGAACAAATCCAATGAATCTGCGTCAAGATCATCAAAAGTTGACTCAAGAGTAACTTCTGAAGGTTCTTTACCAAGTTCTTCCACAATAATTTCTTGTACTTTTTCAAATACTGCCATGATAGACTCCTTTAAAAATAAATATTTATATTCATGTGTTTACCACATAATAACTAAATTGTAACAATAAGTGTGCCCCATGTCAAACCTCCACCGAATCCTGACAACAAAACTGTTTGACTGCCATCAAGGTGAATGAGTCCTTTTTCAACACACTCAGATAAAAGAATTGGAATGCTCGCTGCACTCGTATTCCCATATTCCATCATATTTTCAGGAAGTTTTTCCCTTGCTACACCAATCTTTTTCGCCATTTTATCTAAAATACGAATATTGGCTTGATGTAATAATAAATAGTCAATATCCTCTACTTGAATATCACTGGATTCAATTGTATTTTTTATAGATTTTGCCACATCTCGAATAGCAAAATCAAAAATTTTACGACCATCCATCGTCAAATATGGTGCCGCTTCTTCCTTTTCAGAATAAGGTGAAGATAAACCAAACTTACCACAAGTCAAGCTTTCCCCACGCGAACCGTCTGTATATTGACTTTCAGCTAAAAAATGCTGCTGCTCTGAGCTCTCTAGCAAAACACCACCAGCACCATCACCGAAAAGAACCGCAGTTGAACGATCAGACCAGTCAAGGACTTTTGATAAGGTTTCACTTCCTATAACAAAACCCTTCTGGTAACGACCTGAAGAAATCAACTTTTCAGCTGTTGATAAAGCAAAGATAAATCCACTACAAGCCGCTGTTAAATCAAAGGCAAAAGCATGATTTGCACCAATATTTGCCTGAACTCGTGCAGCCGTTGAAGGCATCATAGAGTCTGGGGTAATAGTTGCCACAATGATAAAGTCTAGCTCATCTGCATGGATATTCGCCTTTTTCAACAATTGTTCTGCCACCTTGGTAGCCAAAACACTCGTTGATTCTATTTGTGATAAATGACGACGCTCTATTCCTGTTCGACTTGAAATCCATTCATCGCTCGTATCCATTATTTTTGCCAAATCATCATTTGTAACTACCTGACTTGGAGCATAATGAGCAACTTGACTAATTTTAGCATAGTTCATTATTTCAAATCCTCTAAAAAATGATACAGATTAGTCAGACCTTTTCCCATGACCTTCATCTCTTCAGCATCCATTCCTTCAATGATTCTTTCAACCATTCTCTTGTGAAATCTTCTGTGCAAGCGATAAATCAGGCGACCATTTTTTGTCAAATTCAGATGAACGACACGACGATCAACTTCTGAACGTGTCCGTTCAATATAGCCTTTTCTTTCAAGGTTATTTAAACTAGTTGTTACGGTACCTAATGTCACCATCAATTCCTTTGCTACGCTACTAGGAGTCGCATTGGGATTTTTCCCAACAACATCAATCGTGTGCATTTCTTTGATAGAGATATCTTTGAAGCGACTGCCTCTCAAACTAGATTCTTCAATAACCAATACATTATTGAAAATAGATGTTAAATAATCATTGACCAATTGGTAATCCAAAAATCTATCCTCCTCTAACGAAAAAACTTTCAACATCAAAACATTTGACTAGAAAAGTATATCAAATATCAAATTAAATTGCAACTACTTTTTTACTTCCCAGAAAATTTTGGTCGACGCTTCTCAGCATAAGCTCGCACCCCTTCTTTGAAATCTTCTGTGAAAGCCAATGTCTTTTGCAACTGTAGTTCGAGTTTTGCATACTCATCCCAACCAGTAAACAAACTCTTCCATACCAATTCTTTAATAGCACGATAAGAATTAAGTGAATGACGTTTCAACTTCTTAATCACTTGATTCGTTGTAGTTTCTAACTTTTCAACTTCACAAACTTTATACAAAAGACCATAATTTAAAGCTTTTTCTGCGTTTAACGGTTCACCTGTCATTGCTAATTGAGTTGCTCTCGTCACACCAATCGCTCTAGCAAGTAAATATAGACCACCCGCATCAGGAGCAAGACCTACCCCCACAAAAGCTTGAATAAAACGAGAACGCTCCGTTGCAATACAGAAATCTGCAGCTACCACCATGTTAGCTGCCGCACCAGCAACTGGTCCATCTACACTCATAATGACCGGCTTAGATAGTTGTTTCATTGAGTAAGAAATTTCATTGACTAATTCAGCAATTTTGACCAAAGACTGAATATCATCTGCCTCCACCGCTCGTTGCATTTCTGCCAAATCACCGCCAACAGAAAATACTTTCCCATTTGCATTGATGAGCAAAATTTGGATTTCTTCATCTTCAGAAGCCATTTTTATCGCTCTTAAAATTTCTTCACACATGGGAACATTAAACCCATTGGAAACCTCTGGGCGATTCAAAGTCAATGTTGCAACACCGTCATTAACGTTATATAAAATATTTTCAAATTGCATTTAATTGCCTCCGACAATTATTTTCTTTGTCAATTAAATTATTTGAATATCAAATAATATGGTTACATTCTAACATAAAATATTTGCTTTAGCAAGTAAGCACAAGTAAATTTGAAAAGATTTCAGAATTTTGCTATAATTTAAACAATCAGCCTATAGGAGAATTTATGAAAGTTGTTAAATTTGGAGGAAGTTCACTTGCCTCTGCTGGTCAATTAGAAAAAGTATTACAGATTATAAAAGCTGATCCTGAACGTCGATTCGTGATTGTCTCTGCGCCTGGGAAGCGATGCACTCAGGATACAAAGGTAACAGATGCCCTCATTAAATATTATAGAGACTATGTTGCTGGTAATGACGTAACAAAGCACCAACAATGGATTATTCAGCGTTATCGAGATATGGCGTTAGAACTGCAACTCAAACCAAATATTCTAGAGAGAATTTCAAAAAGTTTCCAAAAGCTCGCAAGCCTTCCTATCGAAAATAATAAGTTCTTGTACGATACTTTTCTTGCTGCCGGTGAAAATAACAATGCGAAACTCATTGCGGCTTATTTTAGACAAAATGGCGTAGATGCTCGTTATGTTCACCCTAGAGAAGCAGGACTCATTGTATCCAGCGAACCAGGAAATGCTCGACTTCTCCCTTCCAGTTATGATAAAATCGAAGAATTAAATGAAGCTGACGAAGTATTGATTATACCAGGGTTCTTTGGAGTAACAAAAGATGACCAGATTTGCACCTTTTCACGTGGTGGGTCTGATATTACTGGCTCCATTATTGCTGCCGGTGTAAAAGCTGATCTTTATGAAAATTTTACAGATGTTGATGGTATTTTTGCAGCACACCCTGGCATTATCCACATGCCACACTCCATTCCAGAATTAACTTATCGCGAAATGCGCGAATTAGCTTATGCAGGTTTTACTGTATTACATGACGAAGCACTCATTCCAGCTTACCGTGGGAAAATTCCACTCGTTATTAAAAATACAAATAACCCTACTCATCCTGGTACAAAAATTGTTTTAAAGCACAGCAACAGGGACTTCACTGTAGTAGGTATTGCTGCGGATGCCCATTTCACCAGTATTAACATGTCTAAATACCTCATGAACCGTGAAATCGGTTTTGGTAGAAAAGTTCTGCAAATATTGGAAGATCTAAATATCCGCTGGGAGCACATGCCTACCGGTATCGATGACTTATCTATTATTCTTCGGGATCGTGAGTTAACCCCCATTAAAGAGGAAGAAATTCTTCGTCAATTAAGACAAAAATTAGAAGTTGACCACGCAGAAATCGAACATGATCTCTCAATCATTATGATTGTCGGTGAAAAAATGAAAAGTCACATCGGTTTGACTGCTACCGCAACTAAAGCACTGTCAGATAATCACATTAATATCCAAATGATTTCCCAAGGATCTAGTGAAGTTTCTATCATGATTGTTATCAATTCCAAACAAGAAAAAGCAGCTATAAAAGCACTGTACAAAGCTTTTTTTGAATAAAAATTGAGAGTCTAGGTAAAAATTCATAAAAATAGTCAAAAAGCTTAAAATCAACCTTTTAATTAACTTGATTTTAAGCTTTTTTCGCTATAAGCGATTATTACACTTTGACCATGAATTGGGTTTTTGCTCAGCCACTTGCATTATATTAACCCCAAAATCTTGATGTAGTAGCTGATGATAAAAGCAACAGCATAGCGTAGGTAGGAGTACGAACTAAAAATTTTCAAATTTTGATTGATTGCTATGCGTAATCTCCCCAGAGTGTATTATTTATAGGTGAACTCGTCAGGCATCTCACCTGGAAATCTATTACAAAATATAATCATCCATGAGCAGTCTAAAAACCAAACAATCTTAATTTGATTGAGATAATACAATCCTCTCGATAAATGAAACAGTGTAACTCATTCTCTAAAAATGAAAATTTTAAAAAAATACATTCTCATTGTTTTGAACATAAAAAAAGAGAATGAACTTCGTCCTCTGCTTTTCATCAACCAAGAGCCTGAATTAGTGTTATAAATAATAATTTTAACCCGAGATTCTGCATTCTATTTTAAAAATAGCAAAAAAGAAACCCGATTATATCAAGGTTTCTAATCATGTATCAACTCCGGCAGTAGGACTCGAACCTACGACATCATGATTAACAGTCATGCGCTACTACCAACTGAGCTATGCCGGAT
>NZ_KV813960.1:0-34763 GCF_001813805.1 Streptococcus sp. HMSC066F10
TATCTGCATATTCTGGTGTGTATTTGTCTGTTTCATCATCAGGAACAGCTGTAAATGAATCAAGCGCTAAAGCTGAATTAAGGTCATCTGTCTTCTCACCTTGAAGGAATACAGCAGATGTATAGATAGCTGGTTTTGTAAGGTCGTTTTCAACAGTGAGCGGTACTGACTTAGCAGTTCCTTCTGCTGTTGACATTACAGTTGTCGCTTCACCGATTGCTTTACCATCTTTGAACCAACGAATTTGGTATTCGCGTGATGGAACTAGTCCACCAGTAGTACTTTCAGCAGTATTTCCTGGTTTTGCAAAGTTATCAGTGTTGTCGTATACCAAGATGTCATGCATTGGTTGTGGCGCGACTAGGACAAAGTTGGTATTTGAAATATTTGCTGACGCAAGTGATGAAGGTCCTACAGGAAGAGCAGCATCTGACGTACCTTCAAACATATTTGATTGGTAGTTGTTGCTCCAAATAGCATAGTTATTGACAAGAACAGTGGCATAAACATAGTCTGTATTGATGTGACGGTGTTTTTGCCCGATAGTACCGTTCCACTTCATAAGAGTTTCATTGTCTAAATCTTCATCTTTTACGAGCGTTCCGAATTCTTTATCAGAAACTTTATGTGAAATTTTAGCACCGCTATTAGCCTGAGTAGCACTTACACCATATAATCCACGGAATGGAATACGATAGTTCCCATCTTTATCAACTGGTACTACAACAGTTTCAGCAATATGTGAACCCTTACCATGCTTTGCTTCATATTCTTTGATGATTTTAGCTTGAGCAGCTTTAAAATCATCTAGCTTATAGTTTTTATTGTCTTTTTTCCATTGATCTAAAAGACGTGTCACTTCATCGTTAAGGTATGAAGCTGCTACTTTTACGTTAGTCGCATTGATATCGTAGCTATCTTTTTTGTACATACGTGCATCAGAACCGCTAGGGTCACGAAGCTCATACCAAACTCTTCCCTGGATCGTACCATAGTTACCCTTACGTGAGAATTGACCATCTTTTAGGTTACCTTTTTGACGTTCTGCTTCTGGTTTCAAAAGGTAATCTTCTGCATTTGGTTTTTCTTGAAGAACTACTTGACCACCAACGATACGGTTGACACCAGCCGTGAAATCCCAAGATTCATTTAAACGGCTAAGACGCCCGTGGAAACCTGTACGTTGGTCACCTGATTTGATGACATTGTATTTTTCTGGATTTGGATTTTCTACCCAAGTACGGATAGCAAGCTTAGGGTCTCCTGCAAGTTCAAACTTAGCTGTCTCTCCTAGACTGTTTGTTACCGGTTTAGACAAGTCAAATACAAAAGTTCCATCTTGTCCACTTGTTGTCTTATAAACTGGTGACACAAAACCTTCACCAGTTACATACTGAAGGTAGACATTTACACCACCAAGGCGTTTTGAATCTTCTTGACTATCGTCATTGATTATTCCATTACGGTAAAGCCAAACTGTTCCTTGATAAGTTTGCGTTCCACCCTTTACACCCGGACTGTAGATTGCTTTCTTTTGAGCTTCTTTCTGAAGTTCAGAGTCAAAAGAGCGTGTGCTGACTGCATTTTCTGGAGAAAGGGCACGACGTGAACGTGTAGGAGCTTCCGAAGTGGCTTCTGCCTTGACTTTAACTGTTTGAGACGCTGACAATGTTGCGCTTGAGCCATCTTTAAATGTAACAACAGCTGATCCGTCTTTGCTGACTTTAACATCAGTCGCTGTTGGATTTACACCTTTAATTGCTTCTGTAACATTTGAAATTTCTTCAGCAGTTAATGCTGATGCATCCGCTACTGTTGTCAAGCTTGGTGCTGCAACAGAATCTGATTCTTTTGTAGTTGCTGCCACTGGTGCAGCTTTCTCTTCAGCTTTAGCTGGTGTAGCTGGCGCAGGGGCTGGTTTCGCATTAGCTTCTGTAGGTGTTTGAGCTTCTGCAGCAGGTGCTGCGTAAGTTACATTCTCTTCACCTGCAGTCGCCTTAGTGGTTTCCGTAGTAGGGCCTGCTTCTGGCTTAGTCTCTGTAGTAGAACCTGTTTCTGGCTTAGTTTCTACAGTTGCGTCTGCTTTAACTGATGGAGCGACTAGCGCTGCTCCAACTGCAAAAACAAGCGAACAACCGAAAAGGAAATGTTTTCCTTTTTTGATCATACGCCAATTTTTTTGCTCTGCATTTTTACGATTAAAATACACGTTTAGATCTCCTTTTTTGAATTTTTTAGTATTTTATATACCAAATCCTATTCTATTATTATAAAAAACTTATTTAAGTATGTCAAAAATTAAGAATTAAAAAATATGAAAAAATGTGAGGGGTAACTTCTCAAAGTAACTTCCACTTGAATCGTCAAAGTGGAAGTTAGTCTAAAACGGATTTTCATGGTGGAACTAAGTGTGAGACGTTTGAGTTAGAAATGAGGTCCACTATGACAAAACATAAATACCCTTTGCTTTTATCTACCCACTACAGTTGACAGAGAGCCCTTTTTCACTTTCAGAACAAGGAGCCTGACAAATTTTTCGGACTCATTGAGGACAATCTTAAGCTGGTTCATCCTCTTTTTCAGACTGTCTTTAAAACCTTCCTCAAGGATAAAGAGCCCTTTTTTCTACACAAAAATAGGCTCTATAAGATCTATAGGGGGGTTACCCACTACAAATATTATAGAGCCAAAGCTTCTCGCAATTGCTTGGGAGCTTTTTTCTCGTCCAACGGTTTTTTCGATCTTTCAGATTGGACCAGCCGACTGCACTAAAGGCTGTTAGAATCTCTCGTAAGCGCTTGTTTGCCATAAAGTTATCTCCATCATGTTTGTCATCATCATTTTTTCTTTCAAATCCTACTTTTAGTTTAGCAAAAAACGCAGTCTTTATAAAGTTGTGACTGCGTTATCAGGAAGATTATTCTTCTGTTTTTGAAAATCCTTTGAGTAGCTGATCTAGTTTATCTTCTAGTCGTTCAATATCTTGCTTGGTGGCATATACATCATCGGATTGCTCCTTTGGACTTTCAGCCGTTTTTTCATTTACTTTGCGCTTTAGCTATGACTGAAGATGTTTGCCTTCATCCACCGTCAAGCGACCTTTGGCAATCAATTCTTTGACAAATTCGGTAGCTTTATCATAAGTCATGGAAGTCAACCCAATTCCTGCCAGCAAAACTTTTTTCAATTCGTCCATCTTGACACCTCCGTATATGAGAATCTTTCCACTTTCATTATAGTGCTTTTAAGCCATTTATTCTAGAGAAAATTGAACTGATAGACAAATTTTTAAAAAAGATCAACCACAAGTTTTACATTCAAAATAGTTAATAAAATAGAAACGGCATAAGCTAAGTAGGTATTCCATTTGCTGTTGACAAATTCGCCCATGAGCTTTTTATTAGAGGTGAAATATACGAGTGGAAAGATTGAAAATGGCAAGGCGACTGAAAGAAAGACTTGGGAATAGACCAAAAGATTGTCTAGCACCTGTTCTTTGTCTCCGTATAAAATAGCAACAATCACAACCGGTAAAAGAGCTAGTAAGCGAGTTACCAAGCGAAGAAACCACGGCGGCAGCTTCATGTTTAAGAAGCCTTCCATCACGATTTGTCCCGTTAAGGTTCCTGTGATTGTTGAGTTTTGACCACTAGCTAACAAAGCGACTGCAAAGAGCGTTGAGAGGATCGGGCTAGCAATAGCTCCAGCAATTTGAGGGTCTTTTAAGGCATTGTACATTGCAGAAAAAGCACCAATTTTATCCGCATGTCCAAAGAATAATGCTGCCCCTAAAATCAACAACAAAGAATTAACCACAAAAGCCAAACTCAATTGAATATTCGAGTCCCACGTCATAAACCGTACAGCTTCATGCACGGATTGTTTGGCTTTGTAATTAACTTTTCGCGTTTGCGCGATAGAAGAGTGCAAATACAGATTGTGTGGCATGACCGTTGCCCCCACAATGCCCAGTGCTAAGATCAAAACGGACGTTCCATTTTTACTAGCCGTATGTTGATAAGCTGCTACATTTGGCAAATATCCTGATAAAATATGATAAAGATCTGGCTTTGCAAGGATCACCAAATATAAGAAAATCAGTAAAATAGTCAAAATCAGCGTTCCAACGATTGCTTCAATCTTACGAAAGCCTAATTTCATCAAAAAAAGCAACAAGAAAACATCAAAGACTGTAATCAAAATCGAAAATAACAAAGACCAACCAAATAGTAAATGAAGCGCAATCCCTGCACCGATGACTTCTGCCAAGTCCGTTGCCATTAAAGCCAACTCTGTAATAACCCAAAGGAGATAGCGAACTGGCTTTGACGTATGAGCCGCAATGGCTTGTGCCAAATCCATCCTTGTGACAATTCCTAATTTTCCCGCCATTTGCTGTAACTGCATAGCCATTACAGAAGAAACCAAGACAGCTGATAAGAGCAAATAACGATAGGTGGCACCACCTACAACACTTGTAATCCAATTTCCCGGATCCATATAACCAACGGCAACCAACATTCCCGGCCCTGAAAAAGCTAATAAAGTACGAAAGAAACCAGCGTTTTTAGGCGTTGCAATGCTTTGGTTAACTTCACTTAAGGAAACCTTTTTGTCTGACATTTCTATCCTTCTTTCTATTGTAGAATTATTTCTATTATATATTATAGCACAAACTATTAACGGTGGTTAATTTATATTTTTATAATGGTTAATATTTGGTGCTATTTAAACAATAAAATGCTTAGAATAGCTAAAATCGCAGGTCCGCCCTGAGTCAAGATGATTTTCTTGTTAGCTGTGGCTGCACCATACTCTGCTACCCAGATAACAAACAAAACAAAAACGGTCACCATTTCTAAATTATGTGAAATATACAAGCTATATAGTAGGAAAAGAGCTAAAAAGGCATTGTAAATCCCTTGATTTTTAAACAAGGAAGTGACGGACGGGCGAGATATTTCTTCCTTTGTCATATTAAAGACTCGGCTGGTGCTGTCTGACTGGGTAGCGATACTTTCTAGATAAAAGATATAGAGGTGTTCCAGTGCGACAATTGTAGCTAATATAGTAGTAATGAGTGACATACATTTCTTCTTTCTAATATTTTTCTACAGTAATCTGATCTAAGCCAGATACAAGTTTTTCTAATAAAGTGCTCAGCGTCCTTTGCTCATCATCCGAGAGAACTTTTTCTATTTGCTTTTTGACATTTACATGATAGGTCGGTGGCTCATGCAAAAGCTGCTCTTTTGCAACATTCGTTACACTCACTAGAACCTCTCGTTGATTTTTGGGATTGCGGCTCCGTTGAACATAACTGCGCTCTTCTAAAAGTTTGAAATGCCGAGTTAAGGCTGCAGGATCGATTTTTAAGACCTCTTGCACAGCAACTTGACTGCATGGAGCATTGTCCAATAAAAAGGTCAGTATCTCGTACTGCGTTAAGCTGATTTCTAATTTTTGCTCAAAGAGTTGCGTGATAGCTTGATCAGTTAAATGCAATTGGTACAGCAGGTGATGAATGGCAACCATATATTCTCCTTTCTATTTTTTGTTGACTAGTCAATTATTGATAAATCAATTATAGAGTATCAAAAAAAAGAAAAGCAAATATTTTGCCTTTCTTTAACAGATTATCTGTTTAATCTCTAGTAAATGGTTGATTTTGTGATTAATGTTTGGTCGGTAATCACAGAAATTGATTGATTGAATACCGCTGTTAAAAGCAACATCCACATCCAGCGTTCGATCGCCGATATAGTAAGTGCTTATCTTATCCAGCTGGTATTTCTCTACAAGATAGTTCACACCTTCTGGGTCGGGCTTTCTTGCAAATCCATTAGCAGTAGTCACAATTTCTGTAAAATAATCCAAAATCTCTAAATCCGCCAAAATTTGGTAAGCATTTTTCCCCTTGTGGGTATAGACAAACTGCTGAATATCTGCTTCCTGCGCCCAAGTAAGAATAGCCTTAGCACCATCCATGAGCTGAATGTGAGCATTTTTCTCTTGCAAACTTTGACCTCGAAAACGGTTCATCTCTTCAGCATCTAAACCTTTTTCTGCTGCGACTTTCTCCAGCAATTTCTGAACAGAATGCTGCAAAATATAAGCACGAATGACCTCTCGGTCAAAGTCTAATCCATAATGAGTATAGGTTTCTTCAATCCCCGCCAAAATTGCATCATAAGAATCCAGCAAGGTTCCGTCCAAATCCCAAATAAAAGCTTTTCTCATGTTATTTTCCTCATTTTCCGTTGATAGATAATTTGTAAAAAGACCCAGCGAAAGCCATTGTCCAAAAGGGTGGCTGTCCAAACTCCGGGCAAGCCTAATCCCAGAGTTACCCCCAGAAAGTAACCCGCCACAATGCGAATCAGCCACATACCAACCGTCGTGGCATAAAAAGGTAACTTCGCATTTCCCAATCCTTGCCAAACAGCCGTGTAGATGACTGTTCCTGCTGTCATAGGCACACCCAAAAGTGAAAAAAGAATGACCGACAAGCTAGCTGTTACAGCGCCGCTATCCTTTGTATAAAGATGTGTTAGTGGCTGTCCAAGTGCAAAAATAAGCAGAGCCACCGCTAGCATGAGTCCAAGAGATAGCCAGTAGGTCTGCTTCGTCAGCTTTCTAACTGTTTGAAAATCTGCCTGCCCCACCGCATGAGCCACTAACATAACTGTTGCAGTAGCGACTCCAAATCCCGGCATGTAGTTAAACTGGGTCAGAACCTCTCCAATTGCATTTCCCGCAACAGCATCTGTCCCGAACTTAACGATAATAGCAATAATCACCACGTCCCCAGCCCGCATCATCAGCCGCTCTCCAGCAGATGGCAGAGATAAACGCAACAAGTCCCAATCCAGCCTCCAACTCCAAGGCGCTAAAGGCAGAGACAATTCTTTCCATAAAATCAAAACGCCTACCAGACGGGCTAAAATGGTGCCCAGCGCCACTCCAACAATTCCCATGTGGAAAATAAAAATCGCAAGACTGGAAAAAATGACATTGAGCAGATTGCTTAAAAAACTGATATACATGGGCATGCGAGGGTTGCTAGTTGCCCGAATCAAGGAGCCTAGCGTAGTCATCAGACCCAAAAGGAGAATCGTTCCCCCGATTAAAGCCAGATAAAGACCACCTGCATTGGCGACGACAGGCTCCGTTCCCAGCCAAGCTAATATCTGGCGTCCAAAAACAAGCGAGAAAAGTCCTAGAAAGACGCTCAAAATCAGAGTTGATTTAATGGCTTCGCTAGTGTGATAAGCCAGATTGTCTCGATCTCCTTCTCCCAAACTCTTGGAAATGAGACTGGATACTGCTGCTCCCAGCGCAATAAAAATAGCTTGGTAAATCGTAATAACATTACCAGCAACCGAAACTCCTGAAATAGCCACGAGACCGAGACTCGCTACCAAATACGAGTCCACCATTCCCATTAGCATCTGCAAAAAGTTTTCGACCATGGCTGGTAGGGCAATATTTAAAATCTTTTTATAAGTGGTCATACATCATGAAACTCCTGCTTTTGATTATACACTTTTCTGGCAATATTTTGTTTACACCCTGTTGCAATCTGAAAACACTCAGTTGGCTACCAGCTGAGTGTTTATTACAAAAATTTATTAGATTATTAAAGTCCTAAATAGCTTTCTACTGCTGCCTGCATCTGGTCAGCAGCGACAGTCGTTTTATGGCGAACTTGTGCGGTTTCTAGGTTAGCAACTGCAGAAGGCACTGCAACTCCTGAAATCTCGTGGAGTTTTGTTAAGGCTTCAAAGTCACTAAGACAACTTTGCCCCATTACAGCTTCGACTGCCACAACTGGGAATTTGTAAGGACTGGCGGTTGAAGCAATAACAGTCGTAGTCTCATCACCTGTAGCTGTCCGGTATTTTTGATAAATAGCTGAAGCGACCGCTGTGTGCGGATCTTCAATGTAATCAGACGCCTCATAAACTCGTTTGATTTCAGCTGCTGTCTCAACTTCGGTGGCATATTCTGCCGCAAAGAGTTCTAAAATAGCTGGGTCAAAATCAGTCAACTCATACTGACCATGCTGATTGAGAGACTTCATCAAATCCGCTGTCTTTTCTGCACTATTTCCTAACAGGTGGAAAAGCAAACGCTCTAAGTTTGAAGAAACTAAAATATCCATAGACGGACTAGAAGTTACCTTAAAGCTGCGCTTTTTGTCATAAACATGTGTCTTAAAGAAATCTGTTAGGACATTATTTTCATTAGAAGCACAGATCAACTTGCCCACCGGAAGACCAATTTGTTTAGCATAGTAGGCTGCCAAGATGTTGCCGAAGTTTCCAGTTGGAACAGCAAAATTAACTGCTTCGCCTGCTTGAATCTGACCAGTCTTAACCAACTGTGCATAAGCATAGACATAGTAAACAATCTGTGGCACCAAGCGCCCGATATTCATGGAGTTAGCAGAAGAAAATTGCAACTGATGTGTAGCTAAACGCTCACGAAGAGCCGCATCATTAAACATACGTTTAACATTGGTCTGGGCGTCATCAAAATTGCCCTCAATAGCTACCACGTGAGTATTGTTCCCGATCTGAGTGGTCATCTGCAACTCCTGAACTTTGCTGACACCATCTTTAGGATAAAAGACGATAATTTCTGTTCCCGGAACATCCGCAAAGCCTGCCATAGCTGCTTTTCCAGTATCACCAGAAGTCGCTGCCAAAATGACGATTTTATTTTTCAAGCCATGTTTTTTCGCTGATGTCGTCATCAGATGCGGGAGGATAGACAAGGCCATATCCTTGAAAGCAATCGTAGCACCATGGAATAGTTCCAAATTGTATTGCCCATTCAGTTTTACCAGGGGAGCAATCTCTGGCGTGTCAAACTTGCTGTCATAGGCATTGTTAATGCAGTTATCCAGCTCTTGATCTGTAAAGTCATCTAAAAAAGCGGATAAAATCAATTTTGCAACTTCCTGATAAGAAGCGTCTTTGAGTTTTGCAAAGTCCAATTCTACCTGCGGATAAGAAATCGGCGTAAAGAGACCACCGTCCGTTGCTAACCCCTGCAAAATAGCCTGACTGGCTGTCACCGTATTGTTTGCATCACGCGTTGATTGATAAACTAAAGTCATGAATTTCCGTCCCTTTCGTGTAGTCTGTTCTATTATAACATGATTTATCAGAAAATTCCCGCATTTTATGGGAAATGTGAGAGAGTGGAGTTGGAGATTTTTATTGTTTATATAGCTACCTCAAAAAAACAAACGGACGTGAGTTCATAGAATCCACCATCCGTTTTGTTTTTATTTCACCTTCATTACTCTCACTAGACTAGCGCGCTCGGCTTCTTCTAGCTTCATCTCGATATAATGAATGGTCTCTGTGAGATCTGGAATGGTTGCATACTCTAAGCCATTGACCCGACGGCGGGTCTTTTCAATCTCATCTGCCATCAGCTGGCAACTCTTTTCAATTTCTGCTAAGCGTAGGAGGTCGGGCAATAGGTTGCCCATATCCTCAATCGTCTCATCCATCTGGCTGTTAGAAGCCACATAGCTATAAACCACATCTCCCTCATCATCACCATAAGGATTATCAATATGAGCATGCATTTTTGGCACCTGCACACTCATGATATTCTCCTGTTCGATATGGAGGTTGACTTCTCGCATAGGGACAGCAAAAATCTCTTCTACCATGAGGTCACTTTCCAAGGTTTTCGCCAATACAAAATCCTGCATGTGACTAACCAGAGCTGTTTCAACTTTTTGGCGAAGGCGGTTGTTTTCGCGAACAGCTTCAATGAAACGACGCATCAGTTCATCTCGCTTATCCTTGAGAAGTTTATGACCGCGAGTAGCTGTTTTCAGGCGCTCTTTCAGGTTGTTCAGCTCCATTCGGGTTGGTTTGACATTTAAACGAGCCATTCAGATAACCTCCTTATGCTTGCTGTTTACTTTCTGGTAAATATTGATCAATCATGTCGTCCTTGATCCGCTTAAGCTCCGTCCGTGGCAAAATAGACAACAATTCCCAGCCTAAATCCAAACTTTCTTCAATCGTCCGATTGGTATAAAAACCTTGATTGATATATTCTTTTTCAAATCGATCGGTAAATTGAACATAGAGCTTGTCGGTGTCAGATAAGGCTGATTCTCCTAATATAACCGCTAATTCTTTGGCTTGTTTGCCTTGTGCATAAGCCGCAAAGAGCTGATTCATGGTTGCTGCATGGTCTCCCCGAGTCTTTCCTTCGCCAGAACCCTTGTCTTTGAGGCGCGAAAGAGACGGCAGTACGTTAATCGGTGGACGATACCCACTGTTGTAAAGGTCACGCGACAGGATAATCTGGCCTTCGGTGATGTAACCCGTCAAATCAGGAATGGGATGAGTGATGTCATCCTCAGGCATGGTGAGAATAGGAATCTGCGTCACAGAGCCTTTCTTCCCCACCAAGCGCCCCGCCCGTTCATAAAGGGTGGAAAGATTGGTATAGAGATAGCCCGGATAACCTCGACGTCCCGGCACTTCTCGACGAGCTGCGGATACTTCGCGCAAGGCCTCGCAGTAGTTGGTCATATCTGTCATGATGACGAGAACATGCATGTCTTTTTCATAAGCCAAATATTCAGCAGCAGTCAGGGCAATCCGCGGTGTCGCAATCCGCTCAATAGCAGGATCATTGGCTAGATTGATAAAGAGGATAGAGCGGTCAATAGCTCCCGTTTCTCGCAAGTCATTCATGAAAAACTCGGCTTCTTCAAAGGTAATCCCCATGGCCGCAAAGACTACTGCAAAATTTTCTTCTGAATTGAGCACCGTAGCTTGACGAGCAATCTGGGCAGCCAATTCCTTATGGGGTAGACCCGCCCCAGAGAAAACTGGCAATTTTTGTCCTCGAACTAAGGTATTGAGGTGATCAATGGCTGAAATTCCAGTC
This sequence comes from Streptococcus sp. HMSC066F10, assembly GCF_001813805.1. Taxonomy (NCBI): domain Bacteria; kingdom Bacillati; phylum Bacillota; class Bacilli; order Lactobacillales; family Streptococcaceae; genus Streptococcus; species Streptococcus sp. HMSC066F10. The sequence continues at coordinate 10,933 of NZ_KV813960.1, forward strand.
TGGATAAACTCATCGGGATAATCTCGCGCGACTGGATTGATGGCTTGACCGTCAATATCCAAGTATTTTTCCGGCAAAATATCTGGTCCACCGTCAATAGGCTTGCCCATACCGTTGAAAATTCGTCCTACCATATCTTCTGACACTGGCAATTCAAGCGGTCTGCCGGTAAAACGAACCTTGGCTTTTTCTAGATTGATACCGCTGGAGCCTTCAAACAGCTGCACCATCGCCTTGTCTTCCTGCACTTCCAAGACCTGTCCCTGACGCTTGGTTCCGTCATGGAGCTGGATTTCCACCAGCTCATTAAAATGCACACCTTCGACTTGCTCCACAATCATCAAGGGACCGACAACTTCACTGACGGTACGGTATTCTTTAATCACGTTCATTGATTGCTCCTCCTTAGGCAAGAATATCATGCAGTTTTTCTCGAATAGCGGTATCCAAACTGCGAATTGCTTCCAACTGATCCTCTGGGATAAATTTAGAGCGGGCAATCCGATCGCGTAGCTCCACAGTACCATTCATGACTTCAGTAAAGTAAGCACCTAAATTCAAGGCACGATTGGCTTCCTCATCAAATATTAGGATATTAGTGAGCAGAGCCACTTGCTTTTTAAAGGAAGTGTAGGCATCAACCTCATCAAAAGCATTCTGCTGCAGGTAATCCTCACGAATCATCTTTGCTGTATTCATGGTGAGACGATCCCTTTCAGACAGAGAATCCAGACCAACCAGCCGCACAATTTCCTGTAGCTCACTCTCTTTTTGGAGAATGTTCATCGCCTTGGTCACTTTTTCCGACCAAGCCAACTGCTCATGCTGATCGATATATTGACCCACCTCGTCTAGATAAAGCGAGTAAGAGCTAAGCCAGTTAATCGCAGGGAAATGGCGACGTTGTGCCAACTGAGCGTCCAAGCCCCAGAAAACTTTGACAATCCGCAGAGTGTTTTGCGTGACTGGCTCAGAAATATCTCCACCCGGAGGGGAAACAGCGCCGATTGCGGTAATGCTTCCCTCACGCTCGTCACTCCCTAAGGTTTTAACCCGACCAGCTCGTTCGTAATATTCAGCAATACGGCTGCCCAGATAGGCTGGATAGCCTTCGTCGCCCGGCATTTCTTCCAAACGCCCGGACATTTCCCGCAGAGCTTCTGCCCAACGTGAGGTCGAATCTGCCATAATGGCCACAGAGTAGCCCATGTCTCGGAAGTACTCAGCAATTGTAATTCCTGTATAAATAGAAGCCTCACGCGCCGCAACTGGCATATTGGACGTGTTAGCAATCAGAACAGTTCGCTGCATGATAGACTGACCAGTTGCTGGATCAATCAACTCTGGAAATTCATTCAGTACATCGGTCATTTCATTGCCCCGCTCACCGCAACCCACATAAATCACGATATCCACATTGGCAAATTTAGCGACCTGGTGCTGAACAACGGTCTTGCCTGCTCCAAAAGGACCTGGAACAGCAGCCGCACCGCCCTTGGTCACGGGGAAAAAGGTATCAATCACTCGTTGGCCCGTCACCAAAGGCTCCTCTGGAATCAGCTTTTGAGCAAATGGGCGACCTCGGCGAACCGGCCATTTCTGCATAAGACTGCCAACAAAGATAGAGCCATCTGCCTGCTCAATCTCATAGACAGGCTGATCGACAGTATAACTCCCTGCTTCTATCTTGGTCACACGACCACTGACACCAATTGGCACTAGAATGCGGTGGACTACCAGCTCGGTTTCTTGAACCGTACCCAGAATATCTCCGGCTGTTACCTCTGCTCCAATCTCCAGACAAGGCACAAAGTTCCACTTGGTCTCACGATTCAGATGAGGCAGCTGCACTCCGCGCACCAGAAAATCACTCTGCGTCACCGCTTGAAAGCGTGCCAAAGGCCGCTGAATTCCGTCAAACATTTGCGAAATCAGCCCCGGTCCCAATTCTACCGACAACGGACTCCCCGTTGTTTCCACTGGCTCTCCTGGTCCAAGCCCAGAGGTTTCTTCATACACCTGAATGGAGGCCTCATCTCGACGCATCTCAATGATTTCCCCAATCAAGCCCAAATTGCCCACACGACAAATATCCTGAATATTCGCTTCCTGCATCCCAGAGGCGACCACCAAAGGACCCGAAACTTTTATAATCTTTCCTTGACTCACAATCTTCCTCCATTCTTTGGGAGATTTTTGCTTATTTTCTATCCTTGCCGTGAGCTTGAAACCCTTCTTAGCTATCTCTACAGCAAAAATTGATACTTCTTATTTTAAAAATCAGACAAGGCTTTTATTTGTTGCCCATTTTCATCGAAATTATCTGGGCTTAGCCATTTTTCTAAACGAATTTTGACCGCTGGCCAGTCCTTGTCAATCATGGCTAGCCAGTCAGTGTCTCGGTTACGCCCTTTATAAACAACTGCCTGACGAAAAGTGCCTTCGTAGATAAAACCAAGCCTTTCTGCTGCGTATCTTGAAGGTTGATTGAGTGCATCGCATTTCCACTCGTAGCGGCGATACTCCAGCTCCTCAAAAACGTAGCGTGCCAACAGATATTGGGCTTCTGTCGCCAGTCTGGTTCGTTTCAATTGGGGCGAATAGGTCACAGACCCTACCTCATTGACACGGCTACCACGATTGATTCTCATTAGAGCAAAAGTGCCCAATGCCTTGCCACTCTCCTTGTCTACAATGGCATAGTAAAAACGATCCTGAGCTGTCAACATCTGATCTAGCAAGGCCGACCATTCTTCCTGACTTTGAACAGGATTTTGAAAGAGATAAGTCCACATGTCAGCAGGAGAATCCGGACCATAGACTTCATACAAATCCGCCCCATGTTTGTCCTTGGACAGGCATTCAACGATAACATACCGTCCTTCTAGTCGCTCCATCTTGGGCAAATCTCCCGGTTTGAAATTCGGCAGGGCATCTCCAATGGGCTGGCCTAATTCATTTATTTTCATAAAAACCTCACAATATATCCTGTCCAACTGCTTTTTCTACGTTCTTACGAATACGTCTCTGTCCTAATCCTGTTACTCCTTTATGAGTCGGGATTAAGATAATCGCTGGCAACACTTGCTTATCATAGTAAGCCAGCGTTTCAGGGATTTCAGCAGCCATGTCTTCTGTCAAATAAATAATAGCAAAATCTTCTCGGCTCAGTCGTCGTAAAGTATTCACCACATCGGTCGCTTCGGTGACTGGAAAAGTCTGAAAACCAATCAGGCGAAAAGGCAGAATGGCATCGCGGTTCCCCACCACACCAATTTTATAAGTTTTACTGGCCATAAATCGGTCTCATCCTTTCTTTGATGATCTCTACTGGAAGCTGGTTCGTCAAACCAGTCAAAATAAGTCGAAGATTCTTCACTTCCAACTCTTTTCCAAATAAATAACGAACCAGCAGAAGCGGACCACTTGTTTCAAATCGCCCTTGCTCTAAGAGCTTAAACTGAACCAAGTCTGCTAGATACTCCAGTTCAAGATTTGTCAGTTTACCCGAACGCAGTTTTTCTTCATAAATGCTTAGTTCTGCGTCAAATTCTAGTGGATTAACTTTGGAAAACCAGCTAGCGAGATGACCTTTTTCTGCCAATTCAATCCACTCCGCATTCGTCAAAGTGCCTTCATCAGATAAGAGTTGCGTCATAAAACTGTGCGGTTTTTGGTGCCGAATCGCTCGCTGCACCGTTACTGCATTATAAAAATCAATCGTCAACTCCACCAGTTGCTTGAGCCGCTCGTCTTCAAATGTAGACTCCAAGCTTTTTAAGTGCTTGAAATAAGCCAGATCCATTCCAATTTCCAGAACGCGTACATCTTGATAATCTTGATATTCCGCCCAAGTCGCCGCCATTTCATCCGCCATCAATTTAGGACAATGTTCAGCAGAAAAGGTGGCAACCAAATGCTCCAAAATATCTAAAGGATAAGGTCCAACAGAAATCAACAGATGCTTTAAATTCAAACCTGTCGCCTTGTGCTTAAGCAATACCTTAAGATTGTGATAAGTATATTTGAGCGTAAAAAACTCCACCAAAGCAGATTCTGGACTAACTTCAAAAGCCCAAGCATACTCTGCAAACAAATGTTTCATGAGAAACCTCTCAATCGCATTTAAGTCTGTTAGTTGCTCATAATCCAGATTATAAACCGTTCCTTCCAAAGCCGTTGACCGACTTTCAGAAGTCGAAGCTCGCAATAACTGCTCGTATTGCGCTAGGCTTAAAAAGCTATTCTCATGAATGCTAATTTCTGTATTCACTTGAGCGAAGGTCTTTTCATTCATAGAACGCCTCCTTAGTCTGCTTCATCTTGGAAAATCGTCTGAGCAAGCTGATAACTCTCCTCCTGCCACAAAGAATCTACTAAATTGCGATAGAGGTAATTATCGTCAATATTGCCTCGCGAAAGGAGAAAACCTGCTTCTCCATTCACAGGAGAGGAAGCCAATCTTACGTGCGGATAGCGCTCTAACAATCGTTCCAATTGTCCAGCCGAATATTTAACCAATGTCCGTGAGCCAATTGTCAAAACAAGCTCTTCTTGCGGATACTTTTTTAAGACCTGCTCCAAGAAAGCCTGCTCCTGCTCGATCGACCAAACCGTCATTTGCTCATAAGCCCCCGCAAATAATTCTTTCAAAATCCCTTCCTTAGTCGCCAAAGTAGACTGACGTTTTTCATTTTCAAGCTGCTGCACTTCACGCTGTACCTGACGATTGATCGCCTTTATTTCTTGCTCACGCTGTTGCAGTTTTTCTTGTTTCAACCGTGCTTCTTGCTCTTTGGCTTCACGCTCAATAGATTCTTTCGCATCGGCTAATAGCTGCCGCCCATTTTCATGCGCTTGCTCCAAAACCGAATCCCTCAAATGAGATTCAAATTCCATATCTGCCTCCTTCTATGAAATCTTGTTTCAAGACATTGAACCTGTCTCATTTTACATTCAAAACCATCAAAAGAGATACAACAAAGGCAAGGATAGCATAAGTTTCTACCATGGCAGCAAGGATAACCCCTTTCATGACATCTTCAGGTCGCTTTGCCAAAATCTGCATGCCAGCGGTTGCTACATTTCCTTGGTATTTAGCAGAATAATAACCAACGATTCCGATTGGAAGTGCGGCAAAAAAGAGGGCTAGACCTGTTTGAAGAGCCATCTCAGGTTGAATTTTAAAGAAAATCAAAATCCCGATAACAAAACCATACAAACCTTGCGTACCTGGCAAAAGTTGCAAAATCAAAGCACTGACGAATTTCTCAGGTTGCTCTTTTAACAGGGCTGCTGCAGCCTGACCGGTTGTTCCGACATTACGTGCAGAGCCAATACCGCTGAGGAAAATCGTAAAAACCACACCGAGTGCTGCGAAAAAAGCACCACCATAAGTTGAAAAATAAGATGAAAAAGCTTGCATGAATAAACTCCATTTCTAATAGTAAACATTATTTATTTGGTAATTTTGTCAATGACATAAAACTTCTAGCTGAGCTGCTAAAATAATTTCGCTGTGTTATTTTTTGTAGCGGACATATTTTTCTGCCGGCTTCAAAGGTTTAAACGCTTTTCCGCCACCGTCATAGAATTTCCCAAAAAACTCAACAAAAATCAAACGCGCTCCGTGCACATAGCCCGACAAAAAGGAGAGAAACATGTTGATACCGTGGAGGGCGAGAAACAACACAATCCCAATACTAAAGCGAGCAAAAGGCGGAAAGAGACTAACAATTAAGTTAAAGGCTGAGCCAATGCTCGCACCAGCAAGCCCCAAAGCCATAAGTCGCGTAAAGCTCACCAAGTCTCCCACATAGCTACTGATATTGTATAGATTAAACAGTGCAGGACCCAAGCCTTTCAAACTTTTAGCGCTGATAATAGAAACCAGTACAATGCCCACAGCATTTACAGTAGCCAGCCATTCTCCGATAAAGCCGACCATAGCAAGATCTGGGAACAGTCGCCCCGCTGCTAGCAAAGCCAATCCGATGAGAATCAACATCCAAGCAAAACCCGAATTATAGGCTGCCGCATAATCCTTCATGCGGATATTCTTTTTACCACTGAGGAAAAGTCCTGTCATGACTGTCACAAAGCCAATCACGACCGAAATAATCAAAATAGTGATCACATCTGTGCTGGTATTAATGAGCGCAAAAGGCAATTTGAAGCCAAAGAAAGAACCATAAATCACTCCCCAGAGTGCAACGCCGATTCCTAAAATTCTAAAAAAACGTAAATTCTTTGCTAGACTTGGCTTGACATGTAAAGTCTTCAAAGCCCAAGTCGTTCCGCCAAAAAGCAACAAACCATAGCCAATATCAGCCGCCATCATGCCAAAAAAGATAAAGTAGAAGACCGAAACAACGGGCGTTGGATCTTTATCTTCGTATTTCGGCAGCGAGTACATTTCTGTCACCAGCTCAAATGGCTCAATCAGAGCATTATTTTTAAGTTTTATCGGGACTCGCTGTCGATCAGCTGCCGCCATTTCATGAATTTGAAGCAAGACAGCCCCACCAAATTGTTGCGCAAGACCCATTTTCAAATCTTCTATCTGCTCTTGCTCAATCCAGCCCTCTAAAGCAACCAAATTCTGTGTACTAGCAAGAGCTTCCTTGCTTTCTTGACGAGAAGTTAAATTCAATACATAATCCAACTGACACTTGAGTTGTTTTAATTCTTCATTTGAAGACGCCAATTGTATTTTTGTTGAAGTTATGAGTGCTTCTTGCTCTTTTATCGTCGCTTGTAATGCTACCAAACGCTCCTTTGGCAATTCCTCAAAAGCATATTCAAACAGCTTGAAACCAAGTTCTGTCAAAACTGCTTGGGTTTCTTTAGCAACTTCTGCTTTACATAACACAAGGATTCCTTTTTCTGTACTGCTAGTAAAAATCTCTCGAACTTCCAGATTAGGATAATCCTGCAATCGAATATTGAACTGATTGTTTCCACTGGTTGGAATGGTTCCCACAAACGCACGAAAATGTTTAAATTGCTTAAATGCTACTGGAGTAACGTCTAAGCTTGCCCATTTTTCCAACTCCGCTACTTCCGACTGAGCCGTTTCTTTGACTTCTTGTGCTCTTGCCAACACTTGAAATTGTTGCTGAATCGCCACAAGAAACGCTTCTTCGTCACGCGCTTGCCCCACCTGTTCTAAACTGACAAAGCTTGTTTCCAACGGAGCTTCCTTCAATGTTTCCAGCATTTTTTTCTTAGGAACAAATGCTTGCAGGTTTTCAATCATACGTGCGAGTTTTTCCTGCCGCCGAGTCAAAGCTTGAAGGTGTTCCGAAAAAGATGTATCAGGATTCCACACTAACTCTTTCTCAAAAGCACCTTTCCAGGTCTCTTTTGTTTGTAAATCCTGAATTTCAACCGATTGGAGATTTTGCAGATAGGAAAGGATTTCATCCAACAATTCTCTTGGCAACAGCAGCGACAACTCCTGCATTTGACTAATTGCCATATTTTTCTACCACCCTGTCTACAATCATTTGCAGTAACGCCTCTTTTTTATTTGACAAAGCTGCTTGGACTTTTTCTTCGTTCTCTTGTTTCGTTTTTTCCAAGTCTTGTGTCAAGCTAGCAATCTCTTTTTCAGATTGTTCCTTTAACTCAATAAGCAACTGTTGTTTTTCTTCATCATAGGCTCGCCCTAGCTGCTTCAAATCCCTAGCAGCTTGGTCTTGCAACTCCCGAATCTGATGTTGATAACCAGCTAGCACTTCATCTGCTGCTCGCTCAATTTCTTGCATTTGCTCAAGAGTAGCGTTCGTCATATCTTGCACCTCCTTTGTATTATACAATGGCTGTAACGTTTACTTGTGTAAATTATAACACATTTTCAAACCATTCGTCACAGAGTTTTATTCCTTTTCTGCGCTTAATTGAAATCATTTCACCGTGTGCTATTTATCAAGCTACCCAGCGTCTTATTTTGTAAAACTATGTTATAATACAAATAGGTTTTTCAAAACATTTGTTCTATATCACTACAAGTAAAGAGAGTACATCTATGAAAAATACGCGACATATTATGGCGAGAATCGAAAGCCATTTTGACAGCATGACCGACTTAGAAAAGCGGATTGCAAACTACTTTTTAAATCCTTCTAGTATCTACGACGACCTTTCTTCGCAAAAAGTTGCGCAAACTCTTTACATCTCCCAGGCGGCACTTACTCGCTTTGCAAAAAAATGTGGATTTAAAGGTTACAGAGAGTTTAATTTTCAATATATTCATCAATTGCAAAATAATGTAGAAGAAACCAACCACTTACAACACGATGTGTCCCGTAGAGTTTTGCGAAATTATACTCAAATTCGACAACAGACAGAGGAATTGATTGATGAAGAAAAACTGTTGCGTGTGGTGCAGTTTATCGAAGAAGCGGATCGAGTGTATTTTTTTGGTATTGGTAGTTCAGGGTTGGTAGCTCGTGATATGAAACTGCGCTTCATGCGGCTTGGGGTCATCTGCGAAGCTTTGACAGATCAAGACGGCTTTGCTTGGACGACCAGTATTTTAGACAAAAATTGCTTGGTGATTGGTTTCTCTTTATCAGGACAAACCCAATCTATCATCAATAGTCTGATGGATGCCAAAGCAATGGGAGCTAAAACTGTATTGGTAACAGGCCAATCAGACAAAGTTGACCAACAATTTACGGAAATCATTCCTGTTGCCATTCAAAGCAAACCAGAGTATATTTGGCGCATCTCAGCTCAATTTTCTATGTTGCTGGTGATTGACTTACTCTATGCCTTTTTCCTTGAAATTGATCGGGAGAAAAAAGAAAAAATCTTCAACAGCTATTGGGAAAATAAAAAATTAAATGGTTACTACCAACGACATAAATAACAAAAGAGCAAGTTGAGTTCAGATTTTCATGAGAACCTCGCTTGCTCTTTTTATCTATTGTTGTTTATTTTTAAAATGATAATAGGCACCAAACATTCCTGCTGTATTTTGATAGTAAGCGAAAGCGAGCTTGGTTTTTTTAGCGATACTTGGTACCAAGCAGGCTTTCATAGCAGCCTCAATTCGAGGACGAAGAACGGCCTCTTGCTCCATAATGCCGCCACCTAAAATCACCACTTCTGGATTAACCACATAACAGATATTAGCAATCCCTTGTCCCAGATAGTTGACCATGCGGTCAATACCTTGGATACAGCGTACATTTCCTTCTGTTGCTTCCTTGAAAATGCGCCTTCCATTCCACATAGTAGGTTCTTCGTCGTGAAGTTCTGCTACATAATTGACCAAGGCCGTCGTTGAAGCCACATCTTGGAATGCACCATCTGATAGATACACATAACCGACTTCACAGGCTGAATTACTAAAACCGTGAAAAACCTGACCATCCACCAGCAAACAGCCACCGATACCCGTCCCAATCGTCAAACAAATCGCAATACTCGCTCCCTTGCCGCTGCCTGACATGACTTCCGACAGACCAGCACAATTGACATCATTTTCAATTTCACAAGGAATGGAAAATGCTTCTTCCAACACTTTCTTGAACTGAGTACCTGCATAGTTCGGAATCTGAGGGCCAGCATAAAAGATTTCTCCTTTATCTGGATCGACCATTCCAGCTGAGGAAATACAAATCCCAGCAACCGAAGTCTGCTCTAAATAACTTGCTACAATCCCCTTCACCTTGCGCAAAATTTCTGGACCGCCCTTATGGGCCTCTGTTGGTATTTCATGCGCTTCCAGCAAGGTGTCGGTATTATCAATCAGACCATATTTGATATTTGTTCCACCAATATCAATGGCAATGTATTTTCCCATAATCCACCTCTTTTTCTATGATAGGAATGTTTTCTTAGCTGCACGAATCAAACGCGCCGCTTCTTCTACAATCGGACGATCCGCGCCTGTCACTGGTGTTAATGGAGAACGGACAGAACCAATGTTTAGATTTTCATTGATTTTCAAGACTTCCTTGATGACAGAATACATATTTCCATAAGCAGCAGTTAATTTTCCGATAATGGTGTTGATGGTAAATTGTAATTCTTTTGCTCTCTCCAATTCTTTGTCGGCAATCAATTGGTTGAGCTTTAAGAAAAGTTCTGGCATAGCCCCATATGTTCCGCCGATACCTGCTCTTGCTCCCATCAGGCGGCCGCCTAAAAATTGCTCATCTGGCCCATTAAAGACGAGGTGGTCTTCCCCACCAAGTGCTGCAAAGGTTTGAATGTCTTGGACAGGCATGGAAGAATTCTTCACGCCAATCACACGTTCATTTTTGAGCATTTCTGTATATAAACTTGGCGTTAGAGCTACACCTGCCAACTGCGGAATATTGTAGATCACAAAGTCTGTATGTGGGGCAGCTGCGCTAATATCGTTCCAATATTGAGCAATCGAGTATTCTGGCAAACGAAAATAAATCGGTGGTATGGTCGCAATAGCGTCCACTCCCAAGCTTTCTGCATGGCGCGCTAACTCCATACTATCCTTGGTGTTGTTGCAAGCGACGTGAGCAATAATAGTTAATTTCCCTTTTGCCACTGCCATTACTTCTTCCAAAATCAATTTTCTATCAGCAACACTTTGGTAGATACATTCACCAGATGAACCATTGACATACAATCCTTGAACTCCTTTGACGAGAAAATATTCTACCAAAGCTCGCACGCGCTCTGGACTAATCTCGCCTTGATCATCATAGCAAGCATAGAAGGCCGGAATGACCCCTTCATATTTTTTTAAATCTCTCATATTTTATTCTCCAAGTTAATTGGTTTTATCGTTTATACTTATTAAAAATAGTTTCCATAATAGGCAATTGCAAAAACCCTAAGGCTGCAAAGCCAACTAATACAAAAAGAGTAAAGCCCAGTAGCAATACAAATCCTGAACTAGAGAGTAAAAAGACAATTACAGCTAATAAGGCTATCATCAAAAAGAACCACAGAAAATGCAAACTCACCATGATCAGTCCTGTTTGTAAGAGATCTTTTACCGTCATTTCAAACTTAGCTGCCAAAGGATAGACACATAAAAATAGCAAACTAGCAAAAATGATGACGCCGATACAGGTTGCTTTTAACATTTGAAACGGCATGGTTTCCTGCCTCCAAAAAAGCAGGAGGTCAAATAGACTGATTCCTACAATCAGCAGCTCTAGCAAACTAAGTTTTAAACCGACCTTCCAATTTTTCCTAAATGCTTGTACATACGTTGCTGTGACTTTTACACGACGTGCACCCTTGATTGCAAACAAGGTCTGATATAGACTAACTTTTGCAATGCCAATCGTGACAATCGGCAGACAAGACAAAAGAAAGATGAGGTTCACAGTCACCAAATCTAATATTTTCTCACATATTTTCATAAAGAAATTATCTGTATCAAATATACTTCGTATTAACTGAGAACCTCTCTTTTCCATGGTTCTACCTCCTAATCAATTAGTTTAATCATTGAGCAAAACTTTTACGACACATTTTTTGACCTTATCACCTTTAGCAGCAAATCTATTGGGCTGATGTGGTTCGTTGGGCAAAAATGCAGCAAAATTCTGCTTGTCCAAATAAAGTGGATAGAGCTGCTCACAAATCACAAACCCAATATCCTTCTTTTTATCATACGATTCTCTTACTTCTTTTACTCTTGTGCCATATTGAATGACTTCATGCCCTTCCAAGAGAAAATGCAAATCCAGATAAGCTTGATGAAATTCACATTCATCTGTCACTTCGGAACTCAATTCATTTTCCTGCACAAACAGAAAGGATTTTTCTCCGTCAATCTCATACCGTCCCAACTCACAATCGTTTAAATTGTGAGTCAGGAGATAATCAATGGCACAATCCAAATTCTCATAGATACCTTTGTAGTGGGCGAGATTTTCCAATTCATCGAAAATCATTTGGTCAGCCTCCTTATCCTTTCACAGCTCCCATAGTAATACCTTGCGTGAAGGATTTTTGGAAGACAAGAAAGACGGTTACAATCGGAACAGCTGCCATAGCAGCACCAGCCATAATCAAACCGTAGTTGGTCGCCATTTCCGCCTGCATCGTTGCTACCCCTAGTGAAATCGTTAGATTCTGCCGCGATGTCAGCATGACCAATTGCATAAAGTAATCATTCCATGTATTGATAAAGGTAAAAATGGCAAGGGCAGCAAAACCTGGTTTTACAATTGGAAAAGCTACATTCCAAAAAGTCCGAATTTCACCACAGCCATCAATCTTAGCAGATTCCAACAATTCCGTTGGGATATTTTCACTAAATTGCTTCATGAGGAAAACCCCAAAAGGCCAACCGACAAGAGGCAAAATAACTGCAGCTAGTGTATCATGAATTCCCATAAAATTGACAATACGAACCAGAGGAACCAGCACAACTTGCTTAGGCAGAGCCATGGCAGCGATAAAAGTTGCAAAAAGGATTCGTTGACCATAAAAGCGTTTCTTCGCTAAAACATAACCTGCTAAGGAAGATGTGATACAAACCAAAAACATCGTTGCTAGTGAAATAAAGACACTATTCCACATCCATTGCAGGGCTGGGTTTTGCACCATCAGCTGTTGGAAATTTTCTAATGTTGGCATCTTAGGCCACCATTGAGGTGGAATGACAATCGTATCTGGCTGCGATTTGAAAGCCCCTGTTAAAATCCAATAGAAAGGAAAAACAAAGAGAACGGTCAACACCAAGAGAATAATCGTTGAAATTACCGTAAAGGCACTCATTTTTTTCTGTTTCATCTTGTCTCTCCTTTCTTTAATATTCGACGTCATTTCCAAGAATCTTGAATTGGGCAAAGCTAATCAAAGCAATCATGACAGCTAAAAATACCCCCATGGTATTGGCATAACCATATTCAGATAACTTGAAGGCTTTTTCATACAGGTAATACATCAATGTACTGGTTGAATAGTTTGGCCCTCCAGATGTCAATAGCTGAATCAAGGCAAAACATTGGAAAGAATTGATTGTTGTAATGATCGCAATATACAGAGTTGTTGGCAAAAGACTTGACCATTTAATCTTCCAGAAAACTTGCAGTTCTGTCGCTCCATCAACACGCGCAGCTTCTACCAATGAATTGTCAATATTTCCCATAGCAGCAATATAGAGAATAATAGGCTGCCCGACAGAAGTTGTCAGCAAAATCACAATAATCGCCATCAACGCCCAATGCTTATCACCCAGCCAAGAAATATTCTGGTTGATAACATGACCTGATTTCAGTACGAAATTCAAAATCCCTGACAGTGGGTCGTAAATCCATTTCCATACAACCGTTACAGCTACACTCCCTGTCACCACTGGCAGGAAGAAGACGAACCGATAAAATGACCGTGCAATCGCATTCTGACTATAGGTTTGAGAAGCCACAAACAAAGAGAACAACACAACAATTGGTACCGAACCAATAACAATAATCACCGTATTAATGAGAGATTTAATAAAGACTGGATCTTTAAACATTCGTGAGTAATTGTCCAATCCAACGAATGAAAAGGATGTCATAGAATAATTAAAGAAACTCGTTACAAATCCCATCACCATCGGTGCCAATACAAAGACAATAAAGAATAATAGAACTGGTGCCAAAAAAGCATAGGAAATCACCGTTTCTCTCATTCTTATTTTATTCACTTTCACATTCAACACCTCATTTAGCTAGAGGAGATACTGACCTCCTCTTTTTGATAAAAAATTCCCTTTTCCTATTTTATGAAACCAACAACAGAAAAAGGGAAATCGTTACATTATTTATTTTTTACTTTTTTTAATGGTTTCATTTGCTTTTTCTGTAAAGGTCTTCAAAGCAGATTCAACTTTTTCATCGCCATTTGAAACAGATTGCAACATTGGGAACCAGAGTGTTCTCATTTCTGCAAATCCATCAATCGTGTTGTAATATGGTGAATAATATTTTGTCCAAGTGTTGATTGTTTCCATCCGTTTGTCATTATATAATTTTCCAAATGAGGAACGGACTGGGAAGGCACCTGTACGAACAACATTTTTTGGCCCCCACTTTTTATCATCCGCAATAAATTTAACAAACTTTTTAGCAGCTTCTACTTTCTTTTTATCTTTATTGTTAAAGATGCCAAAGCCATTTACAAGGTATTCCAAAGCTGGTTTGCCATTGTCTGACGGGAATGGTACTTCAACAACTTCAACGCCACTTGCCTTCAACAATTTTGCTTGGATACCATTTTGCGCAGGTGCCCAAAGAACAGTATAAGAAGTTTGCCCATTCGCAAAGTTTTGAATATCTGCTCCACCATCGAATTGAGAGCCGTTTGTCATCAAACCATCTTTAATCCAGCTCACTACTTTGTTCAAACCTTTGACAAAGTTTGGACTGTCCGTTGTATATTTTGTCACCTTATCATCTGTTACAGAACCACCATAAAGATTTGAAATGAAAGCACGTGTACCTTGGTCACCACCTTGACCATTACTGAAGAGTGAGCCAGGAGTATACCCTTTAGCTTTCAATGCTTTTAATACTTTTTCAAAGTCAGCAGTTGTCCAGCCCTCTTTAACAAGGTCTAACACACCAGCTTCTTTCAGCATTTTCTTGTTCAATGCCATATAAAATGGCGCAGAGCTAATTGGATACATATAGGCTTTGTCACCAGCTTTGCTGGCCTGAATGATTTGATTGTTGTTAACATCTTTGACGAAGTCATCAGTAAAGAGATCATTCAATTCTGCCAATTTACCATTTTTACCATATTGAATAATCCGTCCTGGTGCGTCAAACAGCACATCTGGCGCTGTTCCTGCTTCAATAGCTGTTGTGATTTTTTCTGGACCAGATTTGAAGTCAATAGTTTCTAATTTCACTTTAATATCTGGATTAGCTTTTTCAAATGCTTTGATAATTTCTTTTTCATACGTACCAACACCATCGCTGGCCTTTTTTTGCGTGAAGACTGGGAAAGCCCACCAAGTAATCTCTGTCTTGCCAGAGGAATTTCCTGAATCAGCTGATTTGTTTGAACCACCTGAATTTCCACATGCTGCCAAAGATAAAATTGCAGCTCCTGCAACTAACGAACAAAGTATTTTCTTCATCCTCATATTGTTTCTCCTTTTATTGTCATCCTTTTTAGGATAAAATTGTTCCTACTTTTCACTTACTGCTGCAACAAAACGCTCTGTGATTTCTTTGGGACGCGTAATGGCACCACCCACTACAATTCCTCTAACACCTAGGTCATGAATGGTTTTGGCTTCACTCGGATAATGGATTTTTCCTTCCGCAATGACATCCAAACCTGCATCACATAAATTTTTTACTAAGTCAAAATTCGGTCCCTCGCATTGCAAACTATAAGAGGTGTAACCTGACAATGTTGTACCCACAAAATCCACACCTGCTTCTGCTGCAGCCACACCCTCTTCAAAGATACTCACATCTGCCATGAGCAATTGATGAGGATATTTTTCCTTCACTTGCTTGATAAAATCCGCAATCTTTAAACCGTCAAAACGTTCCCGCTTTGTACAATCAAAAGCAATTACTTCAATATCCAGAGATGCTAGTTCATCAATTTCTCGCATCGTTGCGGTAATAAATGGCTCTTGAGGTGGATAATCTCGCTTGATAATGCCGATGATTGGCAGCGAAGTAACCTCTTTAATTTCCTTAATATCCCGAACACTATTAGCTCGAATGCCAACAGCTCCTCCTTGTTCAGCCGCTTTTACCAAAAGGGGAATAACTCCACCTGCTTCAGTATATAGCGGTTCGTGTGGCAAGGCTTGACAGGAAACAATGATGCCATCTTTTATTTTGGCAATCAGCTCGTCTTTTGTCATTTGTGCCATAGGTAGCCTTCTCCTTTGCTATTGTAGATCAGTTTTTAAAGCGCTTTCAATCTTACGGTACTATTATAGCTGTTTTTCTAAACGCTTTCAATAACATCCGATATTTAGGTTCTAATTTCTGATAATGCTCACTTTTCTCTTAAATCTTGAAAGTAGTTTCAGAGAGATAATCATTTTAACATGATACTATCATTATCGCACATTGCCTCTGAGGCACGCAAAAGACTACATCTCTGCGAGCGCTATCTACCACATCGTCACAAGCTTTCCCCCAAGAATTTTCCAGAATGGAGACCTTATAATAGAATTAGCAAGGGGGAACGCTTTTTTCAGGAGTATCAGCCAGAGTCGCTTTTGAATAAAAGTTTAAAAGTTTCTCAGTGCTGGTGTTCTTTGCGATATTGTCCTGGCGTCCGTCTAAATTTCTTTTTAAAAAGTCCGTTGAAGTGTTTTATAATATTTTATGCCACGCGACTCCTCACAAAAGATTATCAGTCAATATTTGCCAATTTTATTTTACGAACGAACCAGAGGTAGGGGACATATTGGGCAAGCATAAAAATTGAAAACGTAAATAAGCTACCGAAAATTTCATCGGTAGCTTATTTTTATGATAAATCAGTGCTTAAAACAATTCTTTGTAAAGAGCAATCGTTTCTTCTAGGGTTGGCATAAATGGATTTCCTGGTGCACAAGCATCAATGAGTGCATTTTTAGAAAGGTATTCAAAGTCAAATTCCTCTTCTTTAATGTCCAGTTCTGTCAATTTTTTCGGAATACCCACAGTTGCTGATAATTTTTCAATTTCAGAAATGGCATAATCAGCGCATTCTTTATCACTTTTGCCTTCCGTATGGAGACCAAGAGCTTTTGCAACATTTCGGAATG
This sequence comes from Streptococcus sp. HMSC066F10, assembly GCF_001813805.1. NCBI lineage: Bacteria > Bacillati > Bacillota > Bacilli > Lactobacillales > Streptococcaceae > Streptococcus > Streptococcus sp. HMSC066F10. Next base: position 27,659 of record NZ_KV813960.1, read on the forward strand.
CTTCTGGCACACGTTTTGCATTTTCACGCTCTACAACCGGTAAAAGCATGGCACAACAAACACCGTGAGGAAGATTGTAAACTGCTCCAAGTTGATGAGCCATAGAATGTACATAACCTAGCCCAGCATTATTAAAGGCCATACCACCTAGGAAAATCGCATTAACCATCGCTTCGCGTGCTTCAATGTCATGGCCATTTTCAACAGCACATGGCAAAAATTCTTTAATTAACTCAATTGCACCAATAGATAATTTTTTCGTTACATTGTATGCACCTGGTGTTACCAAAGCTTCAACCGCATGTGTAAGGGCATCCATACCCGTTGCAGCCGTCAAAGCTTTTGGTTTTGAAATCATCAATTCTGGATCATTTACTGACAGGAGTGCAAGGCTATTCTTGTCAACCATAACCATTTTCACTTTACGCTCTTCATCAGTAATAACATAGTTAATCGTGATTTCAGCTGATGTTCCTGCCGTCGTATTGATTGCTACAACCGGCAAGCCTTTTTCCTTTGATTTGTGAACACCTTCGTAATCTTGCGGACGCCCACCATTCGTTGCAAGAATTGAAATACTACTTGCAGCATCTTGCGGCGAACCACCACCAAGTGAAATAATAAAATCACAATTATTATCTCGCAAAACAGCTAAACCATCTTCAACATTTTTAACAGTTGGATTCGGATCAACATCACTAAAAACGACATACTCAATGCCTTCCTTATCAAGTGGTGCAGTTACCTTAGGTAAAATGTCACTACTTGCAATATAATGGTCTGTCACCAAGAGAGCTTTCTTATACCCCAACTCTTTGATATGACCACCTATTTCATTAATCACACCACAACCAATAAGATTAACTGATGGAACATAAAATACTGACATTATATGTCCTCCTTATTTCTTATAAATATCATCTATTTTAGAAACCGCTTACACAGCTATATTATAACACTCATAATGCTTTTTGCAACATCAACTTTTCATTATTTTAGTATCAAATTTACAGATTCAAAACTTATCAGTCTATTATGATATTTTAAGGCAAAGAGAAGTATAAGATTTTCTGTATACACAATGACATCGTCCCTATCAAATACCAACAATTGAAACATGACCGCCCTCCTTTTTTCACAACTAGTTTACAGGAAAACGCATACAATATTAAGCGAGAGAAAGGACACTCTCTCCAAATAGAAAAATCTCCCTACAAAAGCAGGGAGATAGTTACTGATAAACTGATTTATGTCTAAAAATCTGAATACATTGTCTGTACAATGACGAACGATTCAAATTAGAACAAACTTTACTGTCTATTTACGATGTCCTGGACGTTCTGCATAGCCATAGTAGGCATCAGCCATAATTTCTTCCATGTCAGTAACTATTGGCAAGCGTGGATTTGCTGGTGAACATTGGTCTTCATAAGCAAGAACGGCAATATCATGTAAGCTATCTTTCCAAGTTTTTTCATCAATACCTTGATCTTTAAAGTTCATCTTGATACCAACCGCTACACCAAGGTCATAAACAGCTTTGGCATACGCTTCAACCGCTTCTTCTGGTGTTGAGCAAGGAAGACCTAGCATACGAGCAATATCTTGGAATTTTTCATCAGCTTTCCAGTAATTGTACTTAGGCCATGTTGTAGTTTTAGATGGACGAGTTCCATTGTAACGGATAACATAAGGAAGTAAAATAGCATTTGTACGTCCGTGAATGGTGTGGTGAACAGCACCAATCTTATGCGCCATTGAGTGACTCATCCCAAGAAAGGCATTTGCAAAGGCCATACCAGCCATTGTAGAGGCATTGTGCATCTTTTCACGGGCTTCTGGGTCAGCCGTTTTTACAGATTTTTCCAAGTATTTGAAGACTAACTTGATAGTTTGAAGAGCAATACCATCTGTATAGTCATTGGCAAAGTTAGAAGTATAAGCTTCAGTTGCGTGTGTCAAGACATCCATACCTGTGTCAGCAGCAATAAATGCTGGAACAGATTCTACCAAAGCAGGATCAACAATTGCAATGGTTGGTGTCAATGCATAGTCAGTGATAGGGTATTTACGATTATTTGCCTTATCAGAGATAACTGCAAACGGTGTTACTTCTGAACCTGTACCAGATGTTGTTGGAATACCAATATACTGTGCTTTCTTACCAAGTGATGGGAATTTGAAGGCACGTTTGCGGATATCCATGAATTTTTGAACGAGGTCACCAAAGTCAACGTCTGGCTGTTCATAGAACATCCACATACCTTTAGCCGCATCCATTGGTGAGCCACCACCAAGGGCAATGATAGTGTCTGGTTCAAACGAGCGCATTACTTCAACACCACGACGAACTGTTGTGATATCTGGATCTGGTTCAACATCTGAAAAGACTTGAATCGTGACTTTGTTTTTACGAAGATTCAACTGGTCAATCACACGTTGTACAAAACCTAGTTTTTCAATTGATTTATCGGTAACAATCATGACACGTTCGATACCTTCGCAAGTTTGAAGGTATTGGATTGAGTTACGTTCGAAGTAGATTTTTGAAGGAACTTTAAACCATTGCATATTATTTCTACGTTTTCCTACTTTCTTGATGTTAAGAAGGTTGATAGCTGATACGTTATCACCAACTGAGTTGTGTCCGTATGAACCACATCCAAGTGTTAATGATGGAATGAAGGCGTTGTATACATCACCGATACCACCAAAGGTAGATGGAGAGTTCCAGATAATACGCATTGCTTTTATTTCCGTACCGAAACGTTTTGCAAGAGCTTCGTCTTTTGTATGGATAGCAGCTGAGTGTCCTAGACCATTAAATTCAACCATTTGACGAGCTTTTTTAAGTCCATCTTCAGTATCTTCAGCTTTCAAAACTGCAATAACAGGTGATAATTTTTCACGAGTCAATGGTTCTTTAATTCCAACTTCTGCACATTCAGCGGCCAAGATATTCGTACCTTCTGGTACTTTGAATCCTGCTTGCTCAGCAATCCACGTAGCTGGTTTACCAACAATATTTGGGTTCAATTTTGCACCAGCGCAGTTCTTGCTGTTAGCTTTTGCACCAAAACAGAATTCTTCCAAAAGCGCTTTTTCTTTCTTGTTGACAAAGTAAGTATGGTAAGATTTGAATTCTTCTACAAATTCATCATAGATTTCTTTATCAATGATCACGGCTTGCTCAGATGCACAGACCATACCATTATCAAATGATTTGGACATCACGATATCATGTGCTGCTTGGCGGATATTTGCTGATTTTTCAACGTAAGCTGGAACGTTACCAGCACCAACTCCAAGAGCAGGTTTGCCGCATGAATAGGCAGCTTTTACCATGGCGTTCCCACCAGTCGCAAGGATTGTTGCAATCCCTTCGTGGTTCATCAAAGCTGTTGTTGCTTCCATAGATGACTGTGTAATCCATTGAACACAGTTTTCAGGTGCACCTGCTGCAATCGCTGCATCACGTACGATTTGTGCCGCATGAGCAGAAGATTCTTGAGCAGATGGGTGGAAAGCAAAGATAATTGGATTCCGCGTTTTCAACGAAATCAATGATTTAAAAATCGCTGTTGAAGTTGGGTTGGTCGTTGGAGTGATTCCGCAGATTACTCCGACCGGTTCAGCAATTTTCGTTAAACCTGTAATAGGATCATCTTCAATCACACCAACAGTTTTAACACCACGCATATTGTTAACAACATGTTCGCAGGCAAAAAGGTTTTTTGTTGCTTTGTCTTCAAAGACACCGCGACCTGTTTCTTTAACAGCATGTTCTGCTAAGATACCATGTGCATCAAGAGCAGCAACTGAAGCTTTTGCAACAATGTAGTCTACTTGTTCTTGATTTAATTTTCTCATTTCTTCCAGAGCAACTAGCCCTTTTTGAACGAGTTCGTCAACATGCTTTTCAGCAGCTAACTTTTTTTCTTCGGGAGTTAATGTTTTTTTATCAGCCATGTGTTCCTCCAATGGTTTTTAGGATTTTTATAAACCCTTTGTTAAATTTTTCACAAGATTATTATACCTTATTTTTTTTCTCTTGTAAACAGTTTCATGCAAACTTCACAAACTTTTTCTTTTATATTGTGAAGTTATTTCAAAACATGAGTTTTCTATTATATTTAAAAACATTGTTTGTGAATTTTAAAACATAAAATTATATATTTCACATACTTTTTCAAGATTTCCTAAAACAAAAGTTATGTAAAAAAGAGCATTTTTGCCATGTATTCCTCCACCCTCGTTCTACCCTACTATCCTTTTTACAGTACACAAAAGTCATGAATCGCAAAGCAATCCATGACTTCTAATTATTTACTACTATTTCTTCACCGTTCCTTTTTTCACAGCTTCATCAATGGCTTGTTTAACGGTTTGTGCATAGAGCTCACCGCCCTTGGTGATTGTTGTTGTCTCCGAGCCAAAGTGCACATAGTCAGTTCCGTACCAAATTTCTGGGTGTTCGATAGCAGTTTGATACCAATCCGCTACAAATACATAATCGTATTTTTTCGCCAATTCCAACTCATACTGACGTGTTTTGACTGCCAAGCTAGAAGCGTTATGTGCTGTGCGACCATCATACGGCGTCACTAAAACCAAACGATGTCCTTTTGGTAATTTCTCAATAAATTGATTGAGCAAACTTTCGTAGTTATCAACCGTATTGGTTCCCAAGGCTAAGACGACTGTCTCCAGAAGCACCTTGTTTGAAATATCAGTTTGATAGACTTGCAAGCCCGATTCTAAGTTTCGACTGACCGCTGCATCCACTTGAATTCCCGGCATAGCCTGCTTGAGCCATTCACTTGCTCGCAAAGCTACCGAATCTCCGATAACGGTCGTACCCTTTGCTACATTGTATTGACTGGCACTCACATTATCAGCTTGGGTACGAGTGATCTGCATTTTACTGTCAGCTTGATTTAACCCATTGACGAGCAAATTTTCTTCAAAAGCACCAATTTTCGGAGCAGTCACAATCATGACCAAAGCGACCAGTGTTAATGGAATCAAACTATAAAATACAGGTGTTGTGATTTGCTTGATGTCCATCTTCAAGCCAAATACTTTTGGCTCTCTACCTGCTAATGTCGGCTCCAATAGATAGAAAGAGAAAGCCGCCAAAGCAAAAGAAAGCACGGTTGTTAATAGAACTGCCCATCCATTGCTCATCAATTGGGAAAAGATGATGTAAAACGGCCAATGGAACAAATACACACCATAGCTCGTATCTGCAATAAATGTGATAACGGGCGGCTCATCAACATGTGGCGTCTTCTCATGGAGCACACGTGTTGCCAAAATCATCACCACCGAAAATACCGTTGCAAGAAGAAAACCAAACAGATAAGTCAATAAATTATCAAATCTCAGGAGGAACGTTAATAACAGCAAAGCTGCAAAACTACCACCAAGTAGATAAAAGGTCTTTTTCAAATCAAGCGCCTGCTCCATTTTACGAAAAGGTGCTCCCAAATCACTCACACCCGAAAGTGTCGCTAAAATACTTCCTGCAAAAAACGGGAAGATATGCGTGAAACTTGAAAAGTAAATCACAGAAAAGTTTGAAGAGAAGAAACTTCTGACAAACATAGAGAGAAAACTAATCAAGAACAAAGCAGATGATAAAAGAAAGATAATACCACGAAATTGCCCAATGGTTTTACTTTTCTTCGCTAAATACCATGTTGCCAAGCCCCACAAGATATAGTAGTGCATCTCCAAAGCCAAGCTCCATGTGTGCACAAAGAGATGTTGGATAAATTGACTCTCGTAATTTCCACCAGACAAAATTTCATAAAAATTTGTCACAAAGCCGAGCACAGCAGCGATTTGCGTCCCAATACCAGCCACAAAATCCTTCCGAATCAACAGGGTAAAGGGCATGACAATCAAAATCATAAAGACAAGCGGTGGCACAATCCGATAAAAGCGACGTCTCAAGAATCCTTTAACATCAATGTCTTTGTCTCTGGCAAATTCATCAATCAAGAGAGATGTAATCAAAAAGCCTGAGAAAGTGAAGAAAATATCCACACCAATAAAACCGCCAGGAAAAGCTTTCTGGAAGAAATGGTAGAGCAGGACTAGAAGTAACCCTGTAATCCTCACTAATGAAAACCATTTAACGCGCATTTTGATAAATCCCCTGTTTAAACTTTCCCTTGTAGACAACATTATTTTCTGTTGTTAATTTGCCTTGACCATCTGCTTGACCATTTACAAAATTTCCTTCATACTTCCAGCCAGCTTTAGCTGTAAAAGTTCCTTTCCCATTGAAAGTTCCATTTTTAAAATAGCCTTTATAAACATCACCATTCTTAAAAGTCAATGTTCCTTGACCATTCATTTTACCACGGACGAGACTGCCATTATATTTGATTGTTCCTTTATCCAAGGTCAATGCCCCTTGACTGGGAATACCTGATGTAAAAGCCACCATCGCTGATAGGACAATAACCGTTACTGCTAGCAATTCCAAGTTATGCCTTGTAAGATAAATTTTGTACTTTTCGTAAAATTCTTTTAATGCGTCCATTCTCTCCACTAATCTTCGCTCTTTATGCGCTCAATCCATTTCTGACAGCCTGCCAAGACAAGCTGATAAGTTTCATCAAAATCACCTGTGTACCAAGGATCTGGCACACTTCTCTCTTCAAATTGAAATACTTTCTCCAGATATTTTCCCGGTGCGATTTTCCTCAAATCTTGAAAATTGGATTCGTCCATTCCTATAATATAATCAAAGTCTACAAAATCCTGCTGTGAAATTTGTTGAGAAGTTTTGCTTTGGTCGTAAGGAATGGCATATTTCTTAAAAATCGCCTGCGTTCCCGAATGGATTGGATTACCATGCTCCCAATCAGAAGTCGCACGACTTTCAACATAAACACCATCTGTCAAATCTTTCATCACAAATTCTGCCATTGGACTGCGACAGATATTTCCCAAGCAAACAAACACAGTTTTTTTCATAGCATAGACCTCTTTACTATTATAACAAAATCTAAAAAAATAGGAATTTAAACCCCTGAGAATTTTTGAATTCTTTTAAAAACACAAAAGCCGCCGATTGGGCGACTCTTATAGG